>JAYTXU010000038.1:0-13952 GCA_043742785.1 Candidatus Omnitrophota bacterium
GTAATTTCCTGTCTCTTTTCAGGAACCAAGGTTGCTTGATCTGGTTTAATTTGCAAAGCAACTTTAACGATACTTTGAGAGATAGACATTTCTAAATTAAATCTAATCTTAATGCTTTTACGCAAAAGTACAATATCCATATCTTGAATATGACGACGATCTTCCCTGAGGTGAGCAACAATACTATGTGCGCCTGCCTCCTCGCAAATGCGGGCGGCTAAAATAGGATCAGGATCAGTTTCAAGGCGAGCTTGACGCAGGGTTGCCACATGATCTATGTTAACTCCTAACTTCACCATAAACTACCCATTCTTAACATAAATCCATGTGATAATAGCAAGAGCTAATGACACCAACTTTAAAAATAAATTAGATTCAAACCAATGTTTCATGCTTTCACCTTCTTAGGAGGATCAAGAAACTCTTTAAGTAAATTCTCTAAATGCTGCTGATCATCAATCTTAATAAAGCGCCCCTCAAAAACAACACTAACATCCCCTGTTTCTTCAGAAGCCAACGTAATTAAAGCATCTGTGTGCTCGCCTAATCCCAACGCCGCACGATGACGAGTACCAACTGTTTTACTAACCGAAGGATTATCCGATAACGGAAATAAACAAGATGAAGCTGCAATTCGTTCTCCACAAATAACTACTCCTCCATCATGTAAGGGGGATTGCGTCATAAATATACTCTGTAAGAGTAGCGAAGATATCTTGGAATCCAGTTGAACTCCGCTTTCAATATACATCGTTAATTTCATTTGACGCTCAATCGCAATTAAACACCCCGTCTTACGTTTAGCCAGTCGATAGACAGCATCCGCTACTTCTTCTATTAAAGCCTTTAACTCCGACTCCCCTAAAGAAACACTAAATAAATGCTGCCGTCCTAAACGAGCTAAACCCGAACGCAATTCATGCTGAAAAATCACCACAATCACAATAATCCAAATAGAAAAGAAATTCTTCAATAACCAATTAAGAACTTCAAATCCCAGTATTTGCGAAATTAAAAGAGCAATAATTAAATACGCAATTCCCTGAAGAACTTGAAAAGCACGTGTACCTTGAAAGAATAATAGAATACGATAAAAGACAAACCAAAGAATGAAAATTTCAACAAGTAGTTTTATCAATTCGAGAGGATGAGCTATTTGCATATGTGGCAATTGTACTGCAACTAAGGAGTTTTTTCTAGAAAATTAGTCATATCTTGTGCTAAAGGAGCTTCAACCATAATCATATGACCTGTCACCGGCTGTGGAAAAGATAATTGCATCGCATGCAAAGCAGTACGTCTAAACCGTAACTCATAATCTTTACGAAAAATATATTTATCTTCTCCCACAAGAGGATGCCCAATCTTTGTAAAATGAATACGAATTTGATTGGTGCGTCCAGTAATCGGATTAACTTCAACAATAGTATATTGCTTTCGATGCTCAAGAACTTTATACAAGGTCAATGCCGATTGAGGAGGTAAATTCTTTTGAAATTTTCTTTGATAAAAATCTTTAATAGGAATCCTTATTTTTCCTTCAGTTTCCTTAACATATCCATGTACAAAAGCAATGTAGGTCTTTTTAACTCTTTTTTCCTTAAAAGCCTGCATCAAGGTTTGTTGATGCTCCTTACCTTTGGCGAAAAGAATAACCCCAGATGTGTCCCGATCTAAACGATGTGCCGGATGTAAATGAACAGCCTCATTTCTTTGTTGATTAACCAAAGAAACAAGAGTGTTCTCTTCATCTTTATCTGTAGGAATTGTCAAAAGACCTGCTGGTTTATAAAAAACAATACAGTCTTCATCCTCATAAAGGATTTCAACAGATGTCCTATTAGGAGTATTACTTGTGGGAAGGCTCATGCGGATGCATTGAAGATTCTACAAACTCATGAATAATCTGACTATCGCGAGAAGAAATATCACTAAAGAAGATTGCCGTATGAAAAAATTCTTGATCAACAGCTGATTGGCTACGAACTACAACTCCTTCGCAGCTAATCCGCTTATTGACAACCTTATTATTACATCTTAAAGGTAACAAAAAATACAATTTTAACTTAGTCATTGGGGGAATGAATTTATTGACTAAACAAAACGCTCCAGAAGAGCTTAAGTTCTTAGTCTCAGTGACCATATCAAGATCTCCACTGGAAATCTTAAGCGGTATCGCATGCTCTAATCGCGCATGTCGACGACGTTCATCTCCTTGTGAATTCTGCATCTTCACTTAAACTACCCCTTAGCTTCTTCTGCTGGAACAGCTTCCGCTTGTGCCTTAGCCTTAGCGGCCTTGTCATCTGCATCTACCTTCTTAAAACAATTGCTATTGCAATAATAAGCCCCATTACGAAAGAAACGTCTGGCTTTCTTTAAAGGTTTTTTACATGCAGGACAATTTTTTACTTCTTCAACAACTGGTTTTTTTGTTGCTTCGGCCATAAAACTATAACTCCTTTCAAAAGTTATTATTACTTTTTCCTCCGGGCATCTAAAATCTGATATTTTAAAAGCGCAAGAGACTAAGACAAAGATTCAAGACGATTAATACTAACATAATCTCGAATGGCTGATGAAAACGATTCGCTAGTCACTAAACTTAATCCTACTTCCCAAGCATCATCTCGGAAAGGTATTTCTTTAACCCAAACTACCTTTGCTGAAAAAGGAATAAGTTGAAATTGACCAGGAAGCTGAATTTTCAATTCAAGAACAGTATTTAACGGAATAAACTCATGTACACTAAGTCTTAATCCCGTTTGGCTAATATCATCAGCCAACGAACCCTCTAAAGGGAGACCTCCCCCTCTTTGATAACCCACAGCTTCGTTAAACACAAAACGTGGATTTTGCCTTCTATTATTCACACTCTTAAGTCCTTTTAGATAGAAATTTAACTACCTGATTTGCAGTATATCATAATCCTATCGGCTTACAATAAAAAATCCGAGCAAATTTCTGACTTAAGAATATATTTTTCCACCCTGAGAAACAAACTCCTGAGCTTTCTCCTGAAGACCTTTTTCAGCAAAATCACGCACATCTTGAGTGATTTTCATTGAACAAAAATGCGGTCCGCACATAGAACAAAAATGCGCCAGTTTAGCTCCTTCAGCAGGCAGAGTTTCATCATGAAATGCCTGAGCTGTCTCTGGATCTAAGCTTAAATGGAATTGATCTTGCCAGCGAAATTCAAATCTAGCCTTAGAAAGCGCATTATCCCAATCTTTAACACCTTGATGACCTTTGGCTAAATCAGCTGCATGAGCCGCAATCTTATAGGCAATAATTCCATCTTTAACATCTTTTTTATTAGGCAAACCTAGATGCTCCTTAGGAGTCACATAACAAAGCATGGCTGTGCCAAACCAACCGATCATAGCCGCTCCAATAGCGGAGGTAATATGATCATAGCCAGGAGCGACATCGGTGGTTAAAGGGCCCAAGGTATAAAAAGGAGCTTCATGACAAATCATTAATTGCTTATCCATATTTTCTTTAATCAAATGCATAGGCACATGACCAGGACCTTCAATCATGGTTTGCACATCATGCTTCCAAGCAATCTTCGTCAATTCTCCCAAGGTCTCAAGTTCCCCAAACTGTGCCTCATCATTGGCATCAGCGATGCTTCCTGGACGAAGACCATCTCCTAAAGAAAAAGACACATCATACTGTTTCATAATTTCACAAATGTCTTCAAAATGCGTATAAAGAAAACTCTCTTTATGATGACTTAAACACCATTTAGCCATAATCGCTCCGCCACGGGAGACAATTCCTGTCATACGCTTAGCTGTTAGCGGAATATAACGTAAAAGCACACCCGCATGAACTGTGAAATAATCAACGCCTTGCTCAGCCTGCTCGATCAAAGTGTCACGATAAATTTCCCAAGTTAACTCCTCTGCCTTACCATTCACTTTTTCAAGAGCCTGGTAAATAGGCACGGTACCAATGGGAACCGGTGAATTGCGTAAGATCCACTCACGGGTTTCATGAATATCTTTTCCTGTAGATAAATCCATCACAGTATCCCCGCCCCAACGAATAGACCAAGCCATCTTTTCAACTTCTTCAGCAATACTTGAAGAAATAGCAGAATTTCCAATATTAGCATTAATCTTCACTAAAAAGTTGCGCCCAATAATCATAGGTTCAATTTCAGGATGATTGATATTGGAAGGAATAATCGCACGACCACGGGCTACTTCATCGCGAACAAATTCAGGCGCGCAATTCTCACGGATCGCAATATACTCCATCTCAGGAGTAATTATTCCACGACGAGCATAGTGCATTTGAGTCACATTAGCGCCACCTTTAGCACGCAATGGTTTCTTAATAGATGGAAAGCGTATGGAAGCAACTTCTAAATCATTCTCTCGTTCTTGACGATATTGAGAACTAGACTCAGGAAGAACCTCTACATCTTGACGATCTAAAATCCAAGCCTGTCTTAAAAGAGGCAATCCTTGGGTAATATCAACCTTAACTAATTTGTCGGTATACGGACCTGATGTATCATAAAGAGAAATTGGTTCATTAATCGTCACCTTACCCTTATGATCTTGTGTGGAAGAAAGTGCAATTTGACGGAAAGGCACTCGAATATCCTTATAAATCTTTCCTGATTTATAAATCTTCAAAGAACCAGGTAAAGGCTCGTAACTCAACTGATGACCATCAGGTAGAACTTCTTTCTTAACAGCTAATGTTTGGGGGGTCATAAATTTCCTTGGATTGGATTAGCTAAATGAAGTGCCGCATCCGCATGAAGATTTGGCATTAGGATTACTATATTTAAAACCGCTTTCACGCAAAGTATCAACGTAATCAACTTGAACGCCTTTGACAAGTTCAACGCTTTCTTGATTAACAATCACCGTCAAACCTTTTTGATCAAAAACAATATCGTTCTCATAAGGATTCTTCTGAAACTTTAATTCATAAGAAAGTCCGGCACAACCGCCGGTTGTCAGACCAAAACGCAGGGCATAACCTTCCTTGCCTTCCTTGAGCATCATGGATTTAATCTTTTCGACAGCAGAATCTGTTAATGTAATAAGAGGTGTTTGAGTGTTCATAAGCGACGAAATCATAACATATCAATAGGTTTTAATCAATCTTCGCAATATCCTTCAATCTTCCCTGCTGTTTATCATCCAAAGGCCCAATTAAGCTAACATTTAAACGATTAGGAGAAAGAATTTCTTTAGCCACCCTTTGGATATCCGTTAAGCTAACTGCTTTAATTTTCTTAACTACAGTCTCAGGGGTGTTAGTTTTATCTCGGCTAATAAGCCCCGCTCCCATCCAAATCATATGGTCCATTGTATCTTCAAGACCTAATAAAAATTGACCACAAAAATATTCCTTGGCTCGAGTTAGTTCATCTTGAGAAACTCCTTTAAGCGTTACTTTGCGTAGAACCTTCAAAATCACATCCAAAGCATCTTCAATCTTATGATTATCAACCCCTGCACGAATCATAAAAACACCTGTATCATCCAAACTTTTTAAAGAACTTCCAATCGAATAAGCCAGCCCTCTTTGTTCACGCACCTCATTGAATAAACGGCTAGACATATTCCCGCCTAAAATAATGCTTAACAAAGCCAACACATAATAATCCTTATGATTAGTTTCATAGGCCAAAAATCCTAAAGCTAAATGCATCTGTTCTGTATTCTTCACAAAGAATTTAGCCGAAGCAGCCTTTTGTTCACGACGCGCTGAAAGATAATGATCTTGCTTTGCTCCTTTGAGTTTTCCTAACTTCTTGGCAACCATATCCGCAATTTCTTCATGTTTAATATCACCACATAGAGAAACAACTACATTATCCGGCACATAATAACGCTGTTGAAAACCTTTTAAATCTGACTGGCTTAAAGAGCCTACCGTTTGAGGGGTTCCAGCTAAACTTGAACCCAAAGAATGATTAGGCCAAAGAAGCTCTTCTAAAAGTTCCATCACGTAATACTGCGGTAAATCATAATACATTTTAATTTCTTCTAAGATGACCGTGCGTTCTTTTTCCAAATCACTCTTAGCAATTTGAGGGAAGAAACTAATGTCAGCTAAAATATCAAATGTTCGACTTAAATGTTTGCGGGGAACCTTGGCGTAATAACACGTTTCTTCTTCACCAGTAAAAGCATTGAGATTGCCTCCCACCCCTTCCACAAGCTGCTTTATTGCTTCACAAGAGTAATTCCGACTCCCCTTAAAAGCCATGTGCTCCATAAAATGAGCAACACCCTTATTCTGTGGATTCTCATAACGGCCGCCAACACCAAACCAAACGCCAACGGAGACACTGTCGCGATCTTTTAATCTTTGAGTAACTATTCTTAATTTATTATCGAGTGTTGTAACTTTACGCATATTACCTTGCTGCGGATAGTGTTTGAACAAAACGAGCTGTTTTTAATACCAAGTTCTTATCTTTAGCGTTTTTCAGGATTTCTTTAACGATTGCACTACCGACAATAACCCCATCAGCCACCTTACAGACAGCATTCACTTGTTCTTTATTTGAAACACCA
Source organism: Candidatus Omnitrophota bacterium (assembly GCA_043742785.1). GTDB lineage: Bacteria > Omnitrophota > Gorgyraeia > Zapsychrales > Fredricksoniimonadaceae > JACQCF01. The sequence goes on from JAYTXU010000038.1 coordinate 6,558, forward strand.
AAACCGACACATACTGGTTTATTTGTTAATTTCTTAATTCGCTTTAAATGAGAGAACGACGATGCTGGAATGGATTGACTTGCTCCTGTCACCCCTGTTAGAGAAACATAATAGATAAACCCGCTTGAAGCTTGAGCAATCTTCTTAACTCGATCATCACTGGTTGTGGGGGCTATAAAAAAGATGGTTGCTAAATTTGCCTTCTGAGAAGCGCTTATTAACTCGTGCGCTTCAAAGGGCGGAAGATCAGGAATAATAACTCCATCTACTCCACAAGCTTTGGCATCTTTAACAAACTTCTCTTCACCATACTGAAAAATAATATTGTAATAAGTCATCAAACATAACGGAATTTGAGTCTTTAAACGAAGACTGCGGACTAAATCTAAAACCTTCTTAAGCGACGTTCCTTTTTGTAACGCCCTCATGGAAGATGCTTGAATGGTTGGGCCATCCGCTAAAGGATCAGAAAAAGGAACTCCTAACTCAATAATATCCACACCAGGTTTTTCAAAGCTTAAGACTAGATCATAGGTCGTTTTTAAATCAGGATCTCCAGCAGTGATAAAAGCAATAAAGGCTTTTTTCTTCTCTTGGCGTAATTTCTTAAATGTTTGATCGATTCTGTTCATAAAAATTTTGAAATTTGATTCATGTCTTTATCACCACGGCCAGAGAGGCAGACAATCACAGACTTCTTTCCTTTAACACGACGGGCTAATCTTTCTAAATACGCTATCGCATGAGCGGTTTCAAGCGCTGGAATAATTCCCTCTAATCTAGATAAAAGTTTTAAACCAAGAACCGCTTCCTTATCATTTACAGAAACATATTCCGCTCGACCACTAGCTTGATAATAGGAATGTTCAGGACCAACCCCTGGATAATCTAAACCAGCCGCCACTGAATGAGCAATTTGAATTTGACCATTATGATCCTGCAAGAGCATACTCTTAGAGCCATGCAAAATGCCAACCTTACCCTTTGTTAAGGTAGCGGAATGGGCATGGCTATTAACTCCATGACCGGCCGCCTCAACACCAATCATTTTGACTGTCTTATCATTATAAAATGCATGAAATAAACCCATAGCATTGCTGCCGCCGCCGACACAAGCAACCAAATAATCCGGCAGCTTTTTTTCTTTTGCTAAAAATTGCCGACGCGCTTCTTGACCAATAATCGATTGAAAGGTTCTCACCATGACAGGGTACGGATGAAATCCAGCCACAGAACCAATAATATAAAAAGTATCGTGCACATTAGTCACCCAATCACGAACCGCTTCATTCATCGCATCTTTGAGTGTCTTTGAACCGCTTTCAACAGGCCTTACTTCTGCACCCATTAATTTCATACGAACAACATTCAAGGATTGACGCTCTACGTCTTCAGCTCCCATATAAATCACACATTTAAGTCCAAACAAAGCCGCTGCTGTAGCTGTTGCCACTCCATGCTGACCAGCCCCCGTCTCAGCAATAATACGCGTCTTCCCCATACGTCTTGCAACAATAATTTGCCCTAACGTATTATTAATTTTATGAGCACCTGTATGAAGTAAATCTTCACGCTTAAGATAAACATTAAGAGTCTTTAAATGAGCGCTTAAACGCTTAGCCTGATATAAATTCGTTGGTCGTCCAGCATACTCCTTTAGATAGAAATCAAATTCTTTTTGAAAGGTCTTATCTTTCTTAATTTTCTGGAACTCTTTCTCTAAATCAATCAAAAGACCCATCAAGGTCTCTGGCGCATAGCAACCGCCGAAAACTCCATAATGTCCTGATTTATCTGGAAACTCTTTATTGATTTTCATATTTCGTCATGACCATTACTGTATTGGCCACTCCTATGGCTCCACTAATGCGAAGCGGTAATTTCTTGTCAGATGAATCAAACCAAATCTTATACTTAGCAGGATTACTTTCCATATAAAATGCGTTATATTTTTCTCCTGCAATTTTCAAAGGAACCTGCTTAATCATTTTGATCATAATATCTTTTGTTGGCAGATGAACATCAAAAGAATCGCTCAATTTAAAGTTGCCCTCTTGACGATAGCGATAAATAAACGCGTAAATATTATCCATTCCGCCTTTTTTGTCAATGCTTTGTTCACTTTGAGAACTCCCCACATTTTTAACAATCTTCAAATGCCCATCGGAATACCCTTCTTCAATTTTTTCTTTATTACCAAAAATATTTAAATCCCTAAGCACGGCCACCGGTTTTAAAGTGCTTGGATTTAAATAAATCTTCTCCTCATCATAGAAATTAAAACCCTTTGCATGAAAAACAATAAGCACAGCCTTTTGTTGTTGATACTCTACTTCTCCCACAAAAGTCAGACTGGCTTCGCCAATCTTTAAACCCATTTGAACAACGTTATAATAAATCTTTTCTCCACTCTTAAACGCTTGGGCAGAAGCATTCATGGAAAAAACAACAACAAATAAAAGAATCAAAAATATCTTTTTCACTTAGTATCGTATTCTTTGAGATAAGCCTCTAAGACTCTAGCTCCATCATAAAGAGTTTTAATCACCGCATATTCATCATTGGCATGAATAACGCCGTGCGCGCCCCAGCCAGTTGAAAAAGCAGGAATTCCATAATCCTGGAAAAAAGTAATGACCGTTGCTCCCTGACTACCCACTAATTTAGCTTCAATGCCCATTTTACGACAGACATCCACATAAGTCTTTACAAAAGGATGTTTGGGATTTAATTCATAAGGCTTTTGACTATCATCGATAATGACTTTAAAGTTCTTTGTTTCTTTAGCAATAATAGATTCTACTTCTTTAAGCACGCCTTTAGCGGTCATCCCAGGAAGAAAACGAATATCAAGCGCAAACTCACAAAAATCTGCCACCATATTCACCTTATCACCACCGCGAATGGTACCGATATTCTTAGTGGGCGGAACAAGCAATGGATGCTTCTTAAATTTAAATTGATGCGCAATCAGACGATTAATCACACGGCTAGCAATCTCGATGGCATTAATCCCTCTCCAATTGTAAGCCCCATGAGCCTTTTTCCCAAAAATCTGAACACGGCAGTGGAAAAGACCTTTTTGAGCCACAACACAATCAAACTCTTCAGAATCTGTAATCATAGCAACCTTAGGACGCAATACTCCCTTTTCTAATAAAGGTCTTATCCCTTGATGACTCCCAGTTTCTTCATCGACTGTAGCTGCAAAAATAACATCTCTTTTTAATTTAACGCCGTCCTCGACCAAAGAACGCAAAGCTTCCATTCCAACCGCAGCATTCCCTTTATCATCACTAGCTCCTCGTCCATAAATACGACCCTTATGAATCTCTCCTCCTGTAGGATTAAATTTCCAGCCAGTCCCAAAAGGAACCGTATCGATATGCGGTGTAATCAAGATGGCTTCTTGGCTAGCTTTCTTGCGAGGCCAAGATCCCCTCATTGTTGCAATCACATTCGGACGATTCTTAGCATAGCTGATCATTTTCACATCAAGCCCTAGCGAACGCATATCTTTTTCAATAAAACGCGCCACTTCAAGCTCATTTCCTGGTGGATTAACGGAATTAAACTGTAATAATTTCTGTGTTAATTTAATTAATCGATCTTTTTTAACCATTCTTTTCTTCTTTCTTTATTCTAAAATTTCACGTGCTTTTAATTCACCTTCCACCTTCTTAAAATCATCATAATCCACAAAAACCAAATTCGGCCTTTCGTGAGAAATCTTAAGCATTTTAGGTAAATGCTCTCTAGGATTCATAAAAGCCAAATATTTAAATATATTTTTACAAGATGGACACTGCAAAGCATCCAATTTAATATCTATCTCCTTACAACTACTGCAACTTCCAGAGAGAACTCCGTATAAAAGTGTGTGCGCTTTAATCTCATCAAAATAGAATTTCTTATATATTCGAAGAAAACGTTCGGAAGACATAGGTGGAATTATAACATAAAAGCCGGGAGTGTCATCTGTCTTTATCTATGTCTGATGTGCCCCTAAGTATATCTGCAGGCCTTAGACTAATGATGACTTCATCCGGCTTTCTATTAACGAATATAGCACTGATTTAAACTGAATGCAACTATTTGCATAAATTATTTTTCGACGACAAATGAACTATTTTAGACTTTATTTTAGAATAATTATTTTGACTAGATATTAAATAATATTCTTTCAATTCCCATGGCTTGAGTGAACGATTAAACAAATCTACATGCACAGTATCTATCAATTTTCCTGTCCCTACAGAGCGAAAATCTAATCCAGCCTTCCTGGCAATAGGCCAACTTCCAGCAAAATCCCATAAATTGCTTTTCATAAAACATCCCACCCCCCGACCAATAGCAGGCCAGCATAAATTAACAACTGCACAAGCATTAATCATGATATGAAAATCTTTATCTTTCCAAGCAAACTTATTAAAAAAAGTATCATTACAAAAGAAAATGGATTTAGGTGAAAGTTGTTCTTCGATTGGTTTAATTCTTACTCTTATTTGTTTTGAAGTAAATGCGTTCTGCACATAATAAGCTTCTTTGCCATCACAATAAAAAAGCTCTTTTAAAACAGGAAAATAAACAACTCCTAACCATGGTTTGAGATCTTTAAGAAGACCCAGTGAAACACCAAACATCGGCATACGATTCGCATACAAACGAGTCCCATCAATAGGATCTATCGCCCAAAGAAAAGATGTTTGATCTAAACGCTTTTGATTAAGATATTCGCCAATGTTAGGGTCTTCTTCATCAATCAAAAGATGAGCAGAATCTTTAAGAGTCCTTTTTAAAGCCTGATGACATAATTGAGATATTTTTTTATCAGCTAAAGTGATAACGCTGAAATCTTTTTTTAAAGACGGTGAGCTTTTATTTAAATACTTAATAGCCACCTCTCCGGCAGCAGAGGCCATAGAAAGCATTTGATCAAGATACTCTTGTGCGCTATTTCGCATAAAACAAAGCCATGCTGTTAGTAAATCCGTGAAGAAAATTAATACCAGCCACGGGCCCTATTTCTCCTGAACAAAAGAAACCAGCGGCTGGAACCGGTCCTAAATGTTGTTGAATGATACGAATATCATGATTATGTTCTTTAAAAAGCCCTAACCCCCGACCATTACAAGAAAATACCAAAGCTCCTTGAGGAATTTGTTCTGTTTTTGTTTTTTGTAATCTTAAAAGCTCATGCAAATCTTCATTAGCAGTCTTGGCATCACGTAAATGGAACTGCACCGTTTGTCCAACACTCACAAAATCACCAATAGCTCCAGCTCCGCTATTAGAATCAAGAGCCATCACAGGACGAATTAAGAAATCCCCTCGTTTAAACTTTTGCTGATTTTCGTTCATTGCAATACCAATAAAAACAGCTTCATGAGCTAAATGACGATCATAATCAGTACCCGCCTTAATCACCGACTCAATCACCTTATAAAAAGATTTCCCAGCTAGTTCATAAATAATATTACCCTTTGCCTTTGTTATAACAAACGTTTCCCCTAATGGGCGACAACCCTGAGAGACCACTGTTTCAATTCTCACCGAACCGCTCAGAACAACCCCCATCAATCCTTCTTGATAAACCTGTCCATCTAGAATCAATATATTTTCCTGCGGGCCCGAAGCAGCGCTAGCTAAACCTCCTATAATTGAACAATTTTTATATGCTTGATTAAGAACTTTCAAGAAACGATTAGTATCAATAGCAAAAGGATCAGGTAAAACCAAGAATGAGGGAGATTCATTAGGATAAACTTCAAAAAAATCATACAAAGCTTCAGATGTTTGTAAGCCTTCTAATTCAATCTGATTTAAATAAAATGGATTAATCGAAACCGAAGGTAAACGAGCTAATAACAAAGAAGCTGCTGGCCTGCCTTCTATTTCCCGTTCACTACCCACAATACCGGCACAAGTACAACAAAGAAAATGGCGGGCACCAATCTGTTTGGCTAAACTATTATAAAGTTTTACAGGATCATACGGTTGCCAAGGTGTGATAAAAAGAATAGCTAAATCAAAATGACCGCTTAAGCCCTCAGTCAGATCTTTTAGAATCTGCTCTTCATCCAAAGCCTCAGTAATACGGTTAATAAATTGCATAGACTAATTATAGGTTCTACGACGGGAATTGCAACGACTTAAGGAAGTTATTTTTCACTAGAACGAATCATAAGGATAGGTATATTTGTTTTATGTCTCAAATTATCCGCCACAGAACCCAAGATAACGTCTTTCACAAATCCATGACCATGGGTGGCCATAGCAATCAAATCACAGCCTTCCGATTGAGCTATGTCTAAAATTCCTGCTACAGGTTCTTTACCTTGAACTAAAATAGCCTTGGCCTTAAAACCATCCGCCACCAGACTCTTACAGATCGTATTCAAATAAGCGTGATCTTCAGTGATTTCTTGAGAATCTGCCAAATTAAGTTCACCCTGTAAACGTGCTACAAAACCATCAGCGACATGCACCAAGATCAACTCTGACCCAATGAGCTTTGCCAAAAATCGAATATGATCAAGAATGGCTTTATCCGTTGAAGAATTATCTAAAGGAATTAGTATTTTTTTATACATTTGAGCCTCCCAACCATAAACGAACTGTTTGAAATAATAAATAAATATTTAATCCGCCAATAATAACTGTGACTGTCCAAGCTAAAACTTTAAGCCACCCAGCATTAACAAACTGTCCCATCTTGAGCCTATCACATGTAAAGATTACTAACGGTACTACCGCGAAACTCAATTGTAGAGATAAAATCACCTGGCTTAACACTAATAAACTCCCGACACCTTTCTCTCCATAAATAGCTGCCACAATTACCGCAGGAACAATAGCAACTAGACGAGTTAAAAGCCGTCGCATCCATGGACGCAGGCGTATATTCAAAAAACCTTCCATCACAATCTGCCCAGCCAAGGTTCCAGTTAACGTTGAATTCTGACCTGAGGCCAATAGCGCTACTGCAAATAATACACTGGCAAAAGTAGCTCCCAGAACAGGAGTTAATAAACGATAGGCATCATTGATATCTGCAACCCCCTGATGCCCAGTACCATGAAAAGCTGCCGCGCTTAAAATTAAAATAGCTGCATTAATAAAGAATGCACAAAGAAGAGCTGCTGTTGAATCAATAGTAGCAAACTTAATCGCCATTTTCTTTCCTTGCTCATTACGCTCATAAGCACGAGTTTGAACAATGCTCGAATGCAGATATAAATTATGCGGCATAACCGTCGCCCCTAAAATACCAATCGCAATATACAACATAGTGGGATTAGTCACAATCTCTGGTCTGGGTATTAAACCAGCCAAAACTGCAGGTATAGACGGATGAGAGATGAGCATTTCATAAGCAAAGCAACCTCCAATAAG
>JAYTXU010000039.1:0-20002 GCA_043742785.1 Candidatus Omnitrophota bacterium
GTGTCCGTTCTGATCGTGGCACTCAGTTTAGGCAATGGGCTACCCAGCGACTTAATGAGTATTTGGTTAAAGGTTTCACCATGGATGATGATCGCCTCAAGGAAGGGGTGAACTTAGGTTCAGATTATTTTGATGAAATCCTAGAGCGTATTAGAGATATACGCGCAAGCGAGAAACGGTTTTATCAGAAAATACGGGATATTTATAAATTGGCGGTTGATTATGATCCTAAAGCTGAAGAAACATTGGAATTCTTTAGGATTGTTCAGAATAAATTGCATTTTGCTATTTCAGGAAAGACGGCTGCTGAGTTGATTGCCGGACGTGCGGATGCATCAAAACCTAATATGGACTGACCTGCCCCTTACAGATGCAATGATTGCCCGTTTTTTAGCGGCGGGACCGAAGTATGGACTAGAACTTATACCTCATTCTAAATAATTAAAAGTATTAACGGTTGCTACATAGAGTTTATTACAATAAAGCCCATCAGAGATGTTTGGTGGGCTTTTTCTTTGGTGTAGATTAATATTTATTAAGATAATTGAAGATTATTTCTCGTGGCGCAAGAAATAAGTGCATGTGGCGACTGCAAGAATGGCTAAAGCAAAGTAAAGCATTTCAAGGGGTGTTTGGAAACTAGCACTTAGAACAGTCTTGAAGAAAGTTACAATTAATACCATGATAATAACTTTCAGAAGTTTATTTTTTAATTCATCTAAAGATGAAATCTCAAGGATATTATGTTCTTTGTTGACTTCGCCACGTGCGATATCAATTTCAGAAATAAATAATTCGTAGATGCCAAAAGAGAAAATGAGAAGAACAATTCCAATTAAATAGAGGTCGATGGCTCCAATAATTCCAATTAAGAGCTTGGAATAATCTACTACGTGGTTTTCTGGAGATATGATATGAGTAACGGTATGCCAAATTTCATAACTACCAGTTAAGAATAAAGCTGTAGAGGCAATAATTCCAAAAACAACAGCCAAAAGAATTATTAGACGTGATTTCCAAAGCAGATTTTCAAATAACTGTTCAAGTAGGTTTTGAGGTTTCTTGGTCATGATGGATTAGATTTTAAACTAAACTGATTTGTTGTCAATATGCATTTTTATAACTATTTTCTAATAGACGGGAGGCCTTATTATTTGTGGTGTTGCGATAGTTATTTATTTAAGTTAAGATGAAAAATATGAACGTTCAAATTTCAGATCAACTTTTAGCTGCAGCAGTACGCTTTTCGGAAGATTCTATTATCATTACAGATACTAATCTTAAGTCTCCTGGTCCTCGTATTGTATATGTTAATCCAGGTTTCACTAAGATAACAGGTTATAAACCAGAGGAAGTTTATGGCAAGACGCCGCGTTTGTTGCAAGGCCCAAAAACAGATAGAGCCGTTTTGGATCGTTTAAAAGCACAGTTATCCAAGGGTGAGGTTTTTCATGGTTTAGCGATCAATTATCGTAAGGATGGAACTGAGTTTTATAATGAATGGCATATCGAGCCCATTAAGACCTTAGGCAAAATCACACATTATTTAGCCATTCAGCATGATGTAACAGAACGTATTAAATCCCAGAAGATAATCGAAGATAAGAACATTGCCTTGCAGGAAATGGTTTCTCAGATTGAATTTCAAAAGAAACAAATGCAGGAGGATATCCTTTCTAATGTGGAAGGTGTTATTTTGCCTTCGTTAGAAAAGTTAAAGAGCAAGTCCTCACGTCTAGAGATCAAACATATTGATGCGATTAAAAAGAGTCTACATGACTTAACTTCTGGGTTTGCGCGCAAAGCCAGTGGAGAGAAGTTTAAGCTTTCTCCAAAGGAAATGGAGATAGCAAATCTTATACGTCAGGGGCTTTCAGGGAAAGATATAGCTAAGTCCCTAAGCATGTCCTTTAAGACCGTCGAGACACACCGTTTTAATATCCGCAAGAAATTAGGTCTTCTTAATAAAGATGTTAATCTAGCCTCATTTTTACAGTCTTTTTGATCATCAAACCAAAAGGAACATAATATGAAAAGGATTGTCGTTTTAGGTGCAACAGGATATGTAGGAGGCAGGCTTGTTCCAAAATTATTGGAAGAAGGTTATGAGGTCAGAGCCTGTAGCCGTTCCTTGGATAAACTTAAAAGCCGCTTTTGGGCTAAGCATACAAAGCTCCAATTTGCTCAGGTGGATGTAGCTGATCAATCCTCTTTGATCGATGCCCTTAAAGATTGCGATATTGCTTTTTATCTTGTTCATTCAATGAATACAGAGACGGCTGACTTTGAGAAAGCTGATCGTGAAGCAGCTCAACATATGATTCATGCATCCAAGGTATCTGGTCTTAAGCGTATTATTTATTTAAGTGGCCTTGGTCAAGAAAGATCTGACTTAAGCAAGCATTTAAAATCCCGTCATGAAGTTTCTGACATCTTAAAATCTGGCAGTGTTCCTGTGACTGTTCTAAGGGCGGCTATGATCATTGGTTCAGGAAGTGCGTCATTCGAAATATTAAGATACTTAGTTGAACGTCTGCCTATGATGATCACACCTCGATGGGTCAGCACTCCTAATCAACCGATCGCCATCAGAAATGTTCTTGAATACTTAAGCGGCTGCATTAAATACCCTCAGACGGCTGGCAAGACCTTTGATATTGGCGGCAATGAAGTGATCTCCTATCTTGATCTAATGAGAATATATGCAGAAGAAGCAGGATTGCCTAAGCGATTGATCATTCCTGTGCCTGTTTTAACACCGAGATTAAGTTCCTTATGGATTCATTTGGTCACGCCTGTTCCTAGTTATATCGCAAGACCATTGGCGGAAGGATTAAGGAACCCCGTGGTTTGTGAGAATAATAATATTCAGCAGATCATTAAACAGGATTTGTTGGATTGCAGGGAAGCCATTCAATTAGCACTGGTGCGTGTGCATAACAATGATGTTCAGACATCATGGGTTGATGCAGGCCGAGCCAATGATTTTGCTTCTTTTCATGAAGGGGATCCCAAATGGTCAGGAGGTACTATTCTTGAAGACAAACGTCAAAGAACCATCAAGGCTTCCAAGGAAAAGGTTTGGGCGGTGGTTTCTGGAATTGGTGGAGAGCATGGTTGGTATCATGGTACATGGCTTTGGGTATTGCGTGGTTTTATTGATCGTCTTGTTGGTGGTGTTGGTTTAGGGAGAGGCAGAAGGAATTCAGAAGAGATATTACCTGGAGATGCTCTTGATTTTTGGCGAGTGATCAGTGTTAAAGAAAATGATCATTTGAGTCTTGTTGCAGAGATGAAGATCCCAGGATTCGCTTTCCTTGATTTTAAGATCATAGGAATTGATGAGGGCAGTTGCCAATTAGTCCAACATGCACAGTTTGCGCCCAAAGGACTTTTTGGGATCATGTATTGGTATTTTTTAGTACCTATTCATGAGTACGTATTTGGTGGAATGATCAGAAAGATCTCCAAGTTAGCTGAAGGAAAATAATAAACTCCTCAATACGCACCTTTTTAATGTAGTCTCCTTTTTAAAGTGTTCCCATCATGTATTTAGCCTACATGAAACATCCACAATCATAGAGCGTTGCCGCTTTTCTACTAGTCAGCTATTCTTTGATTAGTTTGAATAAAGTGTTTATGTAGAAATCAAGGAGTAAGAATGAAAATTGGTTACCCATGTTTGAATCATAGTTTAGGGGAAGAGGCGTATAAAACCTTTCGATTGGCCTCTTATTCAGATGAGAGGTTTATTGCGACGGTTGAGCATAACCTAAATTATGTTAAGAGGATGTTGGATTTTAATATCAAACATGGATTGATGTTTCTCAGGATCAGTTCTGGGATCGTTCCTTTTGGTTCGCATCAGGTCTTAAAAGTTGACTGGCAGGAAAGATTTAAAGATGAGCTTAAAGAAATAGGATCGATAATTAAAAGGTCAGATATGCGTATTTCCATGCACCCTGATCAGTTTGTTTTAATTAATTCTCCTCGCAAGGATGTGGTAGAGGCAAGCGTTCGAGATTTAGTTTGGCAAACAGGTTTCATGGATCTTATGGGATTAGACAGTTCTGCAAAACTGCAGATTCACGTTGGCGGTGTTTATGGGGATCGCAGAAGGGCGATCAGAAGTTTTATTGCGAATTATGTTCAACTGCCATCTATAGTTAAAGAACGGTTAGTGATTGAAAATGATGATAAAAGTTTTCCTTTGAATGATTGTTTAAAGATTCATGAAGCCGTCGGTATTCCTGTTTTGTTTGATAATTTCCATCATCAATGTATTAACCAGGGAGAAACCCTATTTGAGGCCATGATGATGGCTAATGACACGTGGGACAAGAAGGATGGATTAATGATGGTCGATTATTCAGAACAGGCACCTGGAGGGGTTAAGGGGAAGCATGTAAATACCATAGATATTAATAAATTTAGCGAATTTTTAAGAGCAACTCAAGGGATGGATTTTGATATTATGTTGGAGATTAAAGATAAAGAAAAAAGCGCACTCAAAGCTATTGATGTTTTAAAACAGGTAAGAGAAGAAATGACTGTATGATGAAATATATTTTATTTTTATTAGTTTTGATCTTTTCAAATAGCGTTCAGGCAGAGGAGGGAACTTTTAGTCCCCAAAACGCTAATGTTACTATTTCAGTGAAATATGCGGCTCTTGGCAAGTACACAGCTACTTTTGAAAAGTATCAAGGAAATTTAGATTACGACGTTAAGGAGGGGCTGGTTAAGTCGGTATTTTTAAAGATTGAGGTGGGTACTATTAAATCTGGTTTTTCTTTTAATGACGGGATTGTCCGTTCCCCCCAACTGCTCGATTCCAAAAGGTTTCCTTTTATTACTTTTCAGAGTAAAGAAATATTAAAAACTGAAAATGGATATATGGTGAAGGGTGTTTTAGAACTACATGGAGTAAGGAAAGAAATTAGTTTCCCTTTTTCTACTCAGTTAGTTAAGGATCCTACGGGAGAGAATGTTTTGAAATTTTCAGGCAAATGGGTGGTAGCTCGAAAGGAATTTGGTATTATATGGAATAAGTTTCTTGATCAAGGTGGGGTTTTGGTTGGTAATCATATTACGGTTGATTGGGAAATTAATATGCCCGTTCAATAAAGAAAGGGGTTGTTTATGAAGGTATTTTCAATTGTTTTGAGTTTAATGATATGTTTTGTTCTAATGGTGTCGGTGGCTAATGCAGAGACTACTGCAGTTGAAAAAATCAAACGTGGAGTGTTCAATATTGTGACTTCACCAGTAGAGATTCCTAAACAAGTGCGAAGTTATTGGATTACAGGTTCTGAAAAAACTCCTCATATCTTGGCTTGGATATTTTGCGGAGCTGTTAAAGGGGGAGTCAATATGATTTCACGCATTGGTTCTGGCGTTTGGGATATTGCAGCATCTGGCTTTGATGTTCCTAAAGGTGGGGAACTATTAATGAAACCATCTAATGTTTTCGATGAGTGGCCAAAAAGAACCCGTCCTGCAAAACCAATGTTGGAGTAGAATAAAGTTCTAAAGAAGAAATTAATTACAGGGGCTTTAGGTTATATCGGTGATGATCTGATCAGTAATTTTGCATCAAATAATTTAACGATCAATGACACAGCGCTGGATTTAAAATGAAGATGACGAAGGTGTTAATCATTATTGCTTTATTTTTATTATCAGGGATCCAATCCTCTTGGGCTTATAAGGTTGGTTCTCTAGATTTCTCTGAGAATGAGAAGGTGGGGGATTCTTTGCTGCCCTTAAGAGGAGCTGGGTTAAAGAAGTTTCTTGGAATTCAGATTGTTGCGGTTGCTCTTTACTTACCAGAAGGTGTTCCTTCTAAAGATGTGCTTTCGGATTGTCCCAAGCGCTTAGAAGTTGTTTATCTGCAGAATATTCCTAAAGAAGAACTCCAGAGGGCGACAAGCAAGGGTGTGCGAATCAATGTTTCAAAAACTGAATACCAAGATTTGGAGCCTAAGATCAGAGGAGTTAATGACAAGTATGTTGATGTTAGAAAAGGGGATAAAATCGTTGTGGATTATTTACCAGGCCTTGGTTTGCAAGTTACTGTGAATCAGGAAAATAAAGGAATTATTAAGGGAGCGGATATTGCTCGTGCATTCTTTGCAATCTGGGTGGGTGATCATCCAGTTGATGCCAATATGAAAGATTCTTTGTTAGGGGGTAGAAATGAATAGGATGGTTAAAGATAGTATGGTTTTATTGATATCCATTTTTGCTATTTATTTATTGGCTCCTTCCCTGGATCGCCATCAAGGTGTTTTTATCAGTACAGCCTTTGCGATTATTAATATTATTTCTTCTAGGCCCATTTGGGATCATCGCAATCGGATCAAATATTTAGACTACCTTTTCATTGCTATTATTACGTACTATATTTTATTTAATGATGAGCCTTGGAATACGGTTTTTCATAGCGGACTACTTGAGAGTTCTCCGTGGCCTCTCCTAATTTGCTCTTTAATGATGACGGTAAATGGTTGGCTTTTGTTTAATACTTGGCATCAGAGAAAATGGTATGCACTAATTACCTTAGGGTTGCAAATTCCTATAGCACTTTTTATTGGGGGAGAATATTTACAAGGGGCTTTCTCAGGGTTAGCCCATACCTTTGGATTTGTTGAACATTATTCGGGGTCTTGGCAATTTTGGCAATTTGAGTGGATGTTAGCTTATTATATCCCTATTTATCTATTGAGTAGGTTGAAGGCAAAGGATTTTAAAGATGAGTAGACACGTTTTTGAGCGAAAGCAATTTATTCCAATTCCATTAGAAAAAGCCTGGGCATTTTTCTCAGATCCTCGTAATTTATCACGGATCACACCTCCAGCTTTAGATTTTCGTATTGTTTCTAAAGTTCCAGAGCAGGTGGTTGATGGATTAACGATTGAATATCGTGTCAGACCAATGCTGGGAATTCCCACTAAATGGGTATCCTTGATTAAGGATATTAAAGCCCCGTATCAGTTTGTTGATGTTCAAGTTAAAGGGCCGTATCGTTATTGGCATCATTTGCATCGTTTTAATGAGGCTCTAGGGGGTGTTATGATGGAGGATATTATTCATTATGAAGCGCCAATGGAATGGCTTTTTCCTTGGATCAATGGGGCCATCGTTGTTAGACAACTGAATGGAATTTTTGATTATCGGAGCAAAACTTTAAAGCAATTATTTTAAGGAGAATATTATGGATTGTAGAAATTTGTTAAAGTATTTGTCAGTTGTGATTTGTTTGTTTTTAATATCAGGCTGTGCTGCAACCAGACCACCATTGAAAACTGTCGAGAAAATGGATCTTAAGCGCTTTATGGGCCCTTGGTATGTGATTGCATGTATTCCGGTCTTTATTGAGGCTAAAGCTTACAATGAGGTTGAAACGTATACGCTTCTTTCGGATGGTAGTATTGATACTGTATTGGCTTTTAATGAAGGAAGTTTTGAGGGGCCGATTAAGCGTCACAATCCGCGTGGTTTTATTGTTGATAAGGTCAACAATTCAACGTGGGGGATGCAATTCATTTGGCCCTTTAAGGCTGAGTATTTGATTACTCATATGAACTCAGATTACAGCCAGACGATTGTTGGACGTAATAAACGGGATTATTTTTGGCTGATGGCTCGCACACCATCTATTCCAGAGGAAGATTATAAGCGACTGATGGGTGAATTAGATTCGCAAGGTTATGATATGACCAAGGTTCGTCGTGTCCCACAGCGTTTGTCAAATAAGGAGTAAGGATGAAGAATAAAATAATCCTAGTGATTGGAATTTTTTTACTACTAGTAATCCTGATAATCTATGTGAGATCAACTATGAGCACAATTGAAATTCCTTCGTATAAAGTTATTCAATCATTTGAGAATATTGAAATTAGAGAATATGCTCCTGCTATTGTGGCTCAGGTCGAAGTTCCAGGTGAACGAAAGATCGCCATCAATACAGGGTTTCGTTTGTTAGCGGATTACATATTTGGCAATAATGTTTCAAAAGAGAAGATTGCCATGACGGCTCCTGTTGTTCAACAAAAGGGCCAGAAAATCGCTATGACTGCACCGGTAACTCAGATCAAGGAGAATGATCAATGGTTGGTTGAATTTACAATGCCCTCTGAATATACGATGGATAATTTACCAAAACCTAATAATCCACGTGTTTTAGTTAAGAATAAGGAAATGGGGTTAACGGCTGCGATCAGATTCTCAGGAGTTTGGAGCCAGAGCAGTTTAGATCTGAATCAGGCAAAGCTTAATGCATATTTAGGTAAGAACAATTATAAGCAAATGGGAGAGGCAGAGTATGCGTTTTATAATCCACCTTGGACTCTACCATTTTTACGCAGAAATGAAATAATCTTTAAGATCAAGAAATAATAGAATAAGGATAGGGACGATGTTAGATAAAAGTGAAGAAAAGAAATTTGAAGAAGAGGAGAAGGCTAAGCAGATCCCTGATGGGCTTTTTGGGTTAGCCATTTCTCGTACGTTTGATGCCATCATGATCACAACAGCAGAGAAAGGGTATCCCATTGTTTTTATCAATAAAGCCTTTAGCGAAATTAGCGGATATAAACAGCATGAGTACGCTGGCCGTAGCCCTTCTTTCTTGCAAGGGTCTAAAACGGATCGAGCGGTTTTAGATCGTTTAAGTGAAAATCTTCGAGCTGGTTCTCCTTTTCATGGAGAGGCTGTGAATTATCGCAAAGATGGAAGCGAGTTTATTATGGAATGGAAGGTGATTCCTTTTACGAGTAATGAAGGAAAGATCACCCATTATATTGCTATTCAAAGGGATGTCACAAAGCTTCGAAATTAAGCTTCTTATTAAATTCAGCCTATCAGAGATTCTGGTGGGCTTTATTATTTTCCGATTCAATGGTACTATAGCTTATGAGTTCAATTCCTAAGATATTATCTCTGACGAAACATTTTAAAACTGAAGTTGATCCACACAAGCTTGGGCGTAGTGGAGCAGAAGTGAGTTTCTTGGGGCGTTCTAATGTAGGCAAAAGCTCGTTGATCAATGCCATTTGTCAGAAAAAGAATATGGCTCATGCCTCGCAGATTCCAGGAAAGACAAGGACGATCAATGTTTATGAAGTGACGAATGGTCGTTGGATCGTTGATTTGCCAGGCTACGGGTTTGCTGTGGGGTTAAAAGATGAAAAGGATGCCTTAGGTAAGATTATAGAAGAATATCTCAATAATAGAGAGAAACTTAATATGATTTTTCTTATTATTGATGCTGTGGCCGGGCCTACAAAGTTAGATATGAAGATGATTCATTGGCTTAGGCATTATTCTTTTCCTTTTAGCATCATCGTAAACAAGGTGGATAAAATTATTTCTTCAAAGCTTGATGAAAGAAAGAAGGAGATTTCTAAAGAACTTGTTGTTGATATTAGCGATATCTATTGGGTTAGTTCAAAGAAGAATATTGGGATAACAGATTTGCAGAAGATAGTTGCTGAATTTCTGCATATTTAAAAAAGGAGGGGTATATATGGCAAGATTCTTAAGTGGGACATTATTTTTGATAGCATTCTTTATATTGAGCAATGATTTGGTGTGCGCTCAAGGTAAATGTAAAAGAATTGTTATTAATGAAGATGGATCAAAAATTACCATCGCTTCTTGTAATGAGGCTCTTACGAATGATCAACGGAATTGTACCATAACAGTTGTTATGGAGGGGGATACGAAAATAATTACCATCAATTGTCACTCCTCTTATACGGATATTAATAATGAAAATATTTACAGGCATCCTGAAGATTTAAAAAAATTAGAAAACGACATTTTTGATAAATCTAAACAGGGTCAGCAAGCTTTTAAGGATCGAACAGGGGGGCATTCCTCAACACAATCAGATTCAAATCAGAGGGTGACTGATACTAAGGAAAAAGAACAAAAAGCGTTTGATAATCTAAAAATTAAAAAGCAAGAACAGAAAGACAAAGCTCATAACAAATAATCAGAAACCTCTGAATATAAGGATTAATATGAATAATAATTTTCAGTCTGGGTCAGATTCACTCCTTTCCATTTCTAAGATTCAAGAACAACTGGCTTTGCTTAATAAAAAGATGGATATGATTATTAATAGGGTCTTGCCTGGACATGGTTTAGCTAATTTGGAGAAATCAATCAATGTTTCTGTACAGACACCAAGAGTAAATAATAATCACAACCAAGCAAAACCGATGTATCAGGTGATTTGTGCTGATTGCAAAAAGGAATGTTCTATTCCATTTAAGCCAAGTGGGGAACGTCCAGTTTATTGTAAGGATTGTTTCTCTCGAAGGAAAAGCGGAACGGCTCCAAAGATTGATATGCAAAGTAAGCCCGTAGCCCTTGCCGTTACTGCTAATGAAGCCAAAAGTGTTCCTGCAGTTAAAGAAAAATCAAAGAAAGCTGTTGTTAAAAAAGCGGTAGTCAAGAAAAAGACTGTTGTTAAAAAGAAGAAAAGTAAGAAATAAGAACAACTTTTTTATTAGGAAATTTTATGGATGAAAAACAACATAAAGAACTCTTACATGGCGTGAAGCTTGAAGTTGTATTAACTAGGCTTCTTAAAATACATGGATGGGAAGGTTTATACAGCCGTATCAAGATTAATTGTTTTACCAAAAACCCTAGTATTAAATCTAGTCTAACTTTCTTGCATAAAACTCCATGGGCAAAGGAAAAAGTAGAAAACCTTTATATGTATTTAAAACCAGAAGAACGGGTAGGGTAGGATGATTAATAATAACGATATTATGAAAAAACTTCGTATTGCCTTACATTTAAGGGATACGGATATTATTGAAATTCTCAAACTTGCTGAGTTTGAAGTTTCTCCTTCCGAAATTTCTGCTATTTTCCGAAAAGAAGAACAGGAGAATTATAGGCCCTGTGGAGATCAGCTTCTAAGACGTTTCTTAGATGGATTGATTATTCGCAATAGAGGAGAAATGGCTCCTAAGAAATTGATAAAGTCATAGAAGTCTTTTGCGATTGCTACGACTATTAGAGAATTTAAGTTTTAGAAGCTCATCAAGTTCATTTGATGGGCTTTTTTATGTACATATTCAGAAAAGACGTTATTATACAGGATTGCCAATTTTTAGAATTTTTTTTACTGAATCAGTTTTTTACAAAAGGGATTGTTAATGGCATTAATTAAAGATGAAAAAAGTCTTGAGAAAGTAGCCGGTGAAATGGCTTTTTCACGGGGTAAACTTTATTACAACAAAGGTGCGGTTAAAACTGTCGCTAGAAAAGGGAATTACTTAGAAGGGGTTGTTCAAGGCGTTGAACCTACGCCTTTTCACGTGACTATCCGTATTAAGGATGTAAGTGATTTTAAAATAGCTCAATGCACTTGTCCTTTTACTTTGGGAAAAATGTGTAAGCATGCGGCTGCTGTTTTGTTACATTGGATGCATTATGTAAACATTACTGAGAACGTTGATTTTACAAAGTTGATTTTCTTAGATGAAAAGAAATTAAAAGCTAATGCTTTGGTTGTTCCTTTACCAAAAAAGGAGTTACTAAGGGAAGAAAAGCCGAAAAAGTCGAAAAAGCCTGACTATCTTCTACCTGAATATCAATTTAGAACTTCGCAAAGACCCAGGATCCAGATTGCATTCTCCACTACAGGATTTATTACAGGAGATTTAAAGAGCATTGCTTTTAAATTATTTGTGATTAATGGAGAAGATAGGTTTGTGATTACAAACTTAAAAGTTTTGATCAATTCCATGCGCACACGTCAGATTAATCTTCCAGAGTTTTCCGCCTTTTCAAGTATGCAGCAATATGTTTTAGATTTTTTAAATGAACTGTTAATGGTGGAAGGTTCAATCAATCAACCGCAAGCGCAGTTTCGTATTAAACGTATGCAATGGGCGCTTTATTTGGGTGTGATCGCTGGCTGTGAGGGTGTTGAATTTATTGACACCAAGTCGAATGAAACTATTTATGTTAAATCACAAAATAAAATTCATCTAAGGATTAACATCCGCTTGATTGAAAAGGGGCGGTGGGGCATTAAAGCTTCTCTTAAGGATATTTTTGATCCAAACAGAGATTTTAGTAAAACGACTATTCAGCAGGGGCATCCGGTGTGGGTGTTTGATGAGAGTATTTTAACTTTTCAATCGATGTCTGAGTGCGTTACAAACACCTTCCTTAATGATTTCTTAAACAATGAACGGATTCTTGATGAAGATCAGATGCCTTATTTTATCGCCATTGTGCTTAAAGGGCTCCAATCATCTTGTGAAGTTATTGAAGAGGGAGATTGTTTAAAGCCTCTCGTTTTTCAGACGTCAACCCTGCGTTGTCGTTTAGATTTGGATTACATTAAGGATTCTTTGAGGGCTAAGCTTTCCTTTGTGTATGACAATCAGGAATCTTATCCTTATCAAGGTAAGGTGCCTTTAGATAGATTTGCTTTAATTAATAATGAAGAGGGGTCTAGTTGGTTGGTGCGTGATATCGATCAGGAAAACGTTCAAGTTCTGTATTTACAACGTGATTGCAATTTTGAGTGGGGACGGAATTTAAAAACATTTGTTCTCTCTAACACGGAATCCATTTTAGATTTTGTTCAAATGAAATTGCCTGTTTTAAGGCATACGATGGATGTGTATTGTTCTGTGGAGTTTGAAGATAAGCTTCTTAATAAACTGGATCTGGAAGCCTTTATTAAGGTCACTGGTAGCGGTATTGATTGGTTTGAATTTGATGCGGTTTATAAGATTAAAGGTTTTGAAGAGGAAATTACACACGACAAAATAAAGAAGTTAGTCCAAGATGGGCAGCGTTTTATCCAGTTAAAGAAGGGTCAAGTTGTTCCTATCCCTAAAGATATCTACGACCGCATTGAAACGATGAACGAAGAGTTTCAGGAGAAGAGGATTCATTTGGGTCAAATGCCCTTTGTGATGGAGGAGTTAAATAGTCTTGGTTTAAAATCTAAAGTTGACCAAAAGATCGCAAAGATCTATGAGGAATTAAAGAATTTCAAATCCATTACAGCAACAAGCATACCAGAGCCTTTGAAAAATATTTTAAGAGATTATCAACAAAAAGGCGTGGATTGGCTTTCGTTTTTAAGAAAGTTTCAATTTGGTGGTGTTTTAGCAGATGAAATGGGATTGGGTAAAACCCTACAGGCCTTAACGATCATTCAGAAAGAAATTGAAGAGGGAAGCACACTTCCTAATTTGGTGGTATGTCCAACAACCTTGGTGTGGAACTGGCAGGAGGAAATTAAGAAGTTCTTGCCGAATGTCAGTGTTTTGGTCTTGTACGGGAATCATCGTAGGGATCTTTTTGATGAGATTAATAAAGCACAGATCGTGATCACATCTTATCCGCTTCTCCGTCGGGATATCGAATTGTATAAAAAGAAAGTTTTTAATTATGTTATCTTGGATGAGGCACAGAATATTAAGAATCGAACGACCCAGAATGCTCAGGTAGCTAAATCTTTAAAAAGTTCTATGCGCTTGGCTGTAACGGGTACTCCCGTTGAAAACAGCATAATGGATTTATGGTCGATCTTTGATTTTTTGATGCCTGGTTTTTTTGGAAGTGCAGAGCGTTTTAAGAAGCGTTATGAAGTGCCTATTGTTAAGTTTCAGGATAAGGAGCAGCTGCAAAAGCTTTCTAATCGAATTCAACCATTTGTTTTAAGACGATTGAAGAATGACGTTATGAAAGATTTACCTCCTAAGATTGAGCAAATTTCCTATTGTGAGTTAGAGCCGACACAGGCAAAGATATATGCCAAGATGGCTGAATCAGCGCGCGAGATCGCTTCAAAGAGTGTTAGCGAAGATGGTTTTGAGAAAAGTCGTATGGTGATTCTAACTTTAATCTTAAGACTGCGTCAGATCTGTTGTCATCCGATTATTGCCGGTGTTGATTTAGGACATCGTAGTGTTTCAGGTAAGATGGAATTGCTTAAAGAAACGATTGATGAGCTTTTAGCGGGTGGACATAAGGTGCTGATTTTTAGTCAGTTTGTTCAGATGCTTAAGGTGATCGAGGATCATTTGAAGCGTGAGAATATTTCCTATGCCTATATGGATGGTTCCAGTAAAAATCGTCAAGAAGAGGTGGATCGTTTCAACAATGATCCTTCGTTGCGTGTGTTTTTATTAAGTTTGAAGGTGGGAGGGGTGGGGCTTAATTTAACTTCTGCGGATACGGTTATTATTTATGAGCCTTGGTGGAATCCAGCTGTTGAAAATCAGGCGATTGACCGCGTGCATCGCATTGGTCAAAGGAATTCGGTGTTGGCTTATCGTTTGATTACTAAGGGAACGATTGAAGAAAAGATGCTTCAGCTGCAGAATCGCAAACGTTTCTTAACAGAGGCGTTGATTCTCTCTGAAGAAGGTATCGGCAAGAAATTAGACTGGGAAGATATTAAGTTTTTGTTGGATTTGAAGTAAATTCTCAATATAGGTAAAGCCCATCAGAGATCTCTGGTGGGCTATTTCTTTTGTCTTCAGAAGTTTCTTGGGTAAGTAGTTGTACCTATCTTTAAACGTATTTCTGTGTATTTATTATTTATACAATTTTGAGATAATTAATTTGGATGTTAAACAAGGAGGGTTATAAAATGAAAATCTTAAAAAATAGAGTAAAAGAATCTATTAAAGAAGTATCCCAGGAAAAAAATATTAATTTCCAAACTTATATACAAATGGTTGAGGAAAAAGCTTATGAGCTTTTTGAAAGACGCGGCTGCCAGCATGGTTGTCATTTGGGGGATTGGTTTGAAGCTGAGAAGTTGGTTGAAGATAAAGTAGTTGCTAATGTTGCCTATAAGAGGTAACGATGAAGGCATTTACACAGAGACAGTTGTTGCTAAAGCATAAGGTATTTGATAATATCTCTCAATTATGAATTATATATTTTTTCTAATTTCTTTAATTTTGATTACAGGTTGTGAGCAGCAAGAAAAGCCTCGTCAATACGCAGAGACCGTCTCCGAAGTTCCTGTGATAATGCCGCAAACAGAGGGACAGAGGGTGGACAACCCTCATGCTGGCATTGATTTGGCATCTAAAATCACCCCTGATGCTAAAGTTAATTTACAAAAAATGATCGCTGAAGGACATGATCCTCATGCGGGGATGGATATGGCAGCTTTTGGTGGCAAAGATCCTCATGCAGGATTGGATATGCCAGCGATTATGGGAAGTGGAGCATCTGTAACCAGTTCTTATTCCTGGATCTTGCCTAAAGGTTGGAAGCAGGGATCTAATAAGGGTCCAATGCGCTTAGCTTCTTTTTATATTGAAGAAGACCCTGATGCGATTGATTGTTCTATTGTTTCCTTAGCAGGGATGGCTGGTGGTTTGGAGGGTAATCTCAAGCGTTGGATGGGACAAGTCGCGATAGAATCTTCTGATACCAATCTTCAAAAGCTCATCAATACCGCAGAGACCATTCAAACCCAAGGTGGTCTGCAAGCGATAGTTTATGATTTGACAGCTTTAAAGAATGTTTCTGCCAATAAAAGCATGATTGCTGCAATTATTTCTGATAAGGGAGCTACTGTCTTTGTAAAGATAACTGGAACCAGTGTTCATCTGAAACAAAATCGAGACGGCTTCTTTGAATTGTTAAAATCTTTGGCTTCAAAACAATAATGATAAAATTACTTAGTTCAGTCCGCATTACCGTTGTTTGTTTATTTCTACTTTTCATCCTTACTTTTTGGGGAACGATTGCGCAGGTGCAGCAGGGGTTGTATGCAGCTCAAGAGCGATTCTTTGCATCTTTTTTCTTCTTGGCTGGCGGATGGCTTCCTTTTCCTGGAGCTCAATTAGTCCTTTGGGTATTGTTTGTTAATTTAATTTGTTCTGCATTCACTTATTTTAGTAAACACCGCGAATGGATTCATATAGGCAGTAAGATCACCCATCTTGGTCTTCTTCTTTATTTTGCAGCTGCATTCTTTATCTTTCATCTTTCCAAAGAATCCTACATACATTTGAAGCAAGGAGAGGTTACCAATGTTTCCACTTCTTACAGTGAATGGGAGTTAGCTTATTGGCAGGTTAATGGCACTACCCGTCAGGTCAACGCCATCGACAGTAAGAATTTCAAACCTGGAACAAGACCCTCTTTTAATAGTTCAGATTTTTCGATTGTCGTCAAACAGTATTACCCTAGTTCCGATGCGTTCAATAACGGAGATAATCCTAAACCTGAAAAAATAATCTCTGTTGAAGGAATTAGCATGATTACACCTAAGGCTTTGGATAAAGAGAGAGAAAAGAATATTGCAGGAGGTGTTTTTGATATCTTCTTTGAGGGTAAAGCGCACACATTATTGCTTTTTGGTTCTGTTAAAGAACCTACACCGGTGAGAATTGCCGGCAGAGATTACAACTTTATTTTGCGTAATAAATGTTACCCATTACCTTTTTCAATAAAGCTTGATCATTTTAAAGTTCAATTTCATCCTGGAACTGACACGGCTAAAAATTATGAGAGTCTGGTTACCATTTCC
Organism: Candidatus Omnitrophota bacterium; assembly: GCA_043742785.1. Classification (GTDB taxonomy): domain Bacteria; phylum Omnitrophota; class Gorgyraeia; order Zapsychrales; family Fredricksoniimonadaceae; genus JACQCF01. The sequence goes on from JAYTXU010000039.1 coordinate 16,551, forward strand.
ACAGCTTCGCTTAAACGTCAGGTGCGTATTTATATGAATAACCCGTTACTTTATAAGGACTATGCCTTGTATCAAGCTTCTTATGATACTGATAGTATGGGCCGTCAATCTTCAACGTTGGCTGTGGTTAAGAATTCAGCGCGGATTATGCCGTATGTTTCTTGTTTGATGGTTTTTGTAGGCTTGGCTTTACATTTTCTTATTCAAGCATTTATTGCTAAGGCTAAACTATGAAAATAAGATCCGTTTTTCTAACCTTTATTTTGAGTTTTTGTTTCATTTTTCCATCGATGGCCGTTGCCAAGGGGAAGGTTCTTGAGAATTTCAAGAGTTTTCCTATTTTGCATGAGGGACGAATTAAACCTTTGGATACTTATGCGCGCAATCTTTTGATTCAATTCTCCAGCAAAGATACTTATGAACATAGTGATGCTATTTCTTGGCTAGCTAAACTTTTGTTCACTCCTGATAAGACCATTAATGATAAAGTTTTTCTGATCAATAATCCTGAGATCGCTATTGCGTTGAATATCAAGCCTGAAGAGCATCGTCGCTATAGCTTTGCGCAGTTAAGGCAAGCTTATCCTAAGATGTTGGACTTAGAGGAGGCGGCCAAAAGTATTGAGGAGCATCAGCGCAGTCTGGTTGAAAATGAGATCATTCGTGTAGCTGAAAATGTTCGGATTTATATCGACTACTCCAATGAATTCTCTTGGGCTTATCTTAATTCTGATTTTACAATCACCTCAAAGAAAACCAAGGAGCAATTGGGTTTGCCTGTAGGAACAGATCAATTCAGCTTTATAGATTTTGCTCTTAGAGCCGATAAGATAAAAGAGTTAACCCTTAGTTTGAAAGATAAGAGTCCGCAACAGTTCTCAAAATCAGAACAGGAATTGATGGCGGCAGTTAATAATATGTTCCGCTGGGCCCAGAACAATAGAAATTTACCCTTCTCTGTTATTCCATTAGAACAGAATAATGATTGGTTTAGTCCATGGGGCGCCATCTCTTTGGATTTCTCAAATGAAAGAATCAGAAAACTTATCGATTTGTGGCATAAGATGGCAGTGGCTTATGCAGAAGGTAGTCTTATTGAATTTGATATAGCTGCTCATCTATATCTAGATTCCATCAAAGGTAATCTCAAACCAGAAGAAGCTAAGCTTGTCCGTAAATTTCCTTTGGAGTTGGCTTATCATGCATCCATGCCTTTTGTTTGGGCTAAAGTGTTTTATATTTTAGCTTTTATATTCTTTATCATTTCTTTTGCTTCGTCTAAGAAGTTTTGGTATTGGTTAGGATTTTTATCCATCCTAGCAGGTTTCATTCCTCATTCCTTGGGGATGATTGCGCGTATTATTATTATGGCGCATCCACCCGTAACCAATCTTTATGAAACTTTCATTTTTGTAGGTTTTATTACGGTGTTATTAGGGCTTGGTATTGAACATTTTAATCGTCAGTGGCTTGGGATTGTGACTTCAGCTATTAGCGGAACTGCGTTATTGTTTATTGCTGGAAAATATAGCGCGGAGGGAGACACCTTAAAAATGTTGGTGGCTGTATTGAATTCTAATTTTTGGTTAGGCACTCATGTCATAACTATTACGATGGGTTATGGGGCAACCTGTGTTGCGGGAGTGCTGGGACATATTTGGCTTATTCAAGCAGCTTTAGGAAGGAAGGAAAATATCCTCGATAATACTTATAAAACTACTTTAGGGATTATGGGAGTTGCTTTAACCTTAACTTTTTTAGGCACTAATTTAGGGGGCATTTGGGCAGATCAAAGCTGGGGGAGGTTCTGGGGATGGGATCCTAAAGAAAACGGTGCTTTAATGATCGTGCTTTGGTTGGCTATGTTATTTCATGCCAAATTTGCTAAGATGATAGGCTCTATAGGTCTTGCCGTGGGGTGCGTCATTGGAATGATGGTTGTGATGTGGGCTTGGTTTGGCGTTAATCTTTTAAGTATCGGTCTGCATTCCTATGGCTTTACCTCAGGCATTGCCAATACTCTAATTTTCTATGTTGTTTGCGAAATTCTTTTTATTATCATTACCACTACCTTAGTCATTCGTCGTAAATAAAGCTTTTTTGATAGAAAATTGCGTACTCATACGTAGTAATTTGCGTAGAGTAGCGTATTTCTATTTTTTCTCCTAACTCGTATAATTTATATATTCAATGGCTTATTTCTATTAGTCAAAATTTTAAAATAAAGGAGAACTTGTGATCAATCCATTCAAATATCTTTATGGCCCTGTGTATTCCTGGCGTTTGGGCAGATCGCTTGGGATTGATCCTCTATCCAGTCCTCAAAAAATATGTAATATGAATTGTGTGTATTGTCAACTTGGTCTTACTGGCCATTTCACTCATACTAGGAAGGAATATGTTCCCACCGAAGCGATTGTTGAAGAAATACGCCGCTTGCCGTTGCATTTTGTAGATTATTTGACATTTTCCGGACGGGGAGAACCAACCTTAGCTAAAAACTTAGGGGATATGATTCGGAAAATTAAAACTATTCGCAAGGAGCGTGTGGCTGTTATTACTAATTCATCATTAATGCATCAGAAGGATGTTCAAGCTGATCTCAATGAAGCTCATTTTGTTTTAGCTAAACTAGACGCCTCAGATCAAGAATCTTTTCAGTCTGTTGATGGTGGAAGTCTAAATTATGAAAAAGTACTTAAAGGTATTTATGAATTTCGTTCTGGTTTTAAAGGAAAATTCGCTCTGCAAATTATGTTGATTGATGATAATCTAAATAATATTCCTGAATTAGCATTCATTGCCCGTAATCTATCTCCCGATGAAGTGCAGCTTAATACTCCTTTAAGACCCTGTGCTGTCAAACCTATCGAGCGTGTTGATATGGCATGGGCTAAGAAATTTTTTGGAGATATGCCTGTAGTTGCAGTATGGGATGCTCCTTCTAAAGATTATTCTCCTATTGACGAAGAAGCTACAGCGAAGCGTCATGGAAACTATTTTAAAACAAGGTATGGTTTTTAGAGATGACAATGGTATAATTTTTTAATATTAAGATTATACCTATGCCTAAAATTTTATCTCAAAAGTACTCATTAGAACAAACTCTTAAAGAACTGGCGGATATTAAATATGCTCTGGATGCTTCCTCCATTGTGGCAATCACTGATCAAAAGGGTAAAATTATTTACGTCAATGATAAATTCTGTGAGATATCCAAATATTCTCGCCAAGAACTCTTAGGTCAAGATCATCGCCTCATCAATTCAAGTTACCATACAAAAGAATTCTTTCGTGATTTATGGAGAACTATTGCTCAGGGCAAGGTTTGGAAAGGGGAAATCCAAAATAAAGCCAAAGGAGGATCTTTTTATTGGGTAGACACAACCATTGTGCCTTTTTTAAATAACAAAGAAAAGCCTTATCAGTATGTTTCTATCCGCAATGAAATA
>JAYTXU010000040.1:0-12299 GCA_043742785.1 Candidatus Omnitrophota bacterium
GTTAGTCATATTAGGAATGATTGTAGCAGTGGCGGTCTTGTCGGTTATGCCAAAGATTTTTTCTCAAACATTTAAAAGCAGCTCAAGTTTAATTAAATCGTTAAACCCTTCTATTAAGGCTAAATCTTTTTTTGAAAGTGGGAAAAGTTATTTAGATGAACATAAATTTGATGAAGCAATTACTGAATTTACTAATGCCATTAAGATTGATCCACATTATTCCGATGCCTATACTCAAAGAGGGTATATTTATCGATTAAAAGGGAAACATGATCAAGCGATAGAAGATTTTAATAAAGCTATTGAGATTGATCCGAATAATGTTGAAGCTTATTTTAATCGCGGATTTACTTATTATCGATTCAAAGGCGATTACGATCAGGCGATTGCTGATTTTAACAAAGTAATCGAGCTCGACCCAAGTGACAAAGATGCATATAAACGAAGAGCAGATTCCTATCTTGGTAGAAAAGATTATACGCTCGCAATAGTTGATTACAGCAAAGTGATAGAGATTGATCCAGGGGACAGTAACGTTTATGGTGACCGAGGATACACTTATCGCTTAAAAGGTAATTTAGACCAATCAATAGCTGATTATGATAGGGCGATAGGATTAGTGCCCATTGATAGTACTGATGTGATGACTAGTTTCTTCTATGCTGGGCGGGCGGCAGCCTATGCTCTAAAGAATAATGCTGAAAGGGCAATAATTGACTTCACAAAAGCGATAGAAAAGAACCCTGAGATTTATGTTTATTACGGCGAACGAGGAAACGTACATTACAGGAAAGGCCACTACAATGAGGCGATTGCTGATTACAATAAAGCGGTAGAACTTAGTTCGGATAGTGGAGATGAGGTATTTGAAGATATTACTAAAGCCAAGATTTATTATGATCGGGGACGCGTTTATACAGCAATGGGAAGGGAATATGCCATTCAAGCGATAGCAGATTATTCGAAAGCTTTAGAAATTCACTCTCGCTTATTCAAGTCTTACAAGTTTCGAGTATTAGATAACCTTCAATTATTTGAAGCCCATTATTGGAAGTGGTTTGCATCATTACCGTCTGCCGTGTTCATTCTAGGATGGATGGTTTGTCCTTTTATTCCAATCATTCTTTATTATCTTTATATTTCATTTTGGAACAAAGGAGACAAATTGGGAGAGAACAATTTGGCAAAAGAAATACATGGGACAACCAATGTTAGAAAGACAAAACTCAAAGCAACAAAGAACAGTTTAATTATCGTAGGACTGCTTACCTTTCTTGTAACTTTAATAGTTATCCCAAGGATTCTCGCAGTTTTGGCTTCTAAACCGTTAACTGCTATAAGTACCGCTACAAAGGAGACCAAACTCGTAAAGCAATCGGATGCTCAAACAAAACAATTTCTCCAAAGAGTATTGGAGGCAATGGAAAGTTACCGCTTAGGAAATAACATATTCCTTGAGGGCCAGAAAGTTACTAAGTTCGATGGGCTTGTTTTGAAAATAGGACAGGACGTTTATGTGGCAAAAGGTTATTTTGAGAAAATGGTAGATCAAACTAATAATATTAAGAATCTAGACGAAGATAATGAAATTTCTGCCATAAAAAGAGCATTGATTAAAGCTGCGACCATAAGGATTGAATCGGTAGATTTGTTTGCAAAGGGATGCCTTATTAAGGGACAAGAAGGACAAGCTGTATATACAGCTATTATTTTGCACAGCAAACAAGACATAAAAGTTTCAGAATACAACGGACAAATTGAGGAGGGGTTAGCAAGAATAAAGATTGCCAATAGTTATTTTCTTGATGCGTTGAATCTTGTGAGACTTTATAGAGATAAGACACATTTCGTAGATCCGGCAGGAACATTGAGTGATGCCTTTTTTTCTAACTTTATAAGCTACTACTCTGAAGCTGCGAAAGCTCCATAATGGCGTAAGAGATCGATTTAAGATTCCCAACAGAGATGATGTGAGGAAGATGTGGCTAATAAATCATCAGAATTATTAACATTTAAAAAGAAGTATAAAAAAGAATTTTCAAAAGCCACAGTAGTTGCCTATGCGATGTTTTTGGATATGGCTCTAGAAAAGGCTTGGGGAAGGCAATATAAAAAGAATATTGCGATCCTGAAAGATCGTTTTAGTGATATAACCGCAAATGAGCTTTCTAATTTAATTGAAAATGTGAAAGAATTCGGTCGTGATTTAGCCTTCGATTGGTACGAACTTATCGTTGCTCATAGAAATGACAGAGATTGGAGAGGGCGGCAATATACTCTTAAGCTTCCCTCTAATGAAGAATTGCTTCGAGCGTATGAACTTGAGAAGCGCAGACTTTCAGAGCTTAAATTAATTAAAAGTTTTGGATTAAAGATTTTAGAATTAAAGACAATATATCCTCACTTTATAGATAGAAATATCCAACATTTAATTGGTTCTCCTCCTTCCAAGCAAGCTCTCTTTGTCCTCAGTGTTAAATATGGAGCTTCTGCGCTCTACATCAGAAATAAACTTACCAAAGCGCGTAAAAAGAAATAGTCAACTAAGTACTAGTTTCAATGTGGACCTTTTTTCATTGATTACATCGTATAATTTCATCTAGAAAGGTGAAATAAGCGATGAATACATTACAAATTAGTGAGATTCAAGTTGTCCCAATTAAGCCCTTTAATGGTCTAGTGGCATTCTCCAGCTGTATTATCAATAATCAATTCTATCTCGGTAATATTGCAATTTATACTTCTCCATCTTCTTCTAAAGCCTATCGTTTAGTATTTCCCAACAAGAAATTAACTTCAGGACAAACTGTGGATTATTTTTATCCAATTACTAAAGAAGCCGGAGAATTGCTTAGTAGGTCAATTATTAATAAATACATTGATCTAATGAGCAGTTGGGGGTCCTATGATTTATGAGAATTTAAGCACAAGAGAAATGATGCGACGACTTTGGGAGTCAGATAAAGTCAGTAAAGAAGATAGAGAGTGGTTAGATAAGAATTCTTCAAAGAAATCTTTCAAGTTTTCTGAGGAGGAAGAAGTTGTGGCATTAATGATTAAGATATTTGGCCAACCTTCTTTTTAGGTGAAGAAATGTTTATCTTGGATGAAGAAATAAAGAAAATTCATGTGACAGTTGCAGAAAGGATCTTAAAAGTCCGCACTTTGATTTATTGCGCCAATAATTTTTATTCATATGAGAAGGGTGTTTATAGGTTAGTTTCAAAAGGAGAAATGGCAAAGCATATAAGAAACAGTTTGGGCGAAGCTTTTAATTCTCATAGATTAAAAGAAACCATATGCTATCTACAGGCAACGGTATATATAGAGATAGAAGCTCTAAATAATTCTGATTCCTTGAATCTTAAGAATGGATTATTAGATCTTAAAGATTTGTCGTTATTTTCACATTCGGATGGCATCTATTCAACAATTCAACTTCCTATCAATTACAGTCGAGAAGCAAAATGCCCTAAGTGGATTAACACTTTGGATGAAATATTTCAGAAAGACCAGAACAGTATAAATCTTTTACAGGAGTTTTTTGGGCTTTGTTTTACTCGTCAAACCAAATTTGAGAAAGCATTATTCTTATTAGGAGATGGCGCAAACGGCAAATCAGTTCTTTTATCAATACTACAGCATATTCTAGGTAAAGGAAATTACTCAGTTATTCCTCTTGAAAAATTTGATAAGGGTCCTTATGTGGTTAATTTATTTGGTAAGCTTGCTAATATTAGCATTGAAACCAATGCCAAATCTTCTGTTTATGACTCTGTTTTTAAAGCAGTTATATCTGGTGATGAAATCCCTGCTGATGCGAAATTTGAACCAATTATAAACTTTAAGCCATTTTGTAAGTTAGTCTTTGCTCTTAATAGTATGCCTCGAGTTGATGACAAAGCTCCTGCCTTTTATAGGCGAATTATTATTATCAGATTTCCTCGAATTTTTAAGCCCGAAGAACAAAACAAAAATCTTAAATATGAATTGCTTGAAGAAACGGATGGAATCTTTCTTTGGTGTTTGGAAGGTCTAAGAAAGTTGGAAGCGAGGGGTGATTTTGAAACTTCCGATGACATGAAACGGGAGGTGGAAGATTATCGAAAGGAAAATAATAACGTTTTAGTCTTTGTTGATGAAAAGTGTTCGTTAAACGTTGATAACGTTGTTTTTAAGGATGAATTTTATAGCCAGTACTATAAATGGTGCAAAGAACACGGCAATTGCCCTCTTCAAATGATTAGGCTTGGGAAAGAGCTTAGAAAACAATTTCCTTCAATAACTGATGAGCGGACTTCTGGAGCTAGATGTTGGCGAGGTATTAAATTTAATAAATAGGAATGACCAAATGACAGAAATGACAAATCTTTCTGCTCATACATATATTTTATTGGTTCTGACGCTTAATTATAGAAAACCTGTCATTCTTGTCATTTGTTATAGGAAAAATGATCCATATGAAATTAAAATCATCACATGAAATGTTTGCTCAGGCATTGATCAAGAATGGAGGTCATCAGACGGAGGCGTATATGGAAGTTTATAAGTCAAAGCGTGATACAGCTAGACACGGTGGATCTTATTTGATGAGAAATGTTGAGATTCGTTCACGAGTTGTCGAGCTCTTGGAAGCTCAAGGTTTAGGTCTTTTGGAAGTAATTAAGCAATTGCAGGCTTTAACACAAGCAAGAAAAATTATTGTAGTTGGTGGTTATTCGGATTCTGCTCCTGATAATTTTGTAAGGTTAGGAGCAATTAAGATGGCTTTACGGCTCCATGGAATTCTTGGAAATAAAATGGACATGCTTGAAGTGTATCTTTCACCTGGGGAATTAGAGCAAAAGCTATTAAATGAAGAGAATCCTTAAGAGTAAAAGTAGGATTTTTTCTTTTTAGGGCATTATTTGGGCACCAAATATATTTCATAAATTGTAACTATATGTAATTTATATAGTTATGTGATATTGGGTCAGATTCATTGAATTCTCCACCAGGTAAAATGGAAAAATTATTAACCATAGATCAGGTTTCTGAATTATTACAAGTAAGTAAGTCTCTTGTTTATAAGTGGGCACACTATCAATTTGTCCCTTATATGAAAATAGGAGCTTTAATTAGATTTAGGGAGTCTGATTTAATAAGATGGCTAAAGTTAAGAGAAAAGAAAGGAAGAAGTAAAGTCTCAATAAATATAGGCATTTAGAGCATATAAATTGTTTCAACAAATGAGATAATGAAGGTTGACTAGTTAGAAGGCAAGAATTATGATATACTTCACATGACGAAGAAAAAGGTTATAATTACAAAACATGCGGAAGAAAGAGCTACACAGAGAGGTGTTTCGATTGAAGAAATAAGAGAAACTCTTGATAAGCCAACTAAAAAGGAGCCGCTAAAAGGAAAAGTACAAGAGTTTAAAAGAACTACTAAAAAAGGAACAAATAGTGTTATAGTAGAAATTAAAGGCAAGGATTTAATCGTCATAACCACATGGTGGGAATAATGAAAACAAGACTAAATATAGAAAATGTTAAAGGTTTATCCATAGATAACACAGCTAAATCTATTTATGTAACTTTAAGCAACAATAAAATATCGAAAACAGTCAAAAAGAATAATAATATGATTTTTGATTATGATCATAACGGAAAAATTGTTGGAGTTGAGATGATTTGTCTCAAATCAGCTGAAATTAAATTAGCAGTTAAAAAGAGTATGTCTGATATTAGACAGATTATACCTGCATTAGCTTAGCGCCTCAAAGGTACCCTCGAAGGTGAATAGTTGTGAAGTCGGTGTAAAAATATGTTAATAAACAGGATAGATAGTTATAAGAAATTAGAGGCTTTAAGAAATTCAAAGGTACTAGTTTATTGTACTAGCGATAGAGTCAAGGCTGAAACTAATATAGGCGCAGACATTCTTGCTCCTTTTGCGAATCATCTAGATAAAATAGGAGATGTAGAGAAAATCTCTCTTTTTATATATTCAACTGGGGGTAGTACTCTCGCAGGGTGGAGTCTTGTGAATCTAATAAGAAGCTTCTGTAAGGATTTTGAAGTCATTGTTCCTTTTAGATGCCAAAGTGCGGCTACTTTAATTAGTCTTGGAACAAATAGAATTGTTATGACAAAACAAGGAATTTTAGGCCCTATAGATCCCAGTACTAATGGATTAATGAACCCTCAAGTTAATATTAATGGGCAAAATGTTAGAGTTCCTGTAAGCGTGGAGCAAGTTAATGGGTATATTGACATGGCCAAGGATGGTTTGGCTATTAAAGATAAAAAAGCTTTAAAAGAAATTTATTTAAAATTAGCAGAAAATATTCATCCGTTGTCTTTAGGAGATGTATATAGGGCAAAAATTCAAATTCAAATGTTAGCTAAAAAGCTTCTAAAGTTTCATAAAATTGAAGCAAAGAATATTACTAAAGTAATTAGTTTTTTGTGCTCTGATTCAGGGAGTCATGACTATACTATTTACAGAAAAGAAGCAAAGGAAGAGCTTGGTTTGAATATTGAGAAGCCAAATGACGAATTATATGGTGTAATAAAGGATATTTATCAAGATATAGAAAAAGAAATGGAATTGAGAAATCCTTTTAATGTAAATGTCTTGCTAGCAGTAAATCCTAGTGCTACGTATGTATTAAGAAGAGCATTGATAGAAAGTATTGATGGCGGTTGTGATGTGTTTCTTAGTGAAGGCACTGTAACTAAAACTCCTATAGCAAACGGACAATTTACAATTCAAGATAGTCGAAAGTTTGATGGATGGAAGCATGAATAGTATAAGACAAAATAATAAGTATTATGAAACGGGTTCGAATCCGTATCATTTAAATTTAAATAATACTGCTAAAGAGTATTCTACTGCTCAAGATTCTACAAATCCTCAAGACAGTTATCTTGATATGTTAAGTCGATATGTTTTTATTCAAAACGACATTGTTTTTTTTAGCTCTAAGCACACAACATAACAATATTACAACTTGATTTTAGGTAGTTTGATGCCCAAATGGTGCCCATCAAGGTAAATACAAATGGAGGATATATGAATAAGATGATATTAATTTTAACAATATTATTGATGACAACTACATTTGTATTTGCGGAATGTACGGGTTACTCAGGCCCAGGAGGCCCTTGTTCTACAGGCCCTGGCGGTGGTTTATCAACGGGTCCTGGCGGTGGTTTGTCTACAGGCCCCGGGGGTGGTTTGTCAACAGGTCCAGGTGGTGGACTTTCAACAGGTCCAGGAGGCGGTCTTTACACAGGTCCAGGAGGAGGACTCTCTACAGGCCCTGGGGGTGGTTTGTCAACGGGTCCAGGGGGCGGGTTATCAACGGGTCCGGGCGGTGGGCTTTCCACGGGTCCTGGTGGTGGATGTTCTTCGGGGCCTGGCCCACAATTCGACAAATGGAATCGTCCGAATCCAAATTGTTAATAAGCACTATAGGTGCCCAAACGGTGCCCATCCAAGGTGAAAAAGTTGTAAAATCTTGTATAAAGTTGTATAACGTGTGGAAAGTTCTTCCTGTGTGAAAATTGGCAAAAAAGTGACGTTTTTCGTCTAGGAATTGTCAAATTAGCCTAATGTATCCCAGCACCTCCACCATTTGTTATAAAATGTTTTATTATTAGTTAGTAATTTAATGTTGATTTTTATCCACTAGGTAACAAATGGGAGAATTAAATCCTAATGAACAGAATGCATCGTAATTTATCAATTGATATATTCCGGGCCCTTGCAATAATTCTAGTTACTAGTTATCATATTTCGATATTCATTAACAATCCTACGCATACGTTTCTTATCTTTGATTTCTATGGCCCTTTTCATAAAGGAACGGTGGGAGTTGCAATTTTTGTTTTTATTTCAGGGTATATTACGCACGCGTCATCATTTCGATTGCCGGGGATGGATTTTATTAAAAAACGATTATTGCGTGTGAGTTTGCCGTACTACATGGCTATTTTAGTAATGAATCTATTGATCTACTTTGGATTTTTTTCATCTGGATCGCATCATTGGGTTGACAATATTACGCATTTGACTTTTATTCATAACTTGCATCCCAAGACTTTTTTTACAATATCGGGAGTATTTTGGTATGTTGGGTTGCAAGTACAGCTATATATCCTGTATTTGATCATTAGACAATATGTAAATAAATATTATCTACTCCTTGGATTTGTTGCGTTTTTTTGTGCTCTTGCTGCGAATGTTTGGCTGCCTAATTACTTTAGCAATCATTCAGAATGGACGGGTGTTGTCAACAAAAGCGTCCTTTCTTATGCTTTTTTGTTTATCGCGGGGGTTGTTATTAAAGATCGCGAAGATCTATTCAAGCCAATCTTAGTAAAATCATTTGTATTTTATGGCATTATGATCACATCTACAGCATGGTTATTCTTGAAAAGAGATTTCATTGGCTATGGCGAGCTTGATCATATGGCTATTGGTTTACTTCTCGGGCTGCTGATGCTAGGGATGCCTAAAATTAATGAGGATAATATTATTGTGCACTCATTGGTAACTATAGGCACGGCTTCATATTCTATTTATCTTTATAATTTTATTTTCTGGACGTTTGCTCCACAGCTTTATTTTGTTAAAGGGTTGTTTTTATATACTTTTATTACCATAGCGATCGGGATAGCTATGTATTATCTAATCGAAGATCCTATATTAAAACGAATTCGATAATGCGGTAGTTAGCATATTTTGATGTGCTATCCTTTTGTAAGAATTACTTTAAAGAATTATAGGATTTAGTTAACGAGGAGATGACCTGCCCCTATTAGTTGTGCCAACTGTTGTGTAGTACTGACGGCTGGTGACCTGACCCCAAAATCTAGACCAACGCTAAGTTGAAATTTTTGCCTTTTGGGAATCCTTGTTTTTGTTGTCGAGCGAACTCTTCCGGCGCTAAATTGCCGATCGCACTATGCGGCCGGTATGTATTATAATCTTTACGCCAGCACTCAACTTTTTCAGCAGCATCCGCCACCGTTGCAAAGGCATTTACGTTCAAACATTCATCCCGTAGTTTGCCATTAAAACTTTCAATAAAGGCATTTTCAACCGGTTTTCCAGGTCGAATAAAGTCCAATTTCACATTATTTTGATACGCCCATATATCCAACGCACGTGATGCAAACTCTGTACCGTTATCAACCGTTATTGCCTTGGGCAATCCTCTTGTAATCTTTACTTGTTCCAAACATTCAATTACTTTCTTGGCATTCAACGAAAAGTCTGCTGATAAAGCAAGACATTCACGTGTAAAATTATCAACGATCGTCAGAATTCTAAATCGGCGATTATTATCTAACATATCAGCTACAAAGTCCATTGACCAATGTTCATTGACTGTTTCTGGTTTGGCAATCGGTACTCGTGTATGACTGGCTCGCTTAATCTTCCGACGAATCTTAACTTGCAGACCCATCAGTGCATACAAACGTTGAACCCGTTTATGATTAATACGCCAGCCTTCACGACGTAATATTTCATAAATCCTGCGGTAACCATAACGGACACGTGTCCTAGCTAATTCTGTAATACGCATACTCAAAGCAGTTTGATCTTGAGCATGTGACTTATAATACCAACTGGATCGATTGAATTGAATCAGCCTGCAAGATCGCCTAAGTTCAACGTGAAATGTTTCAGACAAAAACTCGACTACTTCACGCTTCCTTGCAGGCTTTAGAACTTTTTTGTCAGAACCTCTTGGAGCATATGTTTATCCAAGCTCAGATCAGCCACAAGTTTCTTTAATTGCCGATTTTCTTCTTCAAGTGATTTTAACTTGCGTAATTCACTTACACCCATCCCAGCATATTTGGTTTTCCACCGGTAAAACGCCGCATCTGAAACTCCCATTTCACGGCAAATATCTCCTACTTTTGTCCCTGTTTCGTTACGCTTGAGCGCGTAAGCAATTTGTTCTTCTGTGAATCGTTTCTTCATGCCCATCCTCCTGTTTTGAGGACCCCATTTTAGCAGAGTTTTCTACTTGTAAACGGTTCAGTTTTCAGGGATCAGGTCATAACACTCTCTTTCCATGGCATAGGAGTACCTCTTTCTATGCCATTATTATATTGAAGTGTTACCCATGTCTCCGGTATAATCTGTTACTGATGTGTCAGGAAGGACATATAAAATGTTTTATTGTAGTGGTTTATAATTTATTGTTTTTTTCCAAAACAGCGCCTACCCAGTGAAGATTCAATATTTTTACCCTTTGTAATCGAAAGATTGTAAGGGATCTTAAAATAAATGGTAGATGAAGGATGAATTGAATGAGGTTGACAAAGCCTCTTTTTTTATTAGAATCGCAATGAACCATAGTTCATAATGAAGAGGTTGATATGAGGCCGAAGAAAACGAGATGGATAAAATGTCATCCGGGGGAAAGATGTTTTCGCCCGGAATCTAAAAAGGCAATTGCTTTGGAAGATTTAGAGTTATCTATAGATGAGTTTGAGGCTATTCGATTGGCGGATCTTGAAGAGTTAACTCATAAACAAGCGGCAAAATTCATGAAGGTATCTCGACCAACATTCACAAGGATACTTTCTTCTGCTCATAAAAAAGTGGCGGACGGCTTGGTTAATATTAAGACCATTAAAATAAAAGGTGGGTGTTGTAGTATCAAAACAGTAGGAGAAAAGGCGTGAAGAAGTTAGCATTTTTGGATCGATATTTGACGGTGTGGATATTCTTTGCTATGACCATTGGCGTTGGTGTGGGTTTTTTTGTTCCCGGGGTTGTTGGATTTTGGAATCAATTTCAATCTGGGACAACCAATGTGCCTATCGCCATAGGCTTAATTCTTATGATGTATCCACCTTTAGCAAAGGTGAAGTATGAAGAATTGGGTGATGTATTTAAGGATTTTAAAGTTATTACACTTTCTCTTGTTCAAAACTGGATCATCGGACCAATCTTAATGTTTGTTTTGGCAGTTACCTTTTTAAGAGAGTATCCTGAATACATGGTCGGATTGATTATGATTGGTTTAGCCCGGTGTATTGCAATGGTTATTGTTTGGAATGATCTGGCTGATGGAGACGCGGAGTATTGTGCAGGACTTGTGGCCTTTAATGCAATTTTTCAAGTAATGTTCTTTTCTGTATATGCGTGGGTGTTTATTACGATCTTACCTAATTGGTTTGGCCTTAAAGGCGTGATTGTGAATGTTACGATTATGCAGATTGCCAAAAGTGTTTTCATTTATTTGGGTATTCCGTTTTTAGCGGGAATGATCTCAAGGTTTGTTTTGCTTAGGCTAAAGGGTAAGGAATGGTATGGGAGGGTGTTTATCCCAAGAATTAGTCCGATGACTTTAATTGCTCTTTTATTTACGATTTTCGTGATGTTTTCACTTAAGGGTGAATATATTGTAAAAATTCCTTTAGATGTTGTTCGAATTGCAATCCCGCTTCTGATTTATTTTATTGTTATGTTTTTTGTTTCATTTTATATGAGTAGAAAGGCTGGGGCTGATTACGGCAAGACGGTCACACTTTCATTTACAGCAGCAAGCAATAATTTTGAATTGGCTATTGCTGTTGCGATTGCTGTTTTTGGTATTAACTCGGGGGTTGCCTTTGCAGCAGTTATTGGGCCACTTGTTGAGGTTCCGGTTATGATTGGTTTGGTCAATGTGGCAAAGGCCTTCCAAAAGAACATATCGATAGTCAAAAAACCATGTTGTTAATGAAAGACGAAATTATATGAAAAAGAAAGTTCTTATTTTATGCACAGGAAATTCATGTCGTTCTCAAATGGCCGAAGGCGCTCTGCGTCATTTTCATGGAGAAGATTTTGAAGTTTTCAGCGCGGGAACAAATCCTTCTACTGTTAATCCGATGGCGATTAAGGTTATGAGGGAAATCGGTATTGATATTTCTAGTCATCGTTCAAAGCATGTTGAGGATTTTAATGGTCAGAAGATGGACTATGTGGTCACGGTGTGTGATAATGCAAAAGAAGCCTGTCCGATATTTCCCGGTGGAACAAAAGTTATGCACTGGCCTTTTCCCGATCCGCCACATGAAAAGACAGAGAGCGAAGCGGTTATGGTTGAGTTTCGCAAAGTTCGTGACATGATCTGTGATAAATTTAAACAGTTTTTATGATGGCTTTTCGGTGTAACTCTTGCAGTCAGATTGCAACCAACACTATTCAAAACAACCGTAAACAACCAGAAAATAGGGTAACAAGCAGAATTGAAAAAGGCTTAGTTTATCGACGATAAATAGGTATTCCGACGAGAAGTT
>JAYTXU010000041.1:0-33490 GCA_043742785.1 Candidatus Omnitrophota bacterium
TAATTTAGAAATGTCTATCTCTCAAAGTATCGTTAAAGTTGCTTTGCAAATTAAACCAGATCAAGCAACCTTGGTTCCTGAAAAGAGACAGGAAATTACAACCGAAGGTGGCCTAGATGTTGTTGCAGGCCGTAAACGTTTACTGACTGTTTGTGATCAACTACAGCAAAAAGGAATTGTGGTTAGTCTTTTTGTAGATCCTGATAAAAAGCAAATTGAAGCCTCTAAAGCATTAAATGTCCCTATGATCGAGTTGCATACAGGATCTTATGCAAGGGAGTGTGTCGGCCGAACAGAAGGCAGAGAGTTTGCTAAAATAAAAGCAATGACAGCTTATGCTTTAAAATTAGGATTGATTGTTAACGCGGGTCATGGGCTTAATTATCATAATACGTCTGCCATTGCTTGTATCGCTGGGATGGAAGAATTGAATATTGGTCATTCCATTGTTTCACGGGCGGTTTTCGTGGGTTTAAAACAAGCGGTTAAAGAGATGTTACAAATTATTAAAGGTGGGAATCCTCTTCGGGGTTAGGCGGGATTCATTTATGATAATAGGCATAGGCACAGATATTATTGAAGTCAGCCGTATTAAGAAATCTGTTGAACGTTTTGGAGATGATTTTTTAAAGCACATATTAACTGATAAAGAAATTACTCATGCCAAGCGATTTAAAAATCCTTTTGCGCATTTAGCTGGACGTTTTGCGGCGAAAGAAGCTATTTTTAAAGCTGTTGGAGATCCTAAGTTGTCTTGGCATGATGTGACCATTACTAATGATAAACAGGGAAAGCCTGTCTGTTATCATCGAAGGGCCAATTTTAAGAGGAAAATCTTACTGACCATTTCTCATTCTAAAAATTATGCCACGGCCTTCTGTATTGTTACGTCGTAATCCTCATTTAAATAAAAAAGATTTTGGCCATGTGTTGGTCGTAGCAGGATCCCCTTCAATGCTTGGGGCATCAGCTTTGTGTTCACTGGCAGCCATGCGTTCTGGTGCTGGTCTTGTCACTGCCGCTGTTCCAAAAAGCCTTAATTAAACCCTTCAAAAGAAAGTCTCTAATGTGGTTATGACCTTGCCTTTGCCCCAAACCTCTGGGGCTTTTTTTCTTTTAAAGCGTTTGATGTTCTTAAAGAATCTTTCCTAAGATTTAATGCGGTTGCGATTGGGCCTGGGCTAGGTTTAAACACTAGTACGGTTAAGTTTATTTATAAAATGGTAGAGCGCTATCCTGGACCGATGGTGGTAGATGCAGATGCTTTAAATGCTGTAGCTTTGAATCCGAAGATCTTACTTAAAAGCAGAGGTGTAAGAGTATTAACGCCTCATGTGGGAGAAATGTCTCGTTTGACAGGAAAGACCGTTGCGGGGATTGAAGCTAATCGTAAGAAAATAGCTTTAGATTTTGCCCGTCAATATCATTGTGGTATTGTTTTAAAAGGTCATCGGACTGTAGTTGCTTCTAGCCAAGGGAAGATAGCTATTAATGCCACTGGAAATGTGGGAATGGCTACGGCTGACAGTGGAGATGTTCTTTCAGGAGTCATTGCAGCTTTTTTGGGACAAGGCATGGATTTTTTTGAGGCTGCTAGGTGGGGAGTTTATTATCACGGGTTAGCAGGGGATTTAGCTGTAAATCAAAAAACTAAGTTTTCATTAACAGCAGAAGATATTATTAATTGTTTATCTTCTATAAAAGTTTAATGCTTTCCAAATTAATTTTGTTAAACTTTTTGTGCAAAAACAAACATTTCGCCTACGTTGAAGGGAAACACTTTTTTTTCCAAGGCGGGCATGCAGCTTAATAGCGCCCCAATAGATTTATAAAAGACATGGGGATGAGATTCAGAGTGCCTGCGCAGCATTTCTAAACTAATGTATTTTTTTGCCCAACCTTGTTCCTTAGCAGAAAAGCCAGTTTCTTTTAACAGTTGATTCATGGATTGAGGGGAGTATAAAAGCAAATGTTCTTGGACAAAATGCGGCCATTTTTCTTTTAATATAGTAAAACTTAATGTATTAATATTTGGGGTAACAAATAAAATTCCTCCTCCAGGGATTATTTTTTTCCATAAAAGTTTTAAGAAATCAACGGGTTGAGGGATATGCTCGATCACATCAAACAAAGTGACCAATGAAAAGAATTCATTAGGGAACATATTGTCATTGAGATTCCCTACTTGAATAACGTCAGTTTTTATGAGTTCTTTTGCCATTTGAGCGGCTTTTTCATTAATTTCTACTCCAAAAACTTTCCAACCTCGGTTTTGGGCAACTTTTAAAGCCACGCCCGTTGCACAACCAACTTCCAAGAGATTTCCTTTAGGAATAAATTGTTCAACCCAGTGGAAATAGTGTTCTGCTGTTTGTTCCCTAGCCCTAGTAATATTAGGATTGATGGTATCTTGGCTTCTTCTTAAAATGTAGTCTTCATTATATATTTCTTCCGCTTTAAAGAAAACTGTTGGATCTTGAAAAATGAGGGAACAAACGGTGCATTTAAAATAAGAGATTTTTTCATTAGTTGTTTGAAGGGTTAGACAGGGAGCGTATTGATTTGCACGACAAACAGGACACGATATTGACACGTTATTCTCCATTCGGATATTTTAATTATTTTATCAGATACTGGGTATTGTATTAGAAATATTTGAATTTTATTTATAAAGTATCGAAACAGAATGATACTATACATACTATGCGTATTGAGAAAATTACAATTTTAAAGATTGTTGATCATTGGGTGGGAGGGCCAATTTGTATAGCTTTAGTGTTGTTCCACCGATTAACGCATCCATTTTATAAAACGCATTTATCAGTTCCTTTTAAAGATATTCCTCCTAAAAAGATCCTTTTAATCAAGTTTATTGGTATTGGTAGTATCACCTTAGCCTCTTCAATTATTAGTGATATTAGAAACCAATATAAAGAAACAAAGGTTTATTTTTTGACCTTTAAAAATAATCAAGAAATACTAAGTATTTTATCTATGGCTGACAAGGTTCTTATTATTGATTATAAAAATCCTTTTGTTTTGATCAAATCTATTCTTCAGACTATCTTTTTTTGTTGGAGAGAGAGGATTGATGTTGTCATGGATATTGAGTTTTATTCTAAATTTAGCACTATTATGTCTTATCTTTCAGGGGCTCATTGGCGCATGGGATTTTATTTAGCAAGATTTTGGAGAAATTCATTAGTGAATATTCCCATTTATTTTAATTATAGCCGACACATCCTTGAGATATATTCTATGTTTTCCAAAGCCTTGTTGATTGATAAACCAAGTTTATACCCTAAAGAAATTACTATTATTGATAAAGATAGATCCGAACTTTTAAGTATTTTAAATAATGATAATATTTTTGATTTGAAGAAGGTCATAGTTTTGAATATTCATGCCAGCGATCTAGCTTTATGCAGGCGTTGGCCCTTAAAACATTTCGTTTCATTAGTGGAAATGTTTTTTATGGAATATAAAGATATGACTGTCGTTTTAACTGGAGCAAAAAGCGAAGCTTATTATTCACAAGAATTCTTACAGCTTTTACCAGTAGAATATCGTTCAAAGGTTATTGATTTAAGCGGCAAGCTTTTTTTAAAACAATTTCTGACCTTGTTGTCGCAAGCACCGCTTTTTATTACTAATGACACCGGGCCTTTTCATTTAGCCAAGGCGGTAGGGGCTAGAACTATTTCTTTATGGGGTCCTGGTTCCATTGATTTATATGGTCCTTTTGGTAAAGAAAAAGAAATTCAAGATGTTATTTATAAACGGTATCACTGCAGTCCTTGCCTTTATATTTATAGAACTAATGCGGGATATTTTTGTAACGATAAGGCCCCTTGTATGGAGGATATACGTCCTGAAGAGGTTATGGTTCTTACTAGGAAAAGATTAAATCAGGGATTGGTTTAGGTAAATGCGGTTTAATTATAATTTAATTTCAAAATATCTTTATTTTGGTATTCTGGTTTTAGGTATTTTTATTATCTTTGTTGATTTTGCTTATTTGAAATTAAATACTGCTGATGGAAGCATATATTTAAGCACAGCAGAGAATATTGCTAGTCACAAAGGTTTTGTTGTCAGTTATAATCTTTGCCAATTCTTTAATACTCTTTATTATCCTATTTGGCCCTATTATCAATACCTCTACACACTTCTTTGTTCGCTTCTTATTAAACATGGGGGAATCCTTCAAGTCATAAAAGCAAACATTTTATTTTTTGCCTTCAACGCGACATTGGTTTTTTATATGATTCGGAAACTAATGCCTAGTCGTTTGAATATTTTGTTTATTTTTTATTTAATTTTTTCTTTTAATTTCTATATTTCAGCTTTATATGTCTGGACAGAGCAATTTCATCTCTTCTGTTTTCTTGTAACCTTTCTTTTATTTCTTAAATATTCCAAACAACCTAAACACCTTGTATGGATAGGTTTTTTAAATGGTATTTGTATGTTAATTAGAGTGGCGCATCTTTTTAATTTTCTTGCTTATCTGCCTTTTATCTTTCTTCAGAAGGATTCATGGAAAATGAAGTTTAAGAGGGCTATTGCTTTTGCGGGAGGATTCATCCTTTTTTATGGCCTTTATCAATTATTTTGTTGGTGTTCATATCATGCATTTTATCCTCAATATGCACAACCTGGAGCCAACTATGGACAAGCATCCTATGTTGGAGGTCTTATTTATAGTCCTGATAAAGTTGGTATACAAATCACCTTAGGACCCGTTGTTTCTTTGTTGCATTTTTCATATATCAAACAACACCTGATAGATTTATTTCATCAAATGCCTTTTTTCTTATTGCCTGCTTTGTTTTATTACTTTCTTCCTGAGAATAAAAAACAAGACGGAGGAATTATTGCGCTATGTTTTTATCAAAGTATTCTTACCATCTTAGGGTATTCGTTTACTTATTATTGGTTAACGTATTCTTTTGATTCTTTAAGGTATTCATTAATTCCTTTTGTCTTGGTAAGTTTATCTGGTTGGTACTGCCTGTATCAGTGGTTATGGAATTCAGAAAAGAAAGCCTTTAGATTAATTTGTATGCTTATATTAGTAAGTCTTTTAGTTCCAAATCTGTTTAAATTTATAAAATTTAGAAATATTTTAAACTATCCTAGGTGGGAACGTCCTTATTACAGGGACCTTTTTGAAAGTTATCGTTGGATCAACAGTAATCTTCCTAAGGAAGTCTTAGTGGCATCTAATGAAGATCAAGAAGCCTATTTTATGCATCGTCCATATATTTCTATCCCTCCTAACAGATCGTATAACTGCACCAATCTTTATCTCTATAACAAGATTTACTCTCCAGATTATTATTTATTATCTTCACATATTTCCAATAAGTGTTTTGATTCCGGATTGTTTAAGTACGCTAATATTTTTTCTAATAAGACATTTAGAATTCTAGAAATAAAGAAAGATTAACTTAATGAGCATAGGTTAGTAAAGAATATTAGGTTGTGGAGTAAGATATTTATGTCTGAATCAGTATTTAAAAAGCTTGTAGTATGCGCCTTGTTACTGCAAGTGGCTTTTAATTCTTCTTTTGATTGCAAGTTTATTAAAGAAAATATTTTATTTTGGCCTTCTTTTCCTGGAGAATATTTCTTACCATTCAAACCGTTCTTTAGGGGAATTCGTGTAGTGGGATTTTATAGCGATTATGTATCGCCAATTAATAGGGAGATGGATTCAGATTTTCTCGTTGCTCCTCAAAGAGCACAATATGCTTTGTCACCAACAATTCTAGATTATTATCATCCTTTTTCTCATGAGTTCATAATTTTACGTACTAAGAATGATTTTATTATAAGACAATTATTGTATTCCCTTAAGGCAACACTTATTGTTCGTTTTAAAGAAGGTTTTTGTTTGATTAGGAGAGATTTACCATGATATGTTTAGTTCCATTTATTTTTGCTGTTTATATTGGATACCTGAGCTTTGTTCTTATTCATCGTAAAAATCCACAAGGATTCTTAGATATATTTATCTTATCGATATTTGGCATAGGGATTAGTGCGCAATTAGCTTTTTATCAAATAGCATTATGTAATCATTTTGATGGTTCTTTGTTGATTCTTTTAAATATTTTGATTTTGGCTATTTTAATCATGATAAGAAGTCAATTTACTAAGCAGAAATTAACGAACGTTCTTAAGGAAACCACTTTAAATGTTGTTTATTTTATTTTGGCTATAAGTTTTTTTTTATGGCTTTCTATTATTCTATCTACGCATAATCCTTATGGTGATTGGGATGCTTGGTCTTTTTGGAACTTACGTGCCAGATATTTGTTGCTTAGCGATGTAAACTGGAAAGACATTTACACTTGTTTTGGTTATGGTGTTAAACATCCTTGTCTATTGTCCCATTGGATTTTATGGGGATGGACTTGGACGGGAGAGTCAACTTCTTTTCCCATCTTTACCACATCTATGCTTATGGTGATAACCGCAGGTATTTTAGTTTATGGACTGATAGAATGGACGAGAAAACCATGGGTTTCTTTATTGGCAGGTGTTTATTTATGCTCTATCCCTTATTTCTTGACGCACAGTATCAGTCAATATGCTGATATTATGGTATCTTTTTATTTATTGGCTTGTGTCTTAATGTTGATGCGTTTAATTAAAGATCCACAAGGGTCGCAAGCCATATGGTGTGGAGGACTGCTTGGTTTATTGAGTTTTACTAAAGATGAAGGAATATTGGGTGCAGCTATATTACTGGTTCTGATAAGTATTTTTTTAAGAAAACAGAAGATAGATAAAATTCTAATTCCGCTGTATAGCGCATATGTTTTGATCTTTTGTGCAACATTGATGGTTAAAATATGGATGATGTCAACCCCTAGTGGCATTAATCATTTCGAATTTAAACATTTTTTTGAATGGCAGCGTTGGGTTTTGATTATCAAATATTTTTATCATGCATATGTTAATGGAGGGGTTATTCTTATTCCTGTTTTGATTTGTTTTTGGCGAGTGCGTAATAAGTTTGACCGTTATGCTTCTTTTATAGTCAGTTTTATTATTATTTTTATTTCTTGTGGATTTATTTTATACGTATTAGACAAGATTGATTTGGCTTGGCGCTTGAATAGAACAGCGTATCGGGTGGTTTATCAAATCCTACCTTTGTTTATATTTCTTTTATTTTATTGCGTGTTTAAGAAACGAGATAATTAGAATTAAATAGGTATTCAGGTGCCTATTTATAAGTGTCGTTCGATAGTTCCAGTCAGTTTCTCTGTTTGCGTATTGATTCTTCCAGCTACTCTTCCAAAACATGTACCCATCGCTTCATAGATAGCGACCTGATGAAGGTCTACGTGACGTTGTTTGATTGCTTCTTTAGTGTCTATGTAGCGAACGATTCCATTGCTTATTCCAGCGACGGTCACTCCGCTAATACCTTGATTTAATAGGATAAAGGCGCCAGATCCTACTTCTTTGCCAAAATTAACGTCATAGGCGCTAGAGTGTCCGCAACGAACTAAATGACCAGGTGTTACTGCGCGGACTTCAGGGTTTTCATTGATTCCTTTGACAAACATGCCTGCATTTTTCATTGCTTCTGGAATGCTTTTATCCGCTTTAAGGCGTTTGGTTAATTGTTGGCAGACATAATTGGCTGCACCTGCTAAACGTTTATGACCAAAGGCATCAACAGGGGCGTTATCATCAACAATATCACTGCCGCTGGCATCTTTGATTCCTTCAGCAACAACAATCAAATAGGTTCCAGCGCGCACATCACTTTCCATAATACGTTTAAAATAGCGCTGTTTCATATGTTGATAGAGGATATCAAAGTCACAGGGGATTTCAGGAATGATGATGGCATCTGCATCAGCAGCAACTCCGCCGCGAAAAGCGGTATGTCCTGCATAACGGCCAAAAACTTCCATGGCTAAAATACGTCTATGAGTTGTTGCTGTTGTTTTTAGATCTTCAACAAATGTGGCAATTCGATTGATCGTTGAATCTGCGCCAACAGAATAGGTTTGGAGGTCTAAATCCATTGTCTTAGGAGCATGTACGCAGGGGATGCCATGTTCTATTAAATCGATCATAACACTTCCAGAATCATCTCCACCGGAAATAATCAAACCTTCAAGCTTGAATTTCTCTAAACCTTTTTTAATACGTTGATATTTTTCAGGGTCTTCAATTTTTTTGATTTTAACACGGGAATGGCCAGCTTCAGAACCGGAGAGATTGGTATTAATTTTATCTAAGCGATCTTGGGTCAGTTCAGTCAGGTGGTCGAATTCAATTAAGTTATATAAACCAGCGTAACCATTAGGGATAATAAAAGAAGCAACTCCGTGAGCTCGAGCCATTGAGGCTGCTCCTTTGATAACGCCGTTAAGGCCCCCGCAGTCTCCACCTGAAGTAATAATACCAATACGTTTCATAGCTTAAGCTCCTTAATGAACCCGCCTATGGGAGGGATACGGTCAAATATTTTATACAAAAATTTAAATAATTTTGAAGTCAATAAGTTAGCACAAAGACAATTATAAATCAAATTGAAAAGTTTAGTTCATGACGCCGTCATCGGTTAGGTTTCTGGGCAGTAGTTAACATGTCTTGGGCATGCTCTAGAGAGATTTTATTTGTATTCTGTCCGCTCATCATTTGGGCAATTTCTTCAATACGAGCGTTATCTTCAAGATGTTTTACATCGGTTGTAGCTCTTCCAGATTTAACGGATTTGATAACTTTGAAATGTTTATTGGCAAAGGAAGCGATTTGGGGCAGGTGGGTAATTAAAATAACCTGTCGATATTTAGCTAGATCAGTAAGTTTTTTACCTGTAATGGTACCTAAACGTCCACCTATTTGCGCGTCGATCTCGTCAAAGATTAAAACAGGAATTGGGTCAACCTTGATGAGAGCTTTCTTAAGAGCTAGCATTACGCGGGCAGCTTCACCGGAAGAAACAATTTGGGCTAAAGGTTTTAAATCTTCTCCTGCATTAGGACTTATATAGAAGACGATGTGGTCCACTCCTTCTGGGCCAAAGGCAACTTTTTCAAAGCGCACTTCAAATTGAACATGATTAATGCCTAGTTCTTTAAGTTCTTTTTCAATCGTTTTGTTTAAGTCTTCTGCTGCACTTTGACGGGCCGTAGTGATTTTATTTGCTATCTTATTTAATTCTTTCTCTTTTTCAGCGATGCTTTGACGAAGATGTGAATCGTTATCTTTGAAATTTTTAATAAGATCGAGTTTTTCTTTAATTTCTTGATAAAACAAAGAGGCATCAGCTAGGGAGGGCCCATATTTACGTTTAATATCTTGGTAGGCATCATAAAGCCTATTAGATTCTTCTGCTTGAGCAGGATCAAAACTTAAGGAATTCGCATAAGAGGTCAATTGGCTGATTAAATCATTGCTTTGTTCTTGAATAGAAGTTAATTGATCTAAAAGGGGGGAAGTTTTCTCGTCAATTTGATTAAGATTTTTTAAAGGAGAAAATGCTTTACGTAATTGCTGATGGACGCCCATTTCTTCATCTTCCAGAATGCCAAGCAGGTTTTGAATGTGTTCATGGAGTCTTTGAGCGTTATTGATTTTTACAATCTCCTGCTCAATTTCTTCAAATTTTTCTTCACTTAGAGAAACGGCTTCGAGCTCGTTAACTTGATGAGTTAATAAGTCTAAGTCTCTTTGGCGTGTTTGGGATAGTTCAGTTAGCGTTTTGAGTTTATTTTGCAAATCGGTATAATCCCGATAAATGTTTGTGTAATTGCTTTTAAGAGAGTTAAATTCAACTAATTTGTCGAGCATTTTTAAATGCTCATTTTCCGATAAAAGCATTTGATGATCGTGGGGGCCGTGAAAATCGATTAAATGATTGCCGATAGTTTTAAGCTGACCAACAGTGACATTTAAGCCATTGATTTTGATTTTGTTCTTGCCGTCAGCTGTTATAGAACGCTGGATAATGAGTTGAGATTCTCCCTCTTGCAGAAAATCTTGAAACAGTTCATTACTGAGTAAGTTTTTGTCTAGATCAATAACAGCTTCGATGATACAAGTATTCTTAGGGTCTCGAATAGAAGAGGTATCGATGCGTTCTCCAAGGACTGAGCGCAGGGCATCAATGAGAATGGATTTTCCTGCACCGGTTTCACCAGTGAGAATATTGAGTTTTTTGTCGAATTCAATAGACAGGCGATCGATAAGTCCAAAGTTTTGAATAGTTAGTTGATTAAGCATAATAATAAATCTTAACAAAGAAGAAGGTTCTTGAGAAGACTTTAAATTGAGTTATTATATATTTGTATGTCTATAAAAGTTTTTGTTCAATTATTGCGTTCTCGCCAGTGGGTAAAGAATTTCTTTATTTTTTCTGCCCTCATTTTTTCCGGACATTTTAATGATTTAAATCTTTGGTTGCATTATTCTCTTACTGTTGCAGGGTTTTGTCTAATCAGCAGTGGCATGTATATAATTAATGATATTTTTGATTTAAAAGAAGACCGATTGCATTTTAAGAAAATTCAAAGACCTCTAGCTGCAGGTAAGGTGAATGTTTTTACGGCAAAAGGGATTTCAATTTTACTTTTGATTTCAGGAGGTCTTTTATCTTTGAGTCAAGGTCGAGATGTTCTTATATTAGCTTTTTGTTATGTGTTATTACATATGCTTTATAACTTTCGTACTAAACACATTGTTATTTTAGATGTTTTAACAGTGGCATTAGGTTTTCAAATTCGTATTTGGGCTGGTTCTGCAACGGAACATTTAGCGCCATCTTCATGGCTTCAGATATGTATGTTTGTTTTAGCGTTGTTCCTAGCTTTTGCTAAACGTCGTTGTGAAATTATTTATTTAGAAGATAAAGCGTCTTCACACAGACAAGTTTTTTCACAATACACGGCGTATTTCTTAGATCAAATGATTATTATTTGTTCGACACTTTCCATTGTTCTTTATGGTCTTTATACAGTATCGTTAGAAGTGACAGAACGTGTTCATGGCTATGCTATGTTTTATTCAACAGGTTTTGTGCTTTATGGAATTTTTCGTTATTTGTATTTGCTGCATGTTAAGAAATTAGGAGATGATCCAAGCGAAGCGTTTTTATCAGATGCTCCATTGGTTGTTAATATTATTTTGTGGCTGTTTTTCATAATGACTATTATTCAGTTATCCCACGTTTAAATCTAAACTTTCTAATAAGTGAATTTTTTATGGGAAAATGGAGCAAGTAAGACTCCTAAACTAATTTTAAACCATTGACGGTTTTGAGTGGTTGGGATTAGAGCTAAAGGTAAGAAGCGTAGCGCATTGAGATAAAGGGTTAGCCAGATTAACCAAGGATAATGTTCTCGAAGTTTTAGAATGGATTGTCCAATGGCTAGAGGTTTTTGAAGAGAAGTAAAATAAAGGGGAGGGTGCTGATAGTGCAACAGGTTGGTTTCTAGAATTTTGAATCCTTTTAAAGTCATCCGAATGCCTAAATCGATATCTTCGTAGGCTACAAGGTTTTTATAATATCCTCCGATATCTTCCAAAGAAGTTCTTTTGTAAAGAATACAGCGTGTAGCAAAAGAGTAAGAGTCTAAGAATTGATACTTTTCTTCCCCTTCTTTTATAAGAGCTTTTCCGTAAGGAATAATGACATCAGAATTAGATTGTTTGAATAGCGATAATGATTCTTCTAGAAAATCTTTTTGTGGTAATCGGGTGTCATCATCAAGAAATAATACAAACTCTCCTTGAGCTTTTTGAAGGGTTTCATTTCTAAGGATCCCTAGCAGTCCTTCTTTTGAGGTATTACGAATATAAAAGATGTTGAGGAGCTTAGAGTATTTCTTAACGAGGTCTTCGAGACCTGGGAGGCTGTTGTCTAGAATGACAAGTTCAAAAGAATCTTTATTGAGGGTTTGTTTTGTAAAATCGATTAATAGTTGTTCTAATTGTTGGGTTTCTCTAGCTGTGCAAAGGAGGCATGAAATAAAGTTATTTTTCATGCGGGGTAAGGGTTTTATTAAGTCTCCTTCTAGGTTGAAAGGAAACAGTTGGTAAATTTTTTTTAAAATGATTAATCTAATCATTAATCCGTCCAAGCAGCTGTTTCTTGCAAAGGTTCTTCCATAACAACAGAAGAAGAGGATTTCTTTTTTAGAGGATTTCGAATTTGTTCGATAATTTCATAAGCTAGAGATTTGCCAATGGTTTTGATGGAGGCTAGTACATGTTCATCAGAAATTTTGAGATCGTTTAGTTTATGGTATCCATGGGTGAATAATTGTCTGGCGCGTATACGTCCGACTCCGCGTAGACTAGCTAATTCCAGCAACTCTTCTTTTATTCCATAACGTATTCTGTGGCGAAGATTTTCTAGATTAAAACTTAGTTTTTTGTAGTGATAAAGTTCTGCAATTGTTCCAGCGGCATATAAAAGCCATCCAGCACTTTCCACATGCCGATAGATATCTCCTGGACCTACGTTAAATTCATCACAAAGTATTTCTTCTTTTTCTTCTTCAATCCATTGACTTAAGAGCCACATGGTTTTTAGTGTTGAGTAAAAGGTGTAAACATCTTGGAGCATGGGTAAATCATTTGGAGAGAGAATGAGTTCATCTTCAATTTTATTAGAAAGGCTTTCTAATTCCTCATAGTCTGCTTTACCAACAGATAGCATTTCGCTATCCGGGCAGCAGGCAATTAAATGGAGAAGTCCTAGGTTAGAAAAACTTTTGCCGCTGTGAATTTTAGTTAATCCTTCACGTAAGGTAAGACTTGTAATGGGGTCAAGGTATAAACGGCTAGTCGTGTTGCCTAGGGGGGTGGTAAAGAATCTAAACCCGCTTTTTTCAATAAATCCATTTTGATGAAGGAAATCAAAGATTTGACCAATTAGATCTAAAAGGTTTAATCCTTGACGTTGATAAGCTAAGAAAGTTTGATTGATAAATTCAAACATACCACTAACATCATGAACATAACCGGCAGCAATGGAAGACAAGACGTGAATCCGAAGAGCGGATTCGGTGCCTAGTTTTGAAGTGACAGGCTCCGGTGTAGCTAAGATAAACTTTTCAAATAAGGCGTTTTGTTCGGAGAGTGATTTAGCCATAAGAACAGCTTCACCATAATCATCATATTGAGGTCGTCCAGCACGGCCAGCGCATTGTTTATATTCAGCAGTTGAGATGTAAACAGAACCCAAACCGCTGGCATAGCGTTTGCAGTCACGGATAATAGCCCGTCTTGCGGGTAAATTGACTCCAGCGGCTAAGGTGGGGGTGGAAGCGATAGTTTTTATAATATTTTTCTTGAAATAATCTTCGACCAATTGTCTTTGTTTCGGTTTTAAGCCTGCATGATGAAAGGCGCTTCCTAATTTGATACAGTCAGCTAATTTTTTACAGACCTTCGTGGCGCTTGGTTCATCAGCAATCTCTTTAGCTAGTTGATTGAGAACTTTACGTTCTTCAACTTTTATTAAGCTAGAAATACTTGGAGCTAATTCTCTGGCTACAGCCTGTGCAGAACGGCGGGAATTGACAAAGACTAAGACTTGTCCGCCACCCCGCAAAGTATCCATGGTCAGTTTGCTTAAATCATCAGATTCTTCTTCTTTGATGATACGAATCGAATCATTATTAAAAATAATTCGATCATTGTAGTGAACGCCTTCTTTTAAAGGGATCGGCCTCCACTGGCTGTAGGTTAATTCTGCGTTGAGCCATCCAGCGATTTCTTTAGCGTTGCTGATGGTGGCACTTAAGCCCAAGATTTGAATATCAGGCTTCATTTGCTTGATACGGGTGATTAGTATTTCTAAAGTAGGCCCTCGATGTTCATCATTAAGTGTATGAATTTCATCTAAAACAATAGCAGTTAGATTATTCATTAACCAACTGGACTTTGATCTTAATAAGGAGTCTATTTTCTCAGGAGTCGAAATGAGAATTTGATAACGGTTTAAATGTTGACTAGGGGAGTCTAAATCTCCTGTTGCGATTCCAATAGAGATGCCAAGGCGTTCATATTTTTTCTTGAAATCTTGATATTTCTCACTGGCTAAGGCTTTCAGAGGACAGATGTATAAAGCCCTTCCGCCTTCGTGAAGGATTGTCTTAAGAATGCATAATTCAGCAATCAAAGTTTTTCCTGAAGCAGTGGGAACAGCCATAATTAAATTCTTTTTGTCTAATATTCCTTTTTTAACAGCATCGATTTGTGGAGGGTTAAGTGTTTCAATACCGTGGGATATTAAGATGTCCGATATTGTTGGGGGGAAAGCATACTTCTCCAGGACTTCTTTAATTTTCATGTTTGTTTTTTAACATAGAAAGAAGAGGTTGTCTAACGTAAAAAATTTATTGTAGTGCAATTGACTCGTTCAAGGCTTTATTCTACTATGCTTTTATGCGCGTTGTTATTCAAAGGGTCAAAAAAGCTTCAGTGACAGTAGGATCTCAAGTGGTTGGTCATATACAGCGAGGAGTTCTTATTTTCTTAGGGATAGCTAAAGAGGATTCTTTCTTAGAAGCAGATTGGTTGATTAAGAAGATTATTGAATTACGGATTTTTGAAGATGAGCAAGGCAAGATGAATTTGTCTGCTATTGAAGTTGAAGCGCAGTTTATGGTGGTTTCACAGTTTACCTTGTATGGAAATTGTGATCAAGGTCGACGACCATCCTTTGATCAAGCTGCAAGGCCAGATAAAGCGGAGGAACTTTATAATTATTTTATTAAAGGTTTAAGAAAAAACAAGGTAACAGTAGCCACAGGACAATTTCAGGCTATGATGGACGTAAGTTTGGTTAACGATGGTCCGGTTACGTTTATTTTGGAATCTCATGTCGATCATTGATACTCACGCGCATATTGACCAGATTGAAAATTGGCCGAAGGCCTTGGAGAATGCCACACAAGCTGGTGTTAGTGATATTGTAGCTGTTAGTGTTGACTTGGATTCTATGCGCAAGGTTTTAGTTTTGGCTAAAACCATTAAAGAGATTAATATTCATCCAGCTTTAGGCGTACATCCAGGGATGGTTAAAGATGGATTGCCGCAAGAAGTTTTTGATTTTATTCGAGAGCATATCAAAGAAGCCATTGCTGTTGGAGAAACAGGGTTGGATTATTGGTATAAATGGGTAAGGGATAATCAAGAGGAGCGTTCTAAACAAAAAGATTCATTTGATAAACATTTGTTAATCGCTAAAGAATTTGATTTACCAATTATCATTCATAGTCGGGGAGCCTGGCGAGATTGTCTGGCCATGACAAAGCAAGCAGGGGTTACAAGAGCCTTGTTTCATTGGTACAGCGGACCGATAGATATTTTACAGCAGATTTTAGAGGCAGGGTTTTATGTTTCTACTAGCCCTATTGTAGCTTATAATCCCCAATCTCAACAAGCGATGCTGGCGGCTCAAGTAGACCGTATTTTGATTGAAACAGATTCACCAGTAACTTATAAGGATGAAGAGCAGGGAAGTTATCTGAGTGAACCAAAGGATGTTGTGAGAACTTTGAAAGCTTTGAGTCGATTGAAGAATATTGAAGAAGAAAATCTCTTGAATATCGTTAATCAAAATGCGAAATGTTTTTTTGGTCTGCCATCAGAAATTTAATAGGGTTTTATGAATAAGAAAACTATAATTTTGTTTTTATTAGGGTTGATTGTATTGGGGTTGGTAGGAGTGTATTTATTTTGTCGGCCTTTGTCGATAAATATCGAGCAGGTTTTTCCATCAAAGGTTTTGATATATGCACGTTTTTCTCATGTGGAGGCAGACTTGAATCAATTCTCTCAAAGTGTGTTTTGGAAGAATGTTTCGACTGTAAATTGGCCAAAAGTTTTAGAACATAACAGCGTTTCAGTAGAAGACGTTAAAAATTTTCAGAAGATGCAAAAGGAAGCAGAGTTTTTGTTTAGCAATTCATTTGTAAAGAAGTTTTTTGGTTCAGAATTAGCTGTTGGTATCTATGATCAAAGTTCTGTTCTTTTTGCTACTCGCTTAGGGTTTTCTTTTCAAATGGCTGAATTGTTTGTTTCCATGGCTCATCAATGGGCAGATGATATTACAACGACAACAGAGAAATATAATGGGTTTAAAATTATTCATGTTCATTTTAAAAAGCGTCAATTAGATTTACAGTACGTTCGTATTCGTGATGTTTTATTGCTATCACTGTCCCATTCTAATATTTTGCATCAAGCTCTTGATGTTTATCAGAAAAAACAATTATCATTAAGTTTGGATAAAGATTTTTCTAAAGCTGTTTTAAGTGCTTACATAAAAGGGCATGAAGTTCTTTATATTAATATTCAGGCAATTCTTGGAATATTTAAGAAAAATATCTTAGGAGTTCAAAATAAAAACATACAGCAGGTTTTAGAAATGGTTTCAGGCTTTAAATCTTATACAGTGTCGTTCTTGCCAGGAGATGTCTCTAAAATAAAGTTTATTATGCATTTTGAGCCCCTTCAATTAAATCATTATTGGCAATCTTTGCTTTCTTGTTCACCCTCTGCTAACACTTCTTTAAGATTTGCGCCGCACAACGTAGTCGTCTATAACTGGGGGCAATGTTATGATTTTAAAGAATTGTTGACTAGTATGAACAAAGATTCTCTAGGTAAGGTGATGGAAGGTGTTGAGAAAGTAAAGCATCGTATTGAAAAAAGATTCAAATTAAATATTCAAGAGGATGTTTTACCCATTCTAGGGTCTCAGGTGGGTTGGTATTTAAATGATGTTGATACTCAAGGTTTATTTCCTTATCCGCGAGGGGTAGCTTTTATAAAGATTAAGGATCGTTTGGCTGCTGAGAAGTTAATGGAGAGATTTGCTCAAAAAGCGTGGGTTTTGCTACAACAGGAAGATTATCAAGAATCATTAATTCATTATATAACATTACCTTTGGGGGCGAATATGGACCCGGGGTATGCATTCTTAGGTGATTATTTATTGTTAGGCAGTTCACGGCAGTTACTGAAAACATCTATTGATGCATTTAATAATTCTAATCAATCATTAGAGTCTAGTGAGTCTTTGAAAGAACTTAATATTAAATCTTCAGAGACTAATCAGGGGGTTATTTACCTTAAAATAGATGAAACAGTCTCACGGCTGCAGCAAGTATTGGCGTGGTATAATAAAACTGTTTCTTCGCAAATTCAAGCAGCATTGGCCTACAGTCAAGAAGTTGAAGATAAGAAAAAAGAACTAGAAGAAGCAGTTGTTTCTAAGAAACAGGAATTTGATTTAGCTCAAAAGAATCTAAAAAATCTTCGATCCAAAGAACTTTTTGTAGATGGTACTGATGAGGAAAAGGCTAATCAACAAGAAAATATGGATCATTTAGCTTCGGATATAAAATCTCTTCAAGAAGATGTGGGGGCTTATCAAGATCAAAGTAGAGGGCTTCAACAGGCATCTATGACCTATAAAAATCAAGCTGAATTTGCTAAAACGTGGTTATTTAATTCTGATGAGGTATTTACACCTTTTTTAAAAGCTTTTGAGAGTTTTCATGCATTAGGGATGAAATGGTCTTTGAATGGTCAGGTGAGTGAAATGGAGATGTTGATTAAATGATTTCTTCTAGAAAGATATTAATGTTGGGATGTTTAATCTTGTTATGTTTAACTCAAAGCGGATGTGAATTATTACAATTACCTGCTCAGTTAATTGGTGGTGTTTTTGGTTTGGCAGGACAAGTTTTGAATGTTGCCAGCAGTTTACCTACTCCACCCCCATGGATGTTTTTCTAAGTAATATTCAGTCGGAGATAAATTTTAATTGACAGTTTAGAGTATTAATTATTTACTATAGTTACTTATTAAACAGTAATAACATCTTTTAATGGTCTTTCAAGTTACTCATAAACAGATTTTGGCACAGGATATTAAGCGTATTGATATTCAGGTTCCTGAAATTTCTTCCAAGGCTCTTCCTGGTCAGTTTGTCACTGTTACCATCGATAGAAATACCCATTCAATACCGATGAGTATTGTTGATAGTGATGATAAAAAAGGAATTATTTCTTTAATTGTTCATGAAATTGGACTTGCAACTAAAGCTTTAGGTGATTTGTCTATTGGTCAATCTGTCTTGAATGTTGTTGGTCCTTTGGGAAAGCCAGCGTTCCTTGATAAGTTTGGATTAGTTGTTTGTGTGGCTACAGGGATAGGGGCTGCTCAGATTTTACCTTTATGTCGAGCTTTAAAGAAAAAAGGAAATAAAGTGATTGGAATTGTTGGGGCTAAATCAAAAAGGGTTTTGATGTTGGAATCTCAAATGCGAGTAGTTTGTGATGAATTTTTTATTACAACCAATGATGGTTCGTATGAGCGTAAAGGTTTGGCTAGTGAAGTTTTAGAAGAACTGCTGAGCAAGTATAAAGTTAATTGTGTTTATGCCATAGGTTCAGTGGATATGATGGAGGCAGCATCAGCTATGACCGACAAACAAGGAATTCCTATTTATGTTACTTTAAATCCGTATATGACCAATGGTCTTGGTCTTTGTGGTTCTTGCAGAGTTAAGGTGGCGGGTAATTTCCAATTAGCTTGTGTGGATGGTCCTCAATTTAATGGTCATGAAGTAGATTTTGCAGATTTACATATTCGTATGAATGCTCTTAAGGAGACAGGATGGGGCAACCAAAACCTCCAAGTCAAATCCCAAAAGAAAGACTTAATAACACTCGTGAAGTCTCTTTGGGTTTTACCAAAAAAATAAGTTCTGATGAAGCAAGAAGGTGTCCTCAATGTGCAGAGCCTGTCTGTTTGTTGGGTTGTCCTTTAGGAGTAGATATTCCAGGATTTATTCGTTATTTGCGCGAAGGCGACGCAGTATCTGCTTTAGAGAGAATTAAAAAAGAGAATCCTTTTCCTGCCATTTGTGGTCGTATTTGTCCAGCCCCTTGTGAGAAGGCTTGTGTTTTTGATGAAGAAGGATCTCCGCTTGCGATTCGAGCCTTGGAACGTTATGCATCTGATTTTGGTCGTGTAGGAGAGGGTTTAAAATCTTCCCGTATGAGGGCAGGTTTAAAACCTTCCCCTACAGGAAAGAAAATTGCTATTGTTGGTTCAGGTCCTTCAGCGATGGCTGCAGCAAGCGTATTTTTAAATGGAAGTTTCAAAGTAATAATGTTTGAGGCAGCGAATGAGCCAGGGGGTGTTTTACGTTATGGAATTCCAGAATTTCGCCTTCCTCAGGAAGTGCTGCAGGCCCAGTTTGATGAGCTGCAATCATTAGGGCTTGAATTGCATACCAATATATTGATTGGACGTATGAAATCATTAGAAGAATTAACTAGAAGTTTTGATGCTGTATTATTAGCCACAGGTGCTAGTTTGCCAGATTTTGCAACGATTGAGGGAGAGAATTTGGTTGGCGTTTATTATGCGGAAGAATTTTTAATGAGGCTTCAAATTTTATCCAAAGAACATATTGTAAACTCTGCAAGAACCTTAATTAGAGGATCCCAAATCATTGTTGTGGGTAGTGGTTATGCAGCTATTGATGCGGCG
Organism: Candidatus Omnitrophota bacterium; assembly: GCA_043742785.1. Classification (GTDB taxonomy): domain Bacteria; phylum Omnitrophota; class Gorgyraeia; order Zapsychrales; family Fredricksoniimonadaceae; genus JACQCF01. Next base: position 19,558 of record JAYTXU010000041.1, read on the forward strand.
CGTTTAGCTGTGCGTTTAGGACAAGAGACTTCTTTAGTTTTTGGTGGATTTGAAGAAGAGATAGGTGTTTCTGCGGATGATTTAAAAGATGCTATGGAAGAAGGAGTAAAGGTGTTGACGCCTTTTGAACCTGTAAAAATTGTAGGAAATAATCAGTTTATTGTAGAAGGTGTACAATGTCGTCGTTTGGAGATTATAGAGGGTAAGGAGAATCTATCTTTAGTTGTAGCCCAAGAGAAACCCATTGTTCTGGAGGCTCAAACAGTGATTTTAGCGAATAGTCAGAAAGCTAATTCATTTTTAGCTAAGGTAACCTCTCAATTAAAAAGCAATGCTGATGGAACTTTTTGTGTTGATGAGAAGGCTTTAATAACTTCTTTAGATAAGGTTTTTGCTTTAGGTAGCGCTGTGTCAGGGGCTATGACGGTTGTTGAAGCTTTTGCGAGCGGTAAGGCTGCCGCTAAAAAAATTACGATGTATTTAAATCTATGACGATTAAAGATATTCTTAACAAGAAAAAAAATAATAAAAAGATTGTAATGCTGACGGCCTATGATTATCCTATTGCTTTTTTAGCAGATGAGGCAGAGGTGGATATTGTCTTGGTGGGGGATTCACTGGCTAATGTTGTTTTGGGCCTTTCTTCAACCAAGGAAGTGGGTATGAAGGAAATGCTGCATCATAGCAAAGCAGTCCTTCGAGCGGTCAAAAAAGCTTTGGTTGTAGGTGATATGCCATTTGAATCGTATCAATTGAATCCTAAAGCAGCGGTTGATAATGCCAAACAGTTTATCGATATTGGATGTCATGCTGTCAAATTAGAATGGTTTGACGAGTGTGCTAAGACGACAGAAGCAATTGTTAAGGCAGGCATTCCTGTGATGGGGCATGTGGGGTTGACTCCGCAAACAGCGACTGAAATGAAGGTTCAGGGTAAGAACGTTAGTACTGCGAGAGTGATTATAGAAAATGCTGAAATCTTGCAGGATAAGGGATGTTTTAGTTTGGTATTAGAATGTATTCCAAGTGAATTGGCTGCTAAGATTACCGAACAGTTAAGAATTCCAACTATTGGTATAGGTGCCGGAGTTTCGTGTGATGGACAAGTGTTGGTGAGTTATGATATTTTGGGACTTTTTAGTCGTTATCAACCGAAGTTTTCAAAGAAATATTTGGATTTAGCTCCTATGATTGTGGAAGCCTTCAAACAATATAAGAACGATGTTCAGGCAGGACAATTTCCCGATGATCTTCATTCCTTTCATATGTCTTCCCAAGAAATTGAAAAATTATGAATTTGATTTTTCTTTTTGAAGAAGATTTTCTGAATGCTCAAAAGGTTCGGTTAACTGGTCGGCGTTTTGAACATGTTAAAGATGTTCTAAAGGTTAGTCAGGGCAAAGAATTGACGGTAGGAAAGATTAATGGATTGATAGGTCAGGGCAAGGTTCTAGATTTAGGGAAGGATTTTCTTGATCTGGAAGTTTCGCTTAAAGAGAAACCTCCTTCTGCACTTAATTTGACCTTAATTATGGCTCTGCCAAGGCCTCCTATGCTCAAGCGTACCTTGCAGTGTGTGTCCTCGATGGGTGTTAAAAAAATTATTATTTTAAATTTCTCTAGAGTTGAAAAAAGTCTTTGGCAGTCGTCGAGTCTTAAGCCTGAGGCTATCCAAGAGGAATTGGTTTTAGGATTGGAGCAGGCTAAGGATACCGTGCTGCCAGAAGTGATTCTCCAGAGAAGATTTAAGCCTTTCGTGGAAGATGAGTTACCCAAATTGATTAAAAACAAACAAGCCTTTGTAGCTCATCCGGGTGAGGTAGGGATATTGCCTAAGATGGATAATAAAGGTGCAGTGCTCATCATAGGCCCGGAAGGTGGTTTGGTTGATTTTGAAATTGATTTGCTTAAATCCAAAGATGTCAAAGCTGTTAATCTAGGAACGCGTATTTTACGTTTTGAAAATGTTATCCCGTATGTAATAGGGAAGATGTTTTAGAAGTTTAGGATTCTTTGCAATTCTTATTTAAATTAATAGAATCATGTTGTTTTTTCTGATTCCCCATCAGGTAAGTAGTAGTAATAATTCTCTAAACAGTTTCTTAATCTTTTAAATAATTTAAACCTGTGGGAGAGTCTATGAAAAAACAAGCTATTGAGAAATTAGAAATTGCTGTTTCAGTTGAATTTATTCAAAGCAAGATTTATTTAATTCGTAGGCATAAGGTCATCTTAGATATAGATCTAGCAGTGCTGTGCAGAGATTCCAAGGTCGCAAATTGCGTCCTTGGAATCAGGGAAGAATATTAAATATTTGCCGTATGCTTTTACTGAACAAGGAGTTGCCATGCTTTCTAGCGTACTCAATAGTGATAGAGCAATTGAGGTTAACATTCAAATTATGCGGGTTTTTACCAAATTAAGGGAATTGATGCTTTCTCATAAAGATTTAGCTCGAAAAATAGATGAGATTGAACGTAAATTTAGTGAAGTTGATAAGAAATTTGTGGCTGTTTTTGAGGCTATTCGCAGACTTATAGATGCCCCTATTCCAAGTGATAATTATAAGAGAACAAAGGTTGGTTTTGTTGTTGATAAATGAAGATATTTTAGGGGTTGCTTTTTAAAATTCATTTGCTAAAATACCCACTTCTATGAATAACCCCGACTTGATGGACAAAGTTGTCGCCCTATGTAAGCGACGTGGTTTTATCTTCCAATCTTCCGAAATCTATGGTGGTTTAAACGGTGCGTGGGATTATGGCCCCTTGGGTGCTGAACTTAAACGCAACGTTAAAAACGCTTGGTGGCAGGCCGTTATTCATTGGCGCGATGATATGGTTGGCCTTGATTGTTCTATTCTTATGCATCCAAAGACTTGGGAAGCGTCTGGTCATGTGGCTAATTTCGTAGATCAAATGGTTGAATGTAAGAAATGTAATAAGCGCCTGCGCCCGGATCATATGGATCAAGGCCGATGTCCTCAATGTAAGAACAATACTTTTTCTGAACCTCGTGCATTTAATTTGATGTTGAAAACATTCTTAGGTGCTATGGAGGATTCATCCGCTACGGTTTATCTACGTCCTGAAACAGCTCAGGGAATTTTTGTTAATTTTCCAAATGTAATTGATTCGACTCATCGTAAGCTGCCTTTTGGTGTGGGTCAAATTGGTAAATCTTTTCGTAATGAAATCACTCCAGGAAATTTTACATTTCGTACCCGTGAATTTGAACAAATGGAGATTGAGTATTTTTGTCGTCCAGAACAAGCGGTTGAAAAATATAAGGAATGGATTAGTGCCCGTTTTCAATGGTATGTGAATTTAGGAATTAAAAAAGAAAATTTGCAGTTACGTGAACATGCAAAAGATGAGTTGGCCCATTATGCGGCGGGTTGTACAGATGTTGAATATCTTTTTCCATTTGGTTGGTCAGAACTAGAGGGAATTGCTAATCGTGGGGATTATGATTTAAAGCAACACGCACAATTTTCTGGTCAGGATTTGCAATATCAAGATCCTGTGACCCTTGAGAAATTTTATCCGCACGTCATCGAGCCTTCCGGTGGATGTGATCGAGGAACCCTAGCTTTCTTGGTCGATGCCTATCATGAAGAGCAGGTTAAGGAAACAACCCGTGTGGTGATGAAGTTTCATCCAAAGATAGCTCCGATTAAAGTAGCGGTTTTGCCTTTGTTAAAAAAGAATGAAGAAATTGTGGCTTTGGCTAAAAGAATTAAAAGTGAACTTCAAAAAGATATTGTTTGTGTGTACGATGATACAGCTGCGATAGGAAAACTCTACCGTCGTCAGGATGAAGTGGGAACATGTTTTTGTGTCACTGTTGATGTTCAATCATTAGAAGATAAACAGGTCACAGTACGCCATCGGGATACCATGGTTCAAGAACGCATTTCGGTCGAGCGTTTGCATCAATATTTAAAAGATCATTTGAATTAACATCATTAACAGAAAGGTAGTTGCAATGTCTAATAAACACGTTTATTCGTACGGAGCCGGTAAGGCAGAAGCAAAGGGAGAAGCTTTAACAAAAAATGTTTTAGGGGGTAAGGGTATTGGTTTGATGGAAATGACCAGTATCGGCATTCCAGTTCCAGCTGGTTTTACCGTCACTATTCAAACGTGTGAAGATTATTACAAAGGTGGGAAAAAACTTCCTAAAGGTTTAGAAGCAGAAGTTCGTGAGGCTGTTATTAAATTAGAGAAAGTCACTGGCAAAAAATTAGGTGATTCTAATGATCCGCTTTTGGTTTCTGTTCGTTCTGGTGCTGCGCGTTCGATGCCTGGTATGTTGGAAACAATTTTAAATTTGGGATTAAATGATAAATCCGTCGAAGGATTAGCTAAGAAAACGAATAATGCTCGTTTTGCTTATGATTCTTACCGACGTTTTATTCAAATGTATTCTGCTACAGCGATGGGTTTATCTAAACAGCCAATGGAAGATATGCTTCATCAAATGAAACATGAGATTGGTGTTAAGAATGATCCAGAAATTCCTGCTGAGAAATTAAAGGAATTATGTAATCAATTTAAAGCTTTTTACAAGATGAATAAAGGCGAAGATTTTCCACAAGATCCTTATAAGCAATTATGGGGGGCTATCATGGCTGTTTTTGGAAGCTGGGAAGCAGAGAAGGCTCAAACCTATCGTCGTGTAGAGAAAATCACTGATCTTAAAGGAACAGCTGTTAATGTTGTACAGATGGTCTATGGTAATAAGGGAGATAATAGCGGGACAGGCGTTTGTTTTACCCGTGATCCAAATACTGGCGAGAACACTTTCTATGGGGATTATTTAATTAATGCCCAAGGGGAAGACGTTGTAGCTGGTATCCGTACTCCTTTAAGATTATCCACCTTACAAGATGTGATGCCTAAAGCGTATGATCAGCTTTGTGCCGTACGTGCAATCTTGGAATCTTATTATAAAGAAATGCAGGATTTGGAATTTACGATTGAAGATGAAAAGCTTTATATGCTTCAATGCCGTACAGGTAAACGTTCACCGGCGGCTGCGTTCCAAATTGCTTTAGATCATGCCACCAAACCTTTATTGACTAAAGCCCAAGCTAATGATTTGGTTAAAAAAGGTTATTTACCAAAGAAATATGCCGAAGCTGCTGTAAAGTCGGTTATTTCTAAAGAACAGGCGGTCAATCGTATTTCTTCTGATGATATCGAGCGTCTTTTTTATCCTGTTATCGATACAACTAAGATTACTCCAGCTCAGCTAAAGACTATCCGTCTTGGTAGTGGTATTAATGCTGTTCCAGGTGCTGCTTCAGGTAAAGTCATTTTTACGGCAGCAGAAGCTGAGAAGCATGCTCAAAAGGGAGAGAAAGTTATTTTAGTTCGTAAGGAAACAAGCCCTGAAGACGTCGGTGGTATGCATGCGGCTAAAGGGATTTTAACAGCGACCGGTGGTAAAACTTCTCACGCGGCTGTCGTTGCCCGTGGTTGGGGTAAATGCTGTATCGTTGGATGTGAAGCTTTGAATATTAATTATGAAGCCAAGCAAATGACTATTAATGGTAAAGTTGTTAAGCAAGGCGAGTATTTAACCTTGGATGGTTCTGCTGGTGAGATTTATTCCGGTGATTTAAGTTTAAAAGAACCAGAACTTCCAAGCGCTTATTATACAATTCTTAAATGGGCAGATACAATGCGTACTTTAAATGTTCGCACCAATGCTGATACACCGTATGATGCTGTAAATGCTATTAAGATGGGTGCTGAAGGCATTGGATTATGCCGTACTGAACATATGTTTTTTGATACAGAAGAACGTCGTTTGGCTATTCAGGAAATGATCGTTGCTGAAACTTTAGAAACTCGTACGGTTGCTTTGGCTAAATTATTACCATTTCAAAGCAATGATTTCTACGGTATTTTCAAGGCGATGAATGGTTATCCTGTTACTATTCGTTTGGTTGATCCTCCATTACATGAATTCACACCAAAAGATGATGTCGGTGTGCAGAAATTAAGCCGCATTACAGGTCTTTCTGTGGATAAGATTAAGCATCGTTGTGAACAACTTCATGAATCCAATCCTATGTTAGGTCATCGTGGTTGCCGTTTGTGTATTACTTATCCTGAAATTCTAGATATGCAGGTGACAGCAATTATTACAGCTGCTATTAAATGTCGCAAAGAAGGGATTAAGGTCTTGCCTGAGATTATGATTCCTTTGACCATGGATAAAAAAGAATTTAGCATCTTGAAGAAACAGTCTAAGGATTTGGCGGATCGGTTGATCAAGCAGGGGGGTGTGAAATTGCCTTATATGATAGGCACCATGATTGAAATTCCTCGTGCTGCTCTTTTAGCTGATCAAATTGCAGAAGAAGCAGACTTCTTCAGCTTCGGTACGAATGATTTAACTCAAATGACCTTGGGGTTATCTCGTGATGATGCAGGCCGTTTCTTGCCAGTGTATGTGGCTAATGAAAAAGAAGGCGGTAAGGGTATTTTTCGTGATGATCCTTTTCAAAGTTTAGATCAAGAAGGTGTGGGAATGTTGGTTGAAATTGGTATTGAACGAGGTCGTTCAACTAATAAAGATCTTAAAATAGGTATTTGCGGTGAACATGGTGGGGAAGCAGAAAGCGTAAAATTCTGTCACAGAGCTGGGATGAACTATGTTTCTTGTTCACCGTATCGTGTTCCTATTGCTCGTTTGGCAGCCGCTCAAGCAGCTTTACAAACTAAAGCGTTATCTAAAAAGAAAACGGCAAAGAAGAAATAAATGTTATGTTGTTCGCCTTTTAAGTAAATTAACTTTAAAGTTGCTTTGCTTGAAATGCGATGACATAATACTTTTCCATTATGGATCCAATAAAAGCATACCTAAAAGACATCAAAGATATTCCCCTTTTAAAACCCGAAGAAGAACTTTCTTTGGGGCGTCGTGTCCAAAAAGGTGATAAAGAAGCTCGTAATATTATGATTCGGGCTAATTTACGTTTGGTTATTTCTATTGCCAAGCGTTATGTTAATTTAGGTATTGCCTTAAGTGATTTGATCGAAGAGGGTAATATTGGTCTTATGCGAGGTGTTGATAAATTTGATCCTGAAAAGGGATTTCGTTTTTCAACCTACGCGGCTTGGTGGATTAAACAAGGCATATCTCGTGCGATTATTGACCAAGGTAAGATGATCCGTGTTCCTGTTTATTTGAATGAAGAAATTGTGAAATACCGTAAATTAGTTGAGAAATTAACTCAGCAATTGCATCGTAAACCCAGTGCAGCTGAAGTTGCCAAAAAGATGAAGCTGACGGTGGATAGAGTGAAGGAATTAGATTCAGCCATTGCTAAAATGTCGAGTTTGGATGCTCCATTAGGAGAAGACAGTGATGGTCAAGTGATGGATGTCTTAGAAGATGAGACCTTAGCTGCTCCTGATGAGCAAGTGGAATTGTTTTTTAATAAAGAACGAGCTCGAGTTTTGTTAGAAGGTTTAGAGCCGCGTGAACGCACGATTATTGAAATGCGTTATGGTTTAACCGATGGGGAGAACTACACCTTAGCTCAAATTGCTAAACAATTAAATCTTTCTCGGGAAAGAGTTCGTCAGATAGAAGAATTGACAATTGATAAATTAAAAAAGATTCTTAAAGAACAAGAGGAGGTTTAGAAATTGAGTTATGGCTACTAAACGTAAACCAATCTTTGTTTTGATATTACCCCGTTTCGAAGATATTTTTCATTCTTTTTATACAGGTGAAATTACTAAAGGCGTCAATCTAGCGGCGAGTCGTTTGAATGTTGACTTTTTAGTACATATTACGGATCGTTCTGATCATAGTACTTGGTTGGATCCAACTTTGTTAGATCGAAAAAGTGTTGATGGTATTTTATTTGCTGATATTGATAATGATTTGGAAATTGTCAAAAAAGCGATTATGCGCGGTATGCCCTGCATGGTGTTAAATAATAAACTTGATGAACCAATTAATTGCATTGCTATCAATAATTATGAGGCAGCTTTTAAGGTAACAGAAGAATTTATTAAATTAGGGCATAAGAAAATAGCAACTATTGCGGGTGATTTATCGACACAAGCGGGGCAGGCCCGTTTAGAGGGTTATTATGATGCTCTTAAAAAACATAATATTGAAGCTGATAAAACGTATGTGAAAATTGGTGGTTTTTTAAGAACTCCTGCACGTGGAGCCACTCAAGATTTATTAAAACTTAAGGAACGGCCAACGGCTATTTTTGCTGCATCAGATGTTATGGCTTTAGAAGTGATTGATGTGGCTAAGGGAAAGAAGATTAGTATTCCAGAGGATTTAGCTGTCTGTGGTTTTGATGATAATCCCTTAAGGGATCATAGTTCAATACCTCTAGCGACGGTGGCTCAGCCATTAGTTGAGATGGGGCGTTTAGGTCTTGAGATGCTTTATCAGATTAGTCATGGTAAGGCCAAATTGCCTGTAAAAGAAATTCTATCTGCCAAGTTGATTAAAGCCCAATCGATGGGAAAAGCGTAATGGATATCCTCGTTCGTCTGCTAGGTCGCATACTCACAGGATAAATTCGCACAGGACAAGTTGACGTCGCCCACAAAATGGGCTCCGTAACTTGTGTGCTCATTTATGAAAATCTCTGACTTAAAGAATCATATTCGTGATATTCCTAATTTTCCTCAAGAAGGAATTATTTTTAAAGACATTTCTACCTTGATTAAGAACAAAGATGCCTTTAAAAAGTCCATCGATACCTTAGCTAAAAAATTTAAAAATGAACGTGTGGAGTATGTAGTGGGGGTTGAGGCTCGAGGGTTTATTTTTGGGGCAGCCTTAGCTTATAAGTTGGGAGCAGGTTTTGTTCCTGTTAGAAAGAAGGGGAAGCTTCCCTATAAAACTAAAAGCGTAACTTATCAACTGGAATATGGCACGGATACTTTAGAAATTCATGAAGATGCATTTAAGCCTAATGCTCGTGTACTAGTGATCGATGATTTGTTAGCGACTGGTGGCACGGTTAAAGCTGTTACAGATTTGATTAAAGCTCAAAAAGCAAAAATTGTAGGCGTAGCTTTTCTGGTGGAATTAAAATTTCTTAATGGAAAAGATCGCCTTAAGAATCTCCCGATTTATTCGATTATTCAATATTAGATTTCTTTAAATTATTACCTCATGTCTCTATCTTCTATTATTTATTCCAAAAGAATTATTTTGTTGATCAGTCTATGGGTTATTTTTATTTTCTTGGCATTTAGTCCAGTCTTAAAAGCTCAATTTATAAGCGGTGATGATGATCGATATTTAACACATAATGTGAATGTTTTAAGTCTTGATGGTTCGTATTTTAGGACTTTACTTAAAGAGCGTGTGAAGGGGCTTCATACTCCTTTAACCAGTTTGTCTTTTTTTCTAGAGCATCGACTATTTTCTCTTAATCCTTTTGTCTATCATTTGAATAATGTGCTGCTTCATATTGTTGCAGTGATTCTAGTGTTCTTTTTTGCAAAGTATTTGGGATTTAGCCTTACACAAACTTTCTTAGGGGCTGGTTTATTTGCTTTCTTTCCGTCTCAAGTGGAAACGGTTGCTTGGATTGCCAAACGTAAGGATTTGCTTTGTGCGGTTTTTTATATGGCAGGGTTGTTTAATTTCTATAAAGGAAAAACTTTTTTGAGTATAACGTTTGCTCTTTTAAGTATGCTTGCTTCTCCTTCTGCGATCACCTTTCCACTGGCGTTGATCTTTTTAGATGGATACAGACAAAAGAAAGTTTCGATTAAAATTGTTTTAGAAAAATGGCCGTTTTTTTTAATGGCGATTCTTATTGGTAAATTCAGTTTGTCTTCTTTGAGATTGGAAGATTTTTATCAGGGGTATTTGATGGCAGTGGTGTACGCCATGGCCGCTTCTATCGTTATTTGCAGAATCGATACCTTTTTAAAGTCTCAAGAGGAGATGATTCGTATTTTATTTCGTATAGCTGTTGGAGCTTTATTCATAGGGCTTATCTTTTTGACCTATCAGCAGACATTTTTTTATAAAGACTCTATGAGTTTCTGGAGGCATCGTGTTCAACAAACAGGTTCAGCTTTAGCTTTGAATAATTTGGCCGGCGTATTAAGAGAAGCTAATCAAGAGGAAGTTGTTTTAGATGAAAGTTTAAAGCTTTATCAACAAGCGATTAAAGTCGATCCTCAGTTCATAGCTTCTTATAGTAATTTGGCGGAAGTTTATAAGCAAAAAGGGCAATACAAAGAGGCGATTGGTTGGTATCTTAAGGCCTTAGCTGTAGATAATAAAAATAAAGAATCAATGTTTAGGTTGGGGATTTCGTATCAAGAAATTAATCAATCACAGGAAGCTATTGATACTTTTAAGCGTCTTTTAAAGACTTACCCAGATGATGAAGATGTTTATATGGCTGTTGTTGATGCCTATAGTAAGGCCATTACACGAAATTCTCAGGAAAAGTCTTATCAAGAAGAAAGAGAGAATGTTCTTTCTGCGTATGAAGAATTATCCAAACGAAAAAAATATTCAGCAGCTGATTATTTTAATTTAGCATTCCTTTATGAACAGGTGGGTGGTTATGAGGAAGCAATTCGGTTCTATAAGAAATCTTTAGAGCTTAATCCTGCTTATGAAAAGTCTTTATATAACTTGGCAAATCGATATCAGGAGATGGGAGATTTTAAAACGGCCTTAGGTTTTTATGAACATTTGGTGCGTTTTCATCCTAAGTTTACCTTAGGATATTTAAATATGGGGGTTATTTATAATTCGTTAGGAGATGTGGATCATGCAAGGATGCTTTATCAAAAGGCTATTGATGTTGACCCATCGAATGCAGGAGCTTATTTTAATTTAGGATTTTTAAATGAAACATCAGGGAATTTTAAAGATGCTCTTAATTTCTATGAAAAAGCACTTGAGAATGATCCACAGTTAGGGGAAGCTTATTATAATATGGGAAATGTTTATGCGGCTCAAGGACAATTACCTGAAGCGATTGCGTCTTATTTAAAAACAGTTGCTATTAATAAAAATCATCAGAATGCTTTTGTGAATTTATCGATTCTTTCATTTAAATCAAGGGATTTTCAAGGTGCCATTCGTTATTTGGAAGAAGCTAAGGTTTTAGGGTATACTCCTGAGGAAGAATATCTGAAATCTTTGGAACCGTATCGTAAGAAATGAAATTATGCCCCCGTAGCTCAATTTTGGATAGAGCGAGACACTCCTAACGTCTAGGCTGACCGTTCGATTCGGTCCGGGGGCGTTTTTTCGTTTCATCGTCGGAGATTGATAAGAGATGGTTAATCACCGACGAGAAATTCCCACCAATCCTTTCACATGTCACAACGTTTCAAATGGTTACGTTTTACTTATTTCTCGACGGAAATAATCTTCAGAAATATTCCATATCTTGAAATAAATCCAAGCAAATATCGTCGATAATTTCGTTCTTCTTATCTCGTTATCTCTGATATGCGCATTATCAGAGACCGGTTAGTAAATGAAATAAAAGGCTTATTATGCCGTTTATCGACGGATAAATAAGCCATTTACTAGGAATTGCAGGATTTGTAGGTGCTAGATAAGAGAGATAAGTCTAATTTTTGGAGAGATAACTTTTTATTTCTTTCCAATGCTGTTCTTGGAGTTTCCAGTTAGGTTCACTAGCCACAGAACGAACCTTATATTCAGGAATTAAAGAGATAGCGTTGTTGTCTTCAAGCAATATCTCTCCTTGAATAATAGGGGAGAGAAGAAGTAGTCCCAAAATATGATCTATCCGGCTATGGCTAAAGTGAGTCCATTCGCTGGCCTGTTTTGGATTTTCGATTTTACCCTCATCCATGAGCCGCTGGATCTGGTGCGCTAAAATAAGAGAGCGGCGGACCTTTGGTTCTTGGACTACTTCAATTTCTTTATGCCATCTTTTCATATGTTTGGACTTATTTATCTCTACATTAAATTCAAGCGAGGTTTCTGAATTCTTTAGGGTGATTCTTAGTATTTTAGTTTCTACATCACATAATATCTCCGTTATAAAGCATTTCATGATACTGCGCATTTCTTCAGGTGATAAGGAGCTCCATGAAGAGGAAAGTAGCTTATCTACTTCATTCTCATGATTGATGTCAAATTTTTCTTTGTTCTCTGATATTACCTTTCGAATGATCTTAAGGGTCTCCGCTTCTGTTTCTTGAGCATTTATTGAGGAATTTGGACAAAGCTTATATCTACGATTTTGGCTGTTGGTACAAATGTAGTAACGATACCTTTTACGGCCAGGTCTTGCTGTATATGTGTGGACCATGGGTGTTCCACATGTTTTACATTTTAATAGGTGGGAAAGTAACCCAAAACAATCTTTGTTATAGTTCTTTCTATATATTCGGTTATCAAATAATTTCTCTTGGGTTCTTTTGAAGGTTTCTTCATCAATAATAGGAGGCTGTTGGCCATCGTATATTTGTCCCTCATATTTTACTTTTCCGATATAAAGAACATTATTGATGATGCTCTGAAGAGTGCCTAGTTTTAACTTCTTCCCACCACGAATTGAACCATTTTTAATAGTCCAAGTTCTACTTAGATAACCACGTTCATTAAGGATAGTTACAACCGTAGACAATGAATTACCATTTTGAAGATAAAGGTTAAAGATTTCTTTTATAATTGCTGCTTCATTAGGGTTAACGATGAGTCTTTTTGTACCTTTTTCAACTTCATATCCAATTGCCGGTCTACCACCTAGCCATTGGCCTTTTTTGCGGATAGCCGACAATTTATCCTTGGTTCGTTCACTGATGATTTCTCGTTCGAATTGAGCGAAGGATAAAAGAATATTAAGCGTTAACCTTCCCATGGAAGTAGTCGTGTTAAAGTGCTGTGTTATGGATACAAATGTAACGTTATTCTTATCAAAGAACTCAAGCATTTGTGTGAAATCAAGCAGCGAACGTGAAAGCCGATCAACCTTATATACAACAACACAGTTAATTCTTCCTTCTTTGATATCATTAAGCAGCTTCTGTAAAGCAGGTCGTTCAACGTTAGCTCCTGTAAAGCCACCATCATCATATCGATCGGGTAGGGGAACCCAACCTTCATGCTTTTGGCTATTGATGTAGCTCTCTGATGACTCCCTTTGAGCATCTAGAGAGGAAAATTCTTGATCCAAGCCATCAGAAGTGGATTTACGGGTATAAATAGCACAATATACAGCTTTAGATTTTTCTTTTAGGATTTCCATAATTCACCTCAAAGGTTAAAGAATAGGTAGCCATTCCAATGTGCGCCTGTTAAAGCTATGGCAATAGCTGAGAGTGATTTGTATTGTTTGCCGTCCATTTCAAAAGCTTTATCTAGGACCTTAATCTCAAAGTGTTTTCCTTTGTATTCTTTAGTGATAATGCTGCCTGGTATAGGAAGACGTCGATCTCGAGATTTTTCTTTCTTAGTGGCCTCCGTAGGGGAGTCAGTAGGCCTAATAGAGGTGTTGTTAACAGGATCATATTTTTCGATAAGCTCATCTATTTTAGTTTTGCTTTCTTCTGAAAGACCTCCTTGGTCAAGCTCTTGAATGCGATAAGATAATCTTCGCCAGAGGAGTACTTTATTATTCGAAGAAGGTTTTTCTCCCTCAAACAACTCTGCGTATCTCTCTTTTAGTTCTTTCAGTGATTTTGTTTTGAGTTCGTTGATTTCAGCTAGGCTTGTTTCTGACATAAGTGCACCTCCATTTTTGATGTTGTAATCATATATATCCATACACTTAGAGATATATCAAGTCAATAATGTCGTCTATCAACGTAGAATAAATGACAATATCTAATGAAAGGAATAGAGAACGGAGTTCGATTCGGGTCAGGTGGGTAGAGATAAAGTTTAGAGATATAGTTCGATTCGATACGGAGGCGCCAGT
>JAYTXU010000042.1:0-39025 GCA_043742785.1 Candidatus Omnitrophota bacterium
ATCCACCGCCAAAATAGGCAATACGCCAATCAAAAAAATCACCAATTAATGCAGCCACCACAGCCCCTAGGATTCCAACGACAGCCACAATCATGGTACCATAACCTCTAGTTTCCTTAGACATCACTTCACTCACCAAGGTAATTCCTGCTCCTAACTCACCAGCTAAACCTACTCCAGCCAAGAATCTCCAGAACGCATACTCTGGAATACCTTGTACAAAACTATTAGCAATATTAGCTACTGAATATAAAAAGATAGAACCTAAAAGAACTGAAAGCCTCCCCTTTTTATCTCCTAAAATACCCCAAAGAATACCCCCTAAAAGCATCCCTCCCATCTGCATATTAATAAGAAAAACCCCTTGAGACAGCAATTGATCATCAGGCAGACCCAATCCATGAAGACTTTTAACACGTACAATACTAAAAAGAATTAGGTCATAAATATCGACAAAATATCCTAAAGCAGCGATAAGAATAGCCGTACTAATAACTTGTTTTGAAGGATGGTTAAGCGCCTGCATTAATCTTCCAATTCTTTCCGCCTAAAATTCTTGCCACCAGCATACTAGAAACATTATCTCCTACTGCATTTATCATCGTCGCTGGAGGATCAACAAGAGTTCCAATCATAGAGATAATAGGTAAGGCTTCTATTGGAAATCCATACAACATGACAATTAAAAGTTCACCTAAAAAACCTCCCCCAGGAATACCTGCCATGACTGTTCCGCTTAAAAGAGCTACCCCTACAGCCGTTAGAATCGTTACAGGATTTGTAAAATCCATATGAAACAAACCAAAAAGCAGGGCAATCTTTAAAACAGCAGCAAGACAAGAACCTTCCATATGAATGGTGGCTCCCATAGGAATAATAATCTCCCTAATATCTTTAGGCACTCCTGCTTTAGCGGCAGCTTCCAAGTTAGATGGAATTGCTGCAACTGAAGATCCAGTGGCCCAAGCAGTCAGCGATACTGGAATAATATTGCGCCAAAAAGATTTAATCCCTACAAAACCGCATGCTAGATACGCATAAAAAGAAAACGCAAAAAAGAAATACAGCAAAGCAATTGGGTAATACAAAATAATGGCTCTCGCATAAGTTCCTAAAAGCTGTGGACCAAAAACACCCACTAAATAAGCAAAGTATGCTCCTAACCCAATGGGAGCATAAAACATAACCAAGGAAACCATCTTGGTCATCACCTCATTAGCACTACTTAAAAAATCACTAAAAGCCCTAGCCTTCTCTCCTACTAAAGAAGCAGACAATCCCATTAAAATAGCAAAGATAATCAACGCCAACATATTCTTCTTCGACCACAGATCAGAAAAATCAGAAACAGTTACTGCTTTAACAATCTGTTCGGACACCTTCATTTGGTCGGGATGAAAACCTGCAGGCAAAGTGACTTGTATCCCCTGGGCTGGTGGAAAACAATTCACACCTAAAATCATGACAAACGAAGCTATAATGCCCGTAGCTGTAAAAACAAGCATCATCCAGCCAATAATCTTACCTAAACGAGAAATATCCTTCATTTGAGCAATAGCCGAAGATAAAGAAAAGAATACTAAAGGAACGACCACTGTAAAGAGTAGGTTTAAAAAAATATCGCCAAAAGGTTTTAAAATAACCGCATCTTTTTTCATGACGATCCCAATAATGGAACCGATAGCCATAGAAGCAATTAATGTAAGAGAAAATTTGTAAGAATTAAGGAAAGATTGTTTAGAATTTTTAGACATTCTTTAACCAGGAGCCTACACCAAATAAATACCATAAATTAGCTGCAATATGAACGCCTTGAGCTTGTTGAGTAAGCAAGAAATCCAAAGCCTCTTCTTGCTTAACTAGACACACTCGAATATCTTCTCCTGCTTCAAGCTCTTGGATAGGGTTGAGATTCGCTGGATCCCTCTCATCCACATCTACACAAACAATACGAGCGCTGTCATCGATCAAGGAAGCTCCTGTTTTAAGAACAGGACTGATGGATGCAATTGTACCTACATATCCGGTTTCTTCCCTTAGCTCGACCAAGGAATGGGTAGGATCATTAAATCCTAAACCAGCAGGAACGGCTAGAATATAGCCATTAATGGCAGGACGATATTGTTTAATCAGAATAAATTGTTTGGAATGAATGAGTCTAGCTAAAACAACAACCCCTACAGACGATTGCTTACGGCGGATACTTTCCCAAACATGAGGCTTTCCATCCCTGCCTTCACAAACAGTTTCGTGAACGGATAACCATTTTCCTTCATACACAGAACGTTCAGAAATCTTTTTCATATTAGTTATTATAATCAATAAATAGTGACAGGCACTAATTATTCAAAAAATTCTACCCTGTCACTGTTTATTAAAAAAGGACGAACCCTGCCAGATCTTGCGACCCAGCAGGGCCGTTTGTGGATGTCACCCTGCCCCATACAGAGTGACTGAGGGACTCTTAGTGCTTAAGCAGCTTATTCAAATAGTGGGAAGCATGCTCACGACCGCCTATACCAAAGGCTAAACCTAAGGCTAAGGCTAAGGCTGCAATCATCAGCGTTAATGAAGATCCGGTAAACAAGAAGCCTAAGCCAATCTTATCGACAAAAGCGATAAAGGCTGTGGCTACAACCGCCCATTTGCTGAAGGTGGCAATTAATTCAGGTTTAGGCATACTGCAATTAGCAGCTACCATGCGAACAAATACTGCAACGATATGGGCTAAAATGATCCCAACCATAAGAGCTACCGCAGCTGTCGCAACAGTCGGTATATACCCTGTAATATGATCAGTCATCTCTCCTAGTACACTGATGCCTGTGATCTTTAAAGCAATCACGAAGGTTGTGATCATTAACATCCAACTTATCACACAACCGATAGCATCTGATACAGAGCGTCTGACGCCACCTGTAACCAATACTTTATCAAGACCTACCTTGTGGCTTAATTGATCCACACGGATGTCCCTAAGAAGACCAGATACTAACCTACCTAATGTTCTGGCCAATAAGGTACCAATCACCAAAATAGCTAAAACTGTAATGGTAATAGGGACATAACTATAAACGGTACTTACTATTGTTTTCATTGGATCCAAGATGAAATTGAAAGTATTCATATGGACCTTCCTTTCCGTCCTAAACTAGGACTAAAGGGCTCTTTCGAACCCTATATTGCAAATATAACATCTGGCAAGTGAAAATCAAGGCCTAGAAGGCATTATAAAGAAAGCGGTTTCTTAAAAAGATTCTTTAAATAAAAAACCCCCGCCAAATAAATAACGGGGGCTTAAAATAAGTAAGAAAATATCTAGAAAATAATTATATTTACTTCTTTTCTACTTCATTAACAACTTGTTTAGGAACCTCTACTTCATCTGCTGATATAGCTATCAAAACAGTAACCTCATTACCCACAAGTAAGCCACCTTGATCTAAAGTTTTATTCCAGTTAAGACCATAATCTAGGCGATTCAAAGTAAAATTACCATTAAAACCAATCACATTTGTCCCCATCATTCCCTTAACAGGACCAGAAACAGTCACAGGAATAGTCACTTCTTTAGTAACACCTTTAATAGTCAAATCACCCGTAATATCAGTTTCAGTAATTTCTTTACTTACAAAGGACATTGTAGGAAATTGGGCTATATCAAAAAAATCAGGGCTTTTCAAATGAGTATCACGTTTTTCATTACGCGTATTAATACTGGAGGATTGAACAGTAATATTAATTTTGGAATTATCCGGATCTTTTTCATCAAAAATAATCTGACCATCAAATTGATCAAATTGTCCAACAACATTACTGATCATCATATGATTTACATAAAATGATAGACTCGAATGAACTGGATCGATCTTATAACTATTCGCAGCATACACCGTTGTGGATACCAAACTTATAACGATGAAAAAACCTAAAATAAACTTACGCATACATTCTCCTTTTTTGTTTATCATTAATTTTTAATTCCTATCCCTTTTCTAAGAAGACATATATTAATCTGCCAAAGTGCCAGTGTCAAAACAATTAGAAGTCCTGCACTAAAGAAAATATTTACATCGGAGAATCCAAAAAATCCATAACGAAAACCATCAACCATATATAAAAGTGGATTAAGTTTAGAAACATTCTGCCAAAAAACAGGCAGTCTAGAAATAGAATAAAATACCCCTCCTAAATAAATCAAAGGCACCAAAACAAAATTTTGAAAAATGGCCACCTCATCAAAATTCCTAGCAAAAATACCGTTTATCAAAGCGGCTAATGAAAAAATAGCAGAAGTTAGAACTGTAAACAAAATAATAATTCCTAGGTGATAAATACTCGGATGTGTAAAAAAACAGGAGATTAAAAAAACTAAAAAACCTACAACTATTCCACGAACAATTCCCGCACAGGTATAACCTGCAACAATCACCCATTCCTGCATAGGAGACACTAGAATTTCTTCAATACTTCGCTGAAATTTAGCCCCAAAGAAAGAGCTTACTACATTGCTATAGGCACTATTAATCACAGCCATCATCACAAGACCTGGAACAATAAAAGACATGTAACTTACTCCATTGATAGGCCCCACTTGCGAACCAATAAATTTACCAAATATCACGAAATATAACGTCTGAGTGACCAGGGGCGGCAGAAGAGTTTGCGTCCAAATCCTTACGATTCGAGAAATTTCTTTACGCAAAAGAGTTTTAAATGCAACCCATTGATAGATCATAATAATGATAAAAACAGTTTCTCTAAACGCTGTCCTTTAGGATGAACATCTGTAATCTCAAAACTATTCTTAATTAATTTGATTAATAACTCATTAAGCTGTTCATCTCGGTTTAAATCTACTTCCAAGGTATGCTCATCAATAACAACCGGTTTATATACTTCAAGACCACTCAAAGATTGCATTTTCTTAACAGCAATCACATAGGTTTCTTGTGTGATTAGTTTATTTAAATTTTTGACACTGTCTAAACTCACAATTTTACCTTCTTTAATAATAGCTGCGTTACGGCACATCTGTTGAACTTCTTCCAAATAATGAGTCGTTAAAAGGATCGTCACTCCTTGCACATTCAGTTCTCTTAAATAATCCCACATCCCTACACGTAATTGCACATCCACTCCTGCCGTTGGTTCATCAAGAACAAGAATCTTTGGACGATGAACCAAAGCGCGGGCAATCATCAAACGTCTCTTCATTCCGCCTGATAATGTACGAGCCATGGAATTACGTTTCTCCCACAAACCCACCTTCTTTAAAACCTCTTCTGTATTTATAAGAGCAACATCTCTTTCGATACCAAAGAAACCCGCCTGAATAGAAACAATATCGTGTACTTTTTCAAACATATTAAAATTAAATTCTTGAGGAACAACACCAATCAATCTCTTAGCACGATCAAATTCATAATCGGTATCATGATTAAAAACCTTAACCGTTCCTGAAGTTTTATTAACTAGACCAATAAGAATACTAATGATCGTTGTTTTTCCAGCACCATTCGCTCCCAACAAAGCAAAGAAATCACCTTCGGCAACAATTAAATCCACATTCCTAACCGCCTGGGTTCCATTTTTAAAGGTCTTAACTAAATTTTTAATTTCTATGGCGTTCATAAATTATTTCTTCGGACGGGTTAAAGACTTCCCCCTCCTACTTCTTAATCACAATGATTTCTTCTACCTGAGATAAATCCACAGCCGGCTCAACCAAACATTCAACCGTGTGACTATTCTCACTCGCTTGAACATCTTCAACAATCCCTATTAAGATTCCCTCTGGAAAGGCAGTACTTAATTTAGATGTAATGATTCTATCTCCCACTTTAACATCCGCCTTATCTGTTAAATAAGATAATCGACAAAGACCTCCCAAGGAACCGGTCAAAAGCCCACTCTCACGAGTTCGTTGCACCAAAGCAGCTACGCTAAAACTGGGGTCAGAAAGTAAAACAACCTTGGACGTATTATTTCCAATTTCAAAAATCCGTCCCACTACTCCCAATACAGAAACAACCGGCATCCCTAATTTCAAACCATCCCTTTGACCACGATCAATAACCAAAGAAGCATTCCAATTAGAAGGATCACGACCTATCACATGAGCTAAAACAGAAACATAATCCTGTGTACGACGAAACTGGGTTATAGCCCCATTACGTTTAGCCTCTTCAACTGTTTCTTGCAAATAGACAAGACGAGCTTTAAGAACCTCAACTTGTTTTTTAAATTTTAAATACTCATCATATGATTCTCGAAAATAGAATAACTTCTTAAATTCAAGTACAGGAGCTTCAAACCAACGTACTGGTCCACTCGCCATATCTAATAAAAATGCTGACCTTGAAACCTTAGGATGTAAAAAAAGAATTAATAGAGGAATTACAAAGATTGTAAAATAGATGGCGTTTTTGAGGTATTTGCGAAGCACGGATCACTTGAAAGTAACCCCGCAAAAAAATGCGGAATTCATATTAAAAATCTAATTTATGATGTTGAGTAAAACGACGACGCATAGCTGGAGACATATTCAAAGTTTCCCCTGTACCATTAACAACCGCTGTTAAAGGATCATCAGCTATATGAACAGGTAATCCTGTTTCCTCGGCAATGCGTTTATCTATTCCACGAAGTAAGGAACCTCCACCGGCCATAACAATACCACGATCAATTAAATCTGCCGCCAACTCAGGAGGAGTATGCTCTAAAGTTGATTTAGAAGCATCCACAATAGCTTGAACAGGATCTGCTAACGCTTCACGAATTTCTACTGAAGTAACATTAATCGTTTTTGGTAAACCAGCAATTAAATCACGTCCACGCACATCCATATTTAACTCTTCATCCAAAGGATAGGCAGAACCTAATCGAATCTTAATCTCTTCAGCTGTACGTTCACCAATCATTAAATTATACGTCTTACGCAAATATTCAATAATCGCCACATCCATCTCATCACCTGCAATACGGATCGATTTGGCATACACTAAACCACCTAAAGAAATAACAGCAAATTCGGTTGTACCTCCACCAATATCAATAATCATATTACCCGCAGGCTCATGAACAGGCAAACCAACCCCAATAGCAGCAGCCTTCGGCTCTTCAATCAAAATAACATGACGAGCTCCTGCGTGTTCAGCAGAATCAATAACAGCGCGTTTTTCTACTTCAGTAATTCCTGAAGGGATAGCAATAACAATGGTTGGACGAAACCAAAATTTACTCGGCTGTACTTTCTTAATAAAATACTTAAGCATAGCTTCAGTAACTTCGAAATCAGAAATAACCCCATCCTTCATAGGGCGAATCGCCACAATGCTACCAGGAGTACGACCTAACATACGTTTAGCTTCTTCCCCTACAGCAACTACAATATTGGTGTCTTTTTCAATAGCAACAACAGAAGGTTCACATAAAACAACCCCTTCACCCTTAACATAAACAAGGGTTGTGGCTGTTCCTAAGTCGATACCCATATCTTTTGAAAATAAACTGGAGACGTAATCAGAAATTCCTAAGAAAAGTTTTTTAATTTGATTAATCATAAGGCCATATAATATCCAAAAGGGTATGAGGTGTCAACCGATTTTCATCGACTTCTTAAACCTAGTGATTTCATATCTTTAACGAAATTAGGATAAGACTTGCGGCAGGATTCGATCCCATCTACACAGCAGCCAATTTTCATCCCTAAAACAGTCCAAGCCATCGCTAAACGATGGTCATGATGGCTATCTAATAACTGCCCTGTTTTATAAGATTGTCTAGGCGTAATAACAAGAGCATTAGAAGTTTCTTTAACATCAGCACCTACTTTTAACAATTCACTTCGGACATCGCTGATACGATCAGACTCTTTAGCGCGGGCATGGAAAACATCTATGAGCTTAGTTTGACCTTTAGCAAATAATGCTAAGACAGCCATAATAGGAACCAAATCCGGACAATTCTTTAATGAAAAAACCCCTCCCTTTAACTTAAAAGGCCCCTCTATAGAAATAGCTGTATCTGTTTTCTTAAAAGCCACACCCATCTTTTTTAAAAATTCTAAAATATAACCATCCGACTGAATTAAATCATTTTTAAGATGCCCTGCTAAAATAATTTTTGAAGGTACAAGAGTTGCTGCTGCCATAGAAAAAGCTGCTAAACCATAATCTGAAGGAACCGTAAAATTTTTTAATCCTTTAAATTTCTGATTTCCTTTAATCAAATATTCTCTATCTGTCAATCGTTTAATATGAATACCCGCCTTAGATAAAATTTGATAGGTCATCACAATGTAATCTGTAGATACCATTTCCTTCCCCGTAATAATAATACGAGAATCTACTGTTAAATGGGGCGCTGCAATCATCAGTGCTGAAATAAATTGTGAACTCAAACTACCATCAATTTTAATAAGGCCACCTTTAATTTGGCCGCCTTTAAAAATAATAGGTACCGACTCTTTAGGACCATCCCCTTGAATATCCATTCCGCAATCACGCAGGGTTTGACACAAATGTGCGTTGGGACGGCCGATCAAAGTCCCCTTTCCTTTAACAATAGCCTTCTTTACATAAAAAGGTAATAAAGGTAGTAAAAACCTTAGGGTGGTTCCTGATTCTCCAACGGAAAATATTTTAGCTTTTCTGGTTAATGCCTTGGCTGTTTGTCTAGCCATTAGTGCATCGTCACAATTAGAGGCGTTTTTAATTTGAGATTGACCAAAAGCTTCAATGATCAGAGCGCGAATAGAATAAGATTTGGAAGCTGGTAATTGAATCTTGCCTTTTAGAGACGAAGCTGGCTTGACATTCAAAATCATGATTGCTTGAGAACTACAATATCATTTTTGTGAACATTACGGCTGGATAACGGCGGAATAAAATCGGCAGCAGACATTTCTTC
The DNA here is from genome assembly GCA_043742785.1 of Candidatus Omnitrophota bacterium. GTDB lineage: Bacteria > Omnitrophota > Gorgyraeia > Zapsychrales > Fredricksoniimonadaceae > JACQCF01. The sequence goes on from JAYTXU010000042.1 coordinate 8,914, forward strand.
TTGAGCACGAGAAACTCTAAGATCACCAATATATTTGTCTTCTCTATAAACAGAAAGAACATCTCCCATCTTAATACCCTGTTTAACACCTAAATTACAAATAACAAATTCTGACTCTTTATCAACACTTAGAACTCGCCCCTTACTATTAAGATCCTGTTCTACAACAATTTTACCCAATTCCATTTGACCAAGAGTCGATGCAGAAGCATTAACCTCACTTTTTTTCTTAGCAATCTCTAATTCATTAACCTTGGCTAATAAATCTTTAGTTTTTACTTGCTCCGCCTTTAACAATCCTTCATTCTCTAATAGTTTTTTAGCTACCATATCAAGATCTGCTCGAATAGAATCTTTTTCTTTCTTCGCCACTTCAACAGAATCTTTTAAAGCGCTATTTTCCTTCTTTGATTCATTACGAAGTCCTTCATTGAGCTCCATCTCATCCATCAAACTATTAATCTTTTTATCTGCTTCTTTATTTTTATCTTGTAAAAGAACTAATTGACTTTTAGCATCCTTAAGATCATCTGTGAGTTTTTTTGAAACCTGTTGAGCATCTTGTAACTCAATTTCTACATCTTTCCTTTTTTGACTTTCTTTTTGATACATAAAAAAGCCTATCGCCGCCGAAGAAAACAACAATACGATGATTAAAACAATAAAAATAGTGAGTGTTTTTCCTTTTTTTGTCTGCATATTATTTATTATATGAAAAAGTAATTCTTAGTAAAGAATTAATTCCTAATTCTCCTTTAAAAACTCTGCAGGCGTTGGACAAGAAAATTCAATATATTCTTTTGTAATAGGATGAATAAACGCAATGCTTTGCGCATGTAGTGCAAGCCTTGAGAAGCTATCCTTACGACCGTATTTCTCATCACCTAGAATTGGATGTCCTAAATGTTTCATATGAACTCTTAGCTGATGCGTACGACCCGTTTGTGGGAAAAGAGCAATCAAGGTTGAATTTTTAAAACGCTTCAATACTTGATAAAGACTGATCGATTCTTTCCCCTCCCCCTTTTCTACAATACGACGCTGATCATGATATTTTTGATGACGACCAATTTCAGCATCAACAACCCCCTGGTCAAACTGAACAATTCCCTGCACACGCGCTACGTAACGTTTGACTACTGTATGTTTCTCGAATTGACGAGCCAAACGTGCATGCGCCACATTAGTTTTAGCAACAGCAATAAGACCTGATGTGTCTTTATCCAAACGATGGATAATTCCAGGCCGTACAGCACCATTAATATCTGACAACTCTTCAAATCTTCCAAGCAATGCATTAACCAAGGTGCCACTTTGATTACCTACAGCTGGATGTACCGTCAATCCTATAGGTTTATTAATAATAATAATATCAGGATCTTCATAAAAAACATCCAATGCTACTTTCTCAGCCACCAAGTCTTGCACAACTAATGAGGCAGGGTCAACTTTTACATCCACCTTATCACCCATAATAACCTTATATTTAGTTTTCGAAGGCTTACCATTAACGATTACCAACTCAGAATCAATCAACTTCTTAACAAAAGTACGAGATGGAATATTTTCAATAACATGTGTTAGATAAACATCTAAACGTAAATCCTGATAAGCTTCTTCAACTATAAATTTATGTTGCATTTTCTTATGCCTAATGAGTTAAAAATTAATCAAACCTTATCTGGCTTGCTACTAAACCGTCCTAAAAGAAAAAACCCAACAATAAAGATTACTAAAGAAATATACTGAAATAAACTTAAAGATAACCATAAACTATCATGATCAGCTCTATAAAACTCTACTACAAAACGTTCAATAGCAGCCCACCATAAATATAAAACAAAAATCATACCCGTTTGATGAGGCTTCGTTTGAGCATATTTTAAAACAACAAAAATTAAAAAGAGTCCCGCAGTCTCATACAACTGCGTTGGGTAAAGACGGGCAGCATGGACTGGAAAGTAAACCCCCCATTCAACAGGCTTTCCATAACAACATCCATTAAAGAAACACCCAATTCGTCCAATGGATTGTCCTAAAGCAATATAAGGAGCCACTAAATCTAAAAATAATCTTAACGGCAATTTCTTGCTTCGAACAAACCAAACACCTGCCAAAGTTCCTCCAATAAATCCTCCCTGCCAAGCTAAACCACCATGCTGAAGCATAATCATTTCTAAAAGATTTTTACTAAAATATTCCCAAGTCAAAGCAATATAAAAAATCCTAGCTCCCAAGATACCCCAAGCAACCGTCCAAAACATTAAATCATAAATAACTTCATTCGATATCTTGTAAATCTTAGCATCAATACTAAGCAACCAAGCACAAACGATCACGCTTAAGGCAATCATAACGCCATAGGAATAAATTGTAAGAGAACCTATTTCGAAGAGGATGGGATGCATTTGAGTAAGATAATAGCTGCTCCAATAGTAATTGCGCTATCAGCAATATTAAAAACAGGCCAAATACGGAAATCAATAAAATCAACAACATACCCTAAAGCAATACGATCAATCAAATTACCAATAGCTCCCCCTAATATTAAAGAGAAAGCTAAAATATAAATACGGCTTAACTGTTCACTGTATCGGTAATAATAAACGTTATAAATAAGTAAAGCAGTTAAAACTAATGGAATTATTATAAATATAAAACCACAATCCTTAAATAAACCAAAGGCAATGCCCGTGTTATGAACGAGAGTAAAATGCAGGAAATTCTTAAATAAGATAAGAGATTCGTTTAAATCTAAGAGATGAGAAAAAAAGATTTTACTAAACCTATCAATCAAAACAACGCTCAAAACACCAGAAATAAAAATAACAATATCAATTTTGGAGCGTTTAAAATCGTTCATGAGACCTTATCTTCGCTTTGATTCAATCGTCTCTTGACACTTCAAACACATTTGAGTGTACGGGATAGCCTTAAGTCGAGTGGCAGCAATAGGTTTTTTACACTGTAAACAAACTCCAAAAATTCCATCTTCAATACGATCCATGGCCTGCATAACGCTTGTTAAAAGTTCACGATCATTAGCTGCCAGTCCTAAAGCAAACTCACGGTCATACATATCAGTAGCTACATCCGCCATATGTAAAGCATGACCAGAAACGTCTCCGCCACCATCGTTACTGCTTCCAGAATTATCAGAAGAAAGATGACGAATATCTCCAGCAATTTGATCTTTAGTCTTCAAAAGAAGCTTTCTATAAACCTCAAATTTAGGATTTATTTTCTTAGCAACTCTTTTAATAATCGGACTACGCTTTTTGGACACAACAACGCTCTTCTTAGTTTTTGTAATCTTCTTGGATTTTGTAACGTTCTTTTTGACTTTTGCAGACATTCGACAGTCTCCTACGTTAAATGTTCAACAACTTGAGTACAACGTAAACATAAACTGGGGTGTTTTTGATTCCCCCCTACATCAACACGATAATTCCAACAACGACCGCATTTCTGACCATCTGCCGGATGAACCTCTATACTCGTCTGGGCAAAATAATCACTCAATCCAGATGAAACAGACAAGACTTTTTCTAATAAAACCTGAGAAACAATACAATAAGAAGCTAAATTATCCCCAAAACTCTTAAAATAATTATAATCTCGATCGCTAGCCGTTTTAACGATTAACTTGGCCTCCAAACCACTTCCAATCGTCCCCTTCTTTCTTTGTTCATCCAAAGATTTAAGAACGAAAGAACGAAAATCTAAAAGATCCTTAAAATTTTCTTCAATAGCACTAGAAATCCATACTGGATCTATCACCGGCCACGCTAATAAATGAACACTTAGATTCTTAGAAAGCTCTGTGGTTTTAGGACTTACAGAAAATATTTCTTCTGAAGTCACAACCATCAAAGGAGCTACAATTCGGGTTAAACAATCAAGAATATGATAAAGAACACTCTGCGCTGACTTTCTTTCAACCGATAAAGCGGGGCAAGTATACAAGCGGTCTTTAAGGATGTCAAGATAAATGCTGGAGAGATCCTCGTTGCAAAAACTATGAATAGTTTTATACACTTTTACAAAATCATAAGCCTCATAAGCCTCATCCGTAGCCTTAACCACTAAAGCTAAACGGTTCAAAGCCCATCGGTCTAAATCCAAAAGATTTGAATAATCTACAAGATCAATATTTGGATTAAAATCACTTAAATTTCCTAATAAATAACGAACCGTATTGCGAATCTTTCGATAGGAATCCACCAAACGATCAATAATTTCTTTAGAAATTCTCACATCATCATTATAAGAACTAGACGCCACCCAAAGACGAATGATTTCAGCCCCATTTTGATTAATCATATCTTGGGGAGAAACAACATTACCCATAGACTTAGACATCTTTCTTCCCTGCCCATCCACCACAAACCCATGCGTTAAAACTTGTCGATACGGCGCCTTTCCATCGATTGCAACTGATGGAATCAAGGATGACTGAAACCATCCACGATGCTGATCAGAACCTTCCAAATATAAATCCGCAGGTAATGGACTATTTACTAAAGTACGAAAAACCGCCTGATGGCTAACACCTGAATCAAACCAAACATCAAGGATATCGTGAGTTTTCTCAAAATCATTGCCCTTACAATCTGGGCATTTAAATCCAGACGGCAATAAATCTTTAACTTCACGTTCAAACCACACATCACTACCATGAGCTTTAACAAGTTCCGCTAGATGCTCGATCACTTCAATAAATAACTTATGTTCTCCCTTACAGCCATTACAAACTAGCGCTGGAATAGGCACACCCCAAAGACGCTGACGGGACAAACACCAATCCGGACGAGTATTAACCATGCCTAAAATACGTTCACGCCCTGCTGGAGGAACAAACTCAACATCACGTTCAATCGAATCTCTTAAAGACTGGCGTAAATTATTATGATCAATTTTCAAAAACCATTGTTCGGTGGCACGGGTAATGACAGGATTCTTGCAGCGCCAGCAATGGGGATAGGAATGGCTGATCTTTTCTGTCAAAAACAACAATCCCTGTTCTTTTAAATTACTAATAATCTCCTCATTGGCCTTAAAAATAAATTGACCAGTAAACGGAGCTCCCTCTTCAGTAAAAACACCCTTGGAATTAACTGGCATAACAACTGGTAACTTATATTTTAAACCAACTTGATAATCTTCCTGACCATGGCCAGGAGCTATGTGAACTAAACCTGTTCCGTCTTCTTTAGTTACATAATCTGCAGTAACAACAGAACAATTCTTAATCTTACCAAATGGATGCACATAAGTTAATTGTGTTAAATCCTTCCCCTTAACTTCTTTAATAATTTTAGCAGTTACATTAGCTTTGGTAAGAATGGCCTCAGACAAAGTTTTCTCAACAATAATAATCTCCTCACCTAAATCTGCTAGAACATAAGTAGAATCTGAATGACAAGCTACCGCCACATTTGCTAACAATGTCCATGGTGTTGTTGTCCAAACTAATAAAGACGTTTTCTTATCTGTAGTAAGATCTAAAACCTTTGGATTATTAACCTCAAATTTTACAAATACTGTAGGTGATTCTTTGTTTTCATGCTCTACTTCTGCCTCAGCTAAAGCAGTCTCACAACTAAAACACCAATTGACCGGCTTAAGACTACGATAAACGTAACCTTTCTTAGTCAATGTAGCTAACGATTTCAAAATCCAATGTTCATAACTAGGCGCTAAAGTCAAATACGGGTTATCCCATTGGGCCCAAATACCCAGACGCTTAAACTCTTCACGCTGAATGCCGACAAACTTCATCGCATAATCATGAGCTTTCTTACGAAAAACTACAGTATCGAAGTCCCCCTTCTTAGCTTTTAAATCTTTAAGCAATTGATGTTCGATTGGAAGCCCATGGCAATCCCAGCCAGGAACGTACAGCGCATCAAAACCCTTCATAGTCTTATAACGGACAATGATATCTTTAAGAATCTTATTTAACGCATGACCAATGTGAATATGCCCATTGGCATACGGAGGCCCATCATGCAAAATAAAAGGCTTCTTACCCTTGGATTTCGTACGAAGATGTTCATAAATCTTATCTTCATTCCATTTGGCCAAAACTAAAGGCTCTCTCCCAACAAGATTAGCCTTCATGGAAAAATCAGTCTTAGGAAGATTTAATGATTTCTGATAATCAGTATTATTGGATATATTTGTTGATGATGACATCGAGTTCCTTCTTTTTCTTACTACTAATCTTATCGCGATGGGTAATGATAGCAAATTTCAAAGCATCGGAAGCTGAGAATTTCTTTAATTTTCCAACCTGAGGAATCGCCATCTTTAAAATTCTTTTAGCATTATCCACATTTTGATTTAAATTAGCCATAATCATTTCTACCGTTACAGAATCATGACTAAGATGCCAGCAATCATAATCTGTAACTGCAGCTAAGGTTGCATAAGAAATTTCTGCCTCACGGGCTAGTTTTGCCTCAGTCAAATTGGTCATACCGATGATATCCATATCCCAACTGCGATATAGATTCGATTCTGCCTTTGTTGAAAACTGAGGACCTTCCATATTCACATATGTTCCACCTCGATGAGCTTTGATATTTAAACTCTTGGCTGAAACATCTAAAATATCGGCAATCTCTTTACTGACAGGATCAGCAAAGGCCACGTGAGCTACAATGCCATCAGTAAAGAAAGTATCCTGACGGCCTTTACGCGTACGATCTAAGAACTGATCAGGAATAACAAAATCCATGGGCTTGTATTTTCTTCTTAAAGAGCCGCAAGCGGAAACGGAAAGAATCGCTTCTACACCTAATTTTTTCATCCCAAAAATATTAGCACGATAGTTAATTTCTGAAGGGTTAATACGATGACCTCTACCATGTCTTGGTAAAAACACCACCGACGTTCCTTCAAGCTTTCCAGTAAAGTAAACATCCGAAGGTTCCCCAAAGGGTGTTTGGACGCTCACCTCTTTAACGTCTTCAATTCCTTCAATCTGATACAATCCGCTACCACCAATCACGCCGACTATTGCCATAATAATTTCCTCTAAATCCTAATATACATTAGGTCACTTTAATTCTTTTTCTATAATTAGCGCCGACTCGGTTAACTCATCTAAAATAGTTTGATAATCAAATTTCTCGGCATTATTAAAATAAATCTTACTTCCTCTTAATTGCGTATTGGTTGTTGGTTTAGGATATCGAAGCATAAAAAGAGGCTGTGGATGTGCCAATTGCATTGGCTTAATATACCACCTAGTGATACAACCATCATTGTCAATACTATAACACCATCTCAATTGCCTGCCCTTATAGTATCCATCGATACTTACAGAAAATATTCCTCTCTTAATCTGAGATTGTTCAAGAAGAGGACTAATAACCTCAGCCTCTAAAACAGCATTTTGATTCTCAGTCCAATACCAATGAACAACAAAAACATCAACTAATACAGTCGCCAGACACAAAACAATTGTTAAAGTACACATTTTACCTCCAACGCCTCAATAAAACCTCCAAACCTACAAGGTTCGCAAACTATTTCGCCAATTCTTTGGCGCGTTTATGAGCTGCGGCGACCGCTACTTTGAATATTTGATCAAATTGATTTCTTTTAAAAACATTTAAAGCAGCTTCAGTAGTACCGCCTTTAGAAGCGACCTTAGTGCGCAATGCGGCTGCTTCAAATTCACTTTTCTCTAAAAGATGAGCGCTACCTAATAATGTTTTATAAACCAATTGTTTGGCTTCCGTTTCTTTAAACCCTAACTTCTTCGCAGATGCTATCCATTGTTCCACAAATAAAAATAAATAAGCCGGTCCGCTACCAGATACGGCCGTCACCGCATCCATCATCGATTCTTTAACAATAATTGTTTTCCCAACTGTACTTAATATCGCTTCAGCTATTTTAATGTCAGAAGAATGAGCAAAATGACCTGCACAAATAGCTGTAACACCCTCCCCGATCAAAGCAGGCATATTAGGCATAGTACGAATAACTCTCGCCTGACCACCTATATTCTTCTCAAAGAATTGAGTAGTCAATCCAGCAGCAATTGAAATATACAATTTATTCCAATCCTTCACAAGCGGTGTAATTCCGCCTTTTCGAAAACTTTGCAATACCTCTGCCATATCTTGAGGTTTTACAGCTAAAATAATCACATTCGATTCCTGTGTCGTTGTAAGCACATCAGCAATAGTAATAGAATATTTACTCTTTAAGAGTTTTGCTCGAGCAATATTAGCTTCAGTTACAAAAAGTTGATTATTAGTATGCAAACCTTTAATCAAGGCTTCTCCCATATTACCACCGCCAATAATTCCAATTTTTTTAGGCATTCTACATAACCTCTTTAAATATCGCGCTTCCCACACGAATCATTGTTGAACCTTCTTCAATGGCGATTTTATAATCACCGCTCATACCCATCGATAAAACTCCTGTTTCAATTCTTGAATGACCAGCAAAACGCGTCTTTACTTGATCACGAATCTCACGCAAGTCAGAAAAAGATCTTCGAATAATACCTTGATCTTCGGTATAAGGAGCCATACACATAAACCCTTTAACACAAATATGCTCTAACTTACCCATCTCTTCAACAAAACTCAATGCTCCCTCTATCTCTGCTCCAAATTTCTGCTCTTCACGGGCAGTATTAAACTGCACTAAGATATCAACAATTTTATTCAATTTAGATGCCTGTTTTTCAATTGCGTTCGCTAATTTCAAACTATCCACCGATTGAATTAATGAACAAACCTTAATCGCTTCTTTAGATTTATTACTTTGCAAATGACCAATAATATGAAATCGCACCAACGAATTCTTAAGCAGTAAGGGTGGAAATTTCTTTTCAGCTTCCTGAACTCTATTCTCAGCAATATCCATAATACCTGCATCAATCGCTTCCTGAATAGCTTCTAATGGCGCAAATTTAGTAACTGCTACTAAGATTACTTCTTTTGAATTTCGTCCTGCATGAGAACAAGCCTCCTGAATTTGATTCTGAACTTTTAATACATTCTCTTGAACCATAAGAACCTTTATTTAATAAATTCTAAACCACAATGATATTTTATAATTTGACCTTCTGATGATTTCTTTAACCAAACCATCATTACTTTGTTTTCTCTTATAGTTGTAGCTACCTTATCGACTGGTTCAATAAACAAAACACATCCGACATGCAATTCAACACTACTATATATTGTCACAGCTAGTCCAGTTATACTCGAATTAAGCACCTGTGCTTCTCCTTTGGATAAATGGTCCTCCGTAAACCATTTAAACAAGGAAGAATCTTTAACACGTAAAGCTTTTCTTTTTCCTAACATAATAACCCTCCTGGAAAACTTAAAACTTACAAACTAAGGGTCATAAAGTAACACAAAAGGAAGATAGCGTCAACCCTAAGACAAGTCCTGCCGGAGCAATATTATGTCCCAAGAATGGCTTGTACTTTATCCAATAGCTCTTGAAGTTTGAGAGGTTTTATAAGGTAGGCTTTAACACCATGACGTTTAAAAAGAGGCTCCATTTCACCATAAGCAGTTAAAACAACAACAGGAATAGAAACATAAAGAGGGTTCTTTGTCTTCTCCATAATAAAAGTATAGCCATTCATTCTAGGCATTTGGACATCCAATAAAATCAGATCAGGAATCTTCTTATCAAGAACTTCAAAAGCTTCTATACCATCCCCCGCAACCATCACTTCATAGCCGCGCTCCTCCAATTTACGTTTGGCAATTTCAGTTACGACTGGTTCATCATCAACGACTAGGATACTTTTTGACATTTATTTTAATCCTCATTAATTTTTAAAGGTTTCTTGTTTCCTATTGTAGACCCTTCCACAGAAGGTAACCCTAACACAAACAATGCTAAATTAGCTGCATCCCCATTCCGAATAGGTTGATCAGAGTCACCATAAGCAATCCTTTTATTAGAAGGATCTTTACACCTATCCCTATTAATTCTATATAAATCAACTCCTTTAGCAACAGGTTTTCCCCAAATTATAAAAGGGATGGTGTAATCATGAAAGTTGTTTTTATCTGAATGACCTAACCCTTCACCTCCATGATCAGAAGTAATAATGATTACCGTCGAATCTTTTAAAACAGCCTTAGAACGGATCCCATTAAAAACTATCTGCAAATATCCATTAAGATTTCTAACTTCGTTCATATAAGAAGAATGTGCACCAATCTTCCATCCTTTATGATGTCCAACATGGTCTGCCCCGGCAAAATGCATAAAAACAAAATCAGGCAACCCTTCATCAGTAAGTTTTTGAAAAACTTCTAATGTTTTTAAATCATCCTGATCTGTTAAAGAAACAATATCTATAGGAAATGAATGTTCATAAATATGAAATTTTAATTTGGAGGCTAACATGGCGCTTCGACGATTATTTTGATGGAGAACATCGAAAATACTAAAAATATGTCTACCTGCAAAATCATGAATCGTCTTATTTACCAATGTGTTGTCGGTTAAATGATGTCCATACGAACCTACAACAGGATACCCAGTAATCATACAAGCATGATTAGGCAGGGTCACAGTGTAATCATAATCTGTACGAGCATTTAATGTTGATGCCCCCTCTTTAATCATCTGATAGAAAACATTTGTATTATCCTGACCTAAAGCCGTAATCGCATCCGATCGTAAGCCATCAAAACTAATTAAAATCACATGGCTAACTTTGACCTGAGGCTGCCCTGCGTACCCCACTCCATTAACCAATATAAGAAATATAAAAACGAAAAAAGATCTCATTATCATTCATTTCCCCTTTAACTAAAACTTATAGTTGATTTCTTCTATCAGGATCATCGATAAATGGAATTTGGGGATTTAATATCTCTTCCATTATAAAATCTAATGCATTTAATCCTGCTGTAATCGCGTTAGATATAAGCTCAACATCATTACCTTGAACAAATTTCTCAATAGTATTTGTCCTTAAGTGATAAAAAGCAGCATTAACGTTAGTGTTTGGATATTGCTTAGATAAATAGTTTAAATATAAAGGCATTTGAAAAGACAACAGTTGATCTCTAATAAGCTCTCTATTTAGATCTCCTTCCAATAATTCATCAAACGCTTTAGAAATAAGCTCCTTGCCCCCAGTCTTATAATCTAAAACAAAAATACTTCCATCTAATAATTGATCAATCCTATCCATTCTATACGTTAATTTTATTTTTTTACCCTTCAAATTTATAACTTCATTAAATTTACGCTCCAATCCACATATAAAATCAACCTCTTTAAAACAACGAATAGACTCTACTTCATAAAAACGATCAAATCTGGTCTCTAATACCGTTTTCATTAAAAAGGCATCGCTACTTTGACGATGACCAAAAACATCATTAAATCGATTCTCCATAATCTTAAAATAATATTTCTTAAATTTTTCATCGAGAACCGGCTTCTTATTTATAAAACCCCTAAAAACATCCTCTAAAAATCCATGAACAAAGGTTCCAATATGTTTAGCTTCTGGTTCATCCAAAAGATTTTCCTGTTCCCTTAAGCCTAAAACATAATTCTCATAAAACTCATAAGGATTACGTAAATACGTATTAAGACTGGATGCCGAATACGTCATTTCTTTTAAAAACTCGATCATTTGAGGAGTTTTGACAACTACTCTCTGTTTAGAAGTCAATTGAACTTGAAAACGTCCACGGGTAATAGGTACAATATCTAGTTTCTTGAGCTTTTTCTCTTTAGCCCAAATTAATTCCTCAATCAAACGGCTACGTTCGCGTTCCGGCCTTTCTTGATAAATCAAATGAACATTCTTAGCGGAAGAAATTAAACGCATAAAACCATAACGCTGAATCTCCTCTTCTAATTCTAAACGATCCAAGTTTAACTTAATCATAATATCCCGTGGAACCAGAGGCTCATAAATATCTAAATTAGGTAAAACCCCCTCATTAACATCTACCACAATGACATTCTCAAAACTTAGTGCACGCGTTTCAAAAAGACCTAAAATCTGTAAACCCCTTAAAGGCGATCCTGTAAAAGCGACAATTTGGCGACTCAAAGTATCTTCTAGAATACGAAACATCTCTGAAGAAGAAAAACTTTGCTGAGAAAACTGAGAACAGTTAATCTCTTGACTTAATATTTCCATATCAAGAGCAATACGTTCATTAAAAGGATATTCCCCCATTGATCCCGATCGTCGTAAAACTGCCGTAAACTCCCCTAACACAACAGCTAAATCTTTAAAAGATTCGGCCTTCTGCCAACGATTAAACAAAATATCATGCAGAAATTCTGACATCTCTCTTAACTCATCTACTGTAATTGAAATATTGACATTTGCCAAGGATGCCTGAACTTCCTCGTAAACCTTCTCATCCTTTATAAAGGCATCTATATCCAAATAAAGCTGTCCTGAAAATGAAGAAAGAATTTGCCCAGTTAAAACTTCTTCTATTTTCCCAATAAGAACACTGCCAACCTGGGATTGCGATAAATTCAAATTCTTCGCTAAAGGATGATGTAAAACGCGTAAATAATCACGCGTGTAGTACAATTTCTCCTGACGAGATCTTTGAGCAGTAAAAATTCTCTCTAACAAGGCATACAAGGAACTTCTCTTTAATGGATACCCCATAGAAATATTAAACTCTTTAATTTGAGAAGAAATAGCTGACAATAACGGAAGAATAAAATCTGCTTGAGGAAGAACAATCACTGTATCTTCAGGATTAGAAATAGTATCAAGAATACTTGTAACTATAGCTGCTTGTGAATGCATATCAAAAGCTGCGTAAAGCTTCAAATTGAAATCACCTTCAACAACTTCTGAACCTTCAAAAATATTCTGACCCAACACGGATGAAATGCGCTTAAGCGCAGGCCATCTGCGCTCATCTCCTTGTATCAAAAGCGTAGTATTAGCTCTCTTATAACAATGCTCCACAACCTTCATTTCACTACGATGCAAATAAAAAAAATTACAAAATATTATTTCCTTCCAGCACTTCAAATCCATAGAAGAAATGATTTGAGAAGCTAAGTCATATTGATAACCCCTAGCAGAAATATTCTTATTCTCTAATTCTTGATGATAGGCCTGACGCAAAACAAATAAGCTTTCTAATAAACGACTAATGCTTACAGGAACATCAAAACCTATTTGTGCTTGTGCTTTAAGATTCTTTAAAGCGTCCTCAGAAGTTGATTCCAAATCCAACTGCTCAATCAAGGAAAGTATTTCTTGCGCCCAGGGTAAAAAAGAAGCAAAGCGTTTACGTCCCTCCAAAAGTTCTGGAGTATGAAGACTAGCTAATCGATAAATTAAATAACAATGATCTAACGAAGATACGGGGTAGAAACTCTTGCTCGATTGAACAATATGCTTCATCCATTCATCAATAGTAAAAAACTTAGGCGGATAAAAAGAACCTTTAACTCGTTGTGCCAAAGCTTTCTTAAGAAATAAAAAAGGTCTATGACCGCCAAAAACAAGAGCCACTTGACGCAAATCTTTCCCCTTGAGCAGGTACTCCTCATAGATATAATCTGCCAAATGCTCGATAAAATCTTCTGTAAATGGAACAGTGACAATCTTACTCATGGTCTAAATAAACTAGAAATCCTTCCACCTTGTATTTGCGATAAAGTCCTGCCACTAACTGTTCATATTCTTTTATTTGCCCTTTATGTTCCCCTTCTTGAGCGCGACTAGTCTTAAAATCAACAATCCAAATTTTATCTTTGAAAATCATTAGGCGATCGATTCGTTTGGCATCACCAAAACGATTAACAATTTCCTGTTCACAAAACACTTCAACACCTTCTTCTATCATAAAGAATCGACAAACATCCACTCTAGACAAAAAGATGGATAATTGCTCTGTATAAAACTTCTCATCTACCATCAATCCAAAATTAGTTTTCGCCTTCTCTACAGCTTGAGCAATACAAACAGGACGATTCTTATTTATACTGGGAATTTGAGAAAGGCAAAAATGCATAATTACTCCCTGTTGTCGTAATTTAACCTGCTCTTTATCCTCTGAAGTAAGTTCTTCTTTTAATTGAGCTACCCATTCTCCAGCGACAATGGACTCTAAATAAGGTAACGGTAAAGATTTCTCCTCAACCTTCTTAAGGTTAATTTGCTCTCCCTTAGAATCAATAGTAGAAGGAATTAAAAATTGAACGGGGTTAATACTATTACCTGTTCTCTCAGGAATCATCAAATAAAGTTCGCAGACACTCCGGGTCAAAGCCACATAAACATTATTAAGCTCCATCGTAAAGGAATCCTTATACTCCTGTTCATAACGTTTTCTTAAAAGTTCACTAAACCGACCATAAGTTTTCTTAAGACGAAGCATACGCAAACCATCCTCAGATACATCCAACACATAAGACAATCCTCCCTGTGAGCCCTTAGATGTTTGTACAGTCATTTCTAAAAATGGAACAATAACCACATCAAATTGCAATCCCTTAGCCTTATGAACAGTCATCACCTTAACAGCATCCATAGAAGGAATAGGGATAAACCGTTCTTCCGTTTGTAACTCATCGAAATATTGAATAAATGTTTCACTATCACAGCCTATCTCTTCACGGCGCTTAATCAATTCTAAGAAATGCATCAAGAATCCTTGAGCCCCCTCAAAATTCTGCAGAGAGAATCTTGCATAAACACTAACCATCAACTCATATACCGGATAAACACCTGCCTGATTTAAAAAATCTTCAAAATACTGCCGCCAAAGATTCGGATATTGTTGCTGAAATCTTTTATAAAGATGAAATCCTTTTTTAACATCCTTACTCTTTCTACATTCAAACAAAAAACCCTGTAATTCACTTTGAGATATACCAGAAACTTTTAGAAATATTTCACCTAATAAGAATCTAGCAAAGCTGACATTATCATTAGAATCATTTAAAAACCTTAAGAAATCAACCAGCTCAATAATCAAGGAGTGATTCTTGATATCACTGATTCTATCCGACTGCGCATGAATTCCTTGAGATAAAAGCCATTGAGTCACCTGCTCCACCTGACCATTACTTCGAGTTAGAACAGCAATATCTTTAAGTTGAAATCGCTCTCGAACATTAATTATTGTTTCAAACAAATGAACCTTAATTCCTTTCTCTCGTTCCTGCTTTCTTTTCCCTTCAATATGTTTAACCTGAACAAACCCATGCGGCATGCTCTCTAGAATTTCCTGCTTAGCATGGGCAAAGGTCTCTTTTAAAGCGCTAGCATCATTCTCACTGAAAAGAATCTCATCATTAGATTTCTTTTGGACATAATAATCCTCACGTCTCTTTAGAAATTCGGCAATATTTCCCTGACTGAAAAGCTGATTATTAAATTCAACAATTATTCTTTGACTTCGCCAATTTTTAGTTAAATAATCTCGACGAACAGGCGCATTGGAAAGCTGTTGAGGCAACTCATCAAATAAACGACTATCTCCACCACGAAAGGAATAAATAGCCTGCTTCTTATCACCAACTAAGAATAACGATCCACCAGTCGACAGAGCTTCTTGAACCATCATAGAAAGATTTTGCCACTGAGAGAAGCTGGTATCCTGAAATTCATCAATAAGATAATGATGAAATCTTGTAGCCAAACGATAATAAAGCTCGCTCACACTCATTCCACCTTCAATAAGGGTGGCTGCTTTTTTGTTAAGCTCCTCTAGAAATAAAACATCTTCCGCTGAGCAAATATTGTCAAAAACCTCAATAACATTCTTGAAAATCATGACATAAGAATTAAATACTCCGTAACTTTCTGACAAACATAAATTTTTAACTTGTTGATGAGCTTTCGACCAAAGAAACTGTAATTCAGGACTAACCACTGCCCCCTTATTAGCTGGAAATTCAGAATATGAAAAATATTTACTAAGATCATCTAAATCGAAAGAAACTGGATGTTCCTCAAGAAATTCAGATAATTTACCCAAGAAACTCTTATTTATAGAAATATCTGCAAGAGATGAAATTTCTTGAACCAACTCTAAAAAATCCTTTTTTTCAAAATATAAATCTCTATTACCCACTGGAAAGGTTAAAAAAGATTTTTGATAGATATTAAATTGACTAAACAAGACCTTCAAAGCTTCCAATAAATCTTCTTTTGGAAACCATCCACTGCGATTCTCTAAGAACAAATATTGATGCACAAAATCATCTAATAAAGCACGTACCTCGGAATTCTGATGACTTAACGCAATCCATTGATCTAGACTTTGTTCCAAATAATCCGCTGAATTACGTTGAATCTTAAAGCGAGAAGATAAATTAATTTTAAAAGCACAGCCCGTCAAAAGAGTGTTAATAAAACTATCGATCGTCTTAACCGCAAAGAAATGGTAATGATGAATGATCGATTCCATAAGCCCATAGGCTAAAATAGCAGCCTTTTCTGAAGAAAACCCCAAAGGCTCTAAAAAGTCCTTCTCTTCTTCCTTGCTCAGTTTATCAAGTGCTATTTTCTTTAAAAAACCTAAAACCCTTGTTTTCATCTCAAGGGATGCTTTATTAGTAAATGTAATTGCAAGAATATTTTTATAGCTCTGAGGGTTATCGCGAGCTGTATGAAGCAGAAGCTGCACATAGCGTTTGGCTAAGGCATAGGTCTTTCCGCTACCAGCGGAAGCTTCTGTAATACAAATTTCAGGAAATTGAAACAATTCTGGCATGAAAAACTATTTATGATTAGTATAAACAGGATCTTCTAAAACTTCTCGAATAACAGCAATGGAGGCATCCAAGGTGCTTTGACCAGATTTAAGCCCCCAATCTAAGACTTGCTTGCCATAAACATCTAGATCATCAAGTAATTTATAACGCTCTTTTTGACTAATCACTAACAAATGCCCCTTATCATTAGCATTATTTTGACTCAATAATACCTTAGTCATTAAAATCGACGCTTGTATAATGGACTTGTCATTTTCTTTGCGCTGAATCTCTAAACCCCTTTGAGCTTTAATAAAATTCTTCTCTTCTTCTGTTTTAACACCTGAAACCGGTTTATGCTTAAACCAATCTTGCCACAAATTCTTAGCTTGATTATTTAAAGCAATATCCTTATCACAAGATACAATCATCATGTCCGAAACTTTACGAATCAAAAGGTTAGGAGATTCTAAATATTTCATCATATAATTCTTAGCCACCCTTAAATCTAAATTATCCTGAACCAAATACTCAATACTGCCACGAATGATTTTAAAATCATCCCCCTTAAACTTCTTCTTAGGAGGATTCTTACTCCAACGCTCATTAATTCTGTAGAAATAATTTAAAGCAGAAATATAACTGCGGGCAAACTCATATTTAAGACCGTCGGGATTGTTCTTCTTAAACTCACTATCGGCAAAAACTTGAACACCTAAAAAAAGACTAAGAATAAGAATTCCAAAATAAAAAAATATAACTTTATGTTTCATGGTGAGCGGTTAATCGTCCAAAATAGTTGCCATCATATCTTCCAACTTACTAAAACGATCGCTGTAATCTAAACGGGAGAGACGGATAACCTCCATCGCTTCTTCACGGCCATAGACATGAGTAATCTCACAAGCACGGTCATCTGTTCCAGGAAGATCTTTATAAGTTAGAAAATAATGTTTGAGTCTATCTATGAACGCACGCGGACAATCTTCAATGTTATTCCACTGACTGTAAAGACCATCTCCTTGCATAACCGCAATAATCTTATCGTCTGCTTGCCCTCCATCAATCATTCGAAAACCACCAATAGGAATAGCGCGGACAATGATATCCCCATGGCTAATCACTTTTTCCGTTAAAACACAAATATCCAGCGGATCATCATCTCCAATAACATAATCGCGCCCCGTACGTTCACGGCACAATTCAGCAATATGTTTAGAACAATAGGTTTGAGGAATAAAACCATAAAGAGTTGGACAAATACTGGAATACTTCTGAGGCCTGTCCACTTTTAAAAAACCACTTTTTTTGTCAATTTCATATTTTACGGTATCTGAAGGAACAGTTTCAATATAAGTATTAACTATCTTAGGAACATCTTCCCCAATGGGAATACCATGCCAAGGGTGAGAACGTAAAAGAAGGGCCAAAGATTGCCATAAAGAGTTCAAATCATCAGTCATAAATAATTACCTCACTTTAGGTTAAAAAATCTTATATACCTTTAAGTATAACCAAGTTAGAGTTTTTTACAACAGTATATTTCTTGCTTTTTGGAAGATATAATTTATACTATACCCATGACTAAAGAGACAAATATTCATACATTTCACATTCCGGTTATGGGAACCGGATTTTCTATAGACACGCCCATTAAAGTAGCCAAATACGGCATTCATTCCGTCATTTCTTTGGTTGATGATACCTTAATTGAACAAATGCGTAAGTTTTATTGCGAAAAACATCAACAGCCCTACACTCCTATTACCAAGTATGATGAGGATTTTCGCGCTCGTCGTATTACCGCATATTTAAATTTAGTCCATTTCATTGTGGAAAAAGACTTTGAAGCTGTCAAAAACTCTGACTTTAAAGCAGATTCTGAAATTACCAAATACTTTGAAATGCTTCCTAAAGATTCCGTACTCAAAGCGGCTTACAATCATATGCTCTCCTGTAAAGACGAAAAACTTAAAATAGCCCTTCAGAAGAATTTACGTAATTCTATGCGAGCTGGTGACATTAATGTCAATATTATGACTAAATTAGATCGTGATAATTATGACTCTAAAGGAAATCTCTTACCGGCAGAATTTTCAGATGCTCTCGCTGCTCTTCGCGGTTATGCTCAAAGCCAATTAAAATCAGCTATTGTCTTTTCTGCTGGATTTAACCGACGTTTATACGCCTATATTGAACAATTCAAAGATTTCTATGCCGATACTACAGGTGAAATAAAGAAGAAAATTATTCTTAAAGTCAGTGATTTTCGTTCTACCATCATCCAGGGAAAATTTTTAGCTAAAAAAGGAATATGGATTTCCGAATACCGCATTGAATCTGGTCTTAATTGTGGTGGGCATCTTTTTGCGACCGATGGCTATCTCATGGGACCTATTTTGGAAGAATTCCGTTCTAAACGCCAACAGTTAGTGGAAGATTTACACAAAATCTGTAACGAAGCTTTAAAGCTTAAAAATAAAATACACTTCGATCAACCACATGAGATTAAAATTACAGCTCAAGGTGGTATTGGCAATTTTCATGAAGATGAATTCTTACGTAAACAGTACAAGCTTGACGGAACAGGATGGGCTACACCCTTCTTACTCTGTCCTGAAGCTACTAATGTAGATTCTATAACTTTAGAAAAATTGTCTAAAGCAACCGAGAGCGATATATACATTAGCTATGTTTCACCACTTGGAATCCCTTTTAGCAATTTACGTGACTCTTTAAGCGATATTGAGAAAGATGTTCGTGTGACAAAGGGACGCCCTGGCAGTGCATGTCCTAAAGGTCATTTAGTTTCTAACACCGAATTTACCCCGCTACCTATTTGTACGGCTAGTCGTCAATATCAAAAACTTAAACTTGAACAATTAACCACCCAAAGTTTAGAAGAAAAAGAATACACAGCTCGTTTCAATGCTATTGTTGCTAAAGCTTGTATTTGCCATGATCTTGGCGAACCGGCACTCATTCAACACAACGTTCCTAGCAATGTTCCCCGCTTTACAGCTGTTTGCCCAGGACCAAACATTGCTTATTTCACAAAAATTGTTACCCTCAAAGAGATGACTGACCACATTTACGGCCGTATTAATTTACTCAATAACACCTATCGTCCACATGTACTAATCAAAGAACTCAGCATCTATGTTGAATACCTAAGAAAAGACGTACAAAAATCCCTTTCTTCGCTAACAGAACATAAAACCAAGTATTTCAATGAGTTTAAAAACAATCTTCTAGAGGGTATTGAATATTATCGCAAACTTTTCCCACAGATGGCTGAGGAAACTGAAGAATTTCGTTCAAAAATGCTTACCGAACTAGAGGAATGCCAAGAGAATTTATTACATATCGCCCAAGAATACTCTTCTGCCTTTAACCTTCCTTTAAGTGCAGTAAAATAATAAATTTTTGTTTTATTAGAAATTAAGAAAAATGCAGGCAGGATTTTAAAAAATCTTATTTATTGATTTCTTTAAGCATTTTCTGACGATCAAGACCTATTTTTTGCATTGCTTCCACAGGATTGATCGCATAAAAACGACTAAAAGTAGCTAATTCTTTAATCGTGTGAATGCCTCGTTCCGCTAAATTCTTTAAGATATTAGCACGAATCCATGTTTCTGCAATCACATCACGAGGTGGCATACCTGATTCTTGAGCTAAACGATCTCGATAAACAGTGCTTGGTGAAACAGCAACCACTCTTTTTTGTTCGTAATTATATTTAAAAACATGAGATAACAAAACCTTGGAATTTTCCATCCCGCTTGTTTCTGAAACCTCTTCCACCACACGATAAATCTTTCCATCCACATGATAACGCTTAAGAACAATAAACACATCAATCAAACCAATCAACATATTAGGCACATTCATCGGTTCATTACTCAAACGAATAATAGCCTCTCTAGAGGTTAAAGCATGGATCGTGCTCATCACATATTTACCCACATTAACAGCGGTCATCATGTCACGAGCTTCTTCTCCTCTGACTTCTCCCACAATAATTCTCTCAGGACGCATACGTAGAGTATTTTTAACTAAATCCGAAAGACTTAAACCTTCATCTGCTTCAAGCCTGGAACAGCTATCTTCCAAAAAAGTATTAAGTTCTAGCGTGTCTTCAATAACAACTAAACGATCCTTGGGAGGAATAAATGCCAGCAGAGCATTTAGAAGGGTCGTTTTACCCGTTCCAGGACCTCCAGCGATAATAATATTGGCAGGCCTTAAAGACAACCCTTCCATATAAAGCCATAATTGTCCTGCCACTTCATAAGTCAAACTGCCGCTCTTGATTAAATCAATAATGCTTAAGGGATCAACCTTAGCCTTAGTAATCGTCAACTGAGGGCCCAACGGAGTATCAACAATGTTAACGCGACCAGCAAGATTCGCTAATTCAATATTTGCTATTTTGTTATACCCATGACGTCCAGAGAACACAACCAACTTTTCAATAAAAACATCTAATTCACGACGATAAGTAAATTTCTTATTCGTACAGATAAAACCTTTTTGAGCATGATGTACATAAATAGGTTTAAGTGCATTGATAATGACATCTTCAACAGCTTCATCACAAAGAATTTCTTCCAAAAGCCCATAGGAAAGAAAACTCTTAATGAAATGAGTTTTCTCTGTTGCGGTAGGAAGATCTCGACGAAACTCTCCAACAGTATCTGTTTTTAACACCTCTTCTAAAGCATAAGCCGCTAGAGCCTGTCTTTCTTCATCCAACAAAAGTAAAGCCATTTTACCTTTTAATTTAGCTAAAATTAACAACTCTAATTCTAAACTATTGATTTTATTCATAGATTCTTTTGCTTTAACACCTTAGGTTTTGTAACAACAATCGCTGCCTTATTAATATCCAAATACGTATTAGTC
Source organism: Candidatus Omnitrophota bacterium (assembly GCA_043742785.1). Classification (GTDB taxonomy): domain Bacteria; phylum Omnitrophota; class Gorgyraeia; order Zapsychrales; family Fredricksoniimonadaceae; genus JACQCF01. The sequence goes on from JAYTXU010000042.1 coordinate 30,535, forward strand.
AGCCTACGAATATCCGAAACTGTAACCGCATCTATTTTGCTTTCATACTGTTGATAAAAATTATACCCTAAACCATTTAACTCATCTGAACTAGAAGTAGACGCTAAAGCACTGTTAGTTAATAAAGACCGAATTTTACTCCCCTTTAAATAATTCTTGGCGTTCTGTAGTTCTTGAGTTGAAACATTATTAGCCTTTAATTTCTCTAATTCTGTCATTACAAGTTCTTTAACGCTATCAACTTTCTCCGGTCTGGTCAACACATAAAGCACAAAAGTACCTGTGTCTAAATCCGGCATATACCTTGTGCTTGTTGTATAAGCTTGACCTAATTCATCACGAATCTTAACAAAAAGCCTCCCACCTAATCCTCCCCCTAAGATATTGCTGATAATTTCCATACCAAAGCGATTTTCATCTGTAAGCTTAGGAGCTCCAAAAGCAATTAATAAAAGAGATTGCTCTTTATCCATCTCTAAATTCTTTACTCTCGTTTGATCAGGAAAAAGCTCATCAAAATAATCAACTTTTACGTTTCCTTTTTTAAGAGACCCGAATTTATTTTTAAGAACATCCAAAATTTTTGCAGAACCACAATTTCCAAAAACAGAAATGGTCATATTGTTAGGCACTGTTATGTAACGATAAAAGTTAATAATATCTTTTCTTGTGATCTTTACAATCGTCTCCTTTGTTCCTAAAGGATCCAAACGCAGAGGATGTTTTAAATAAAACGTCTCAAACAAAGCTCTAGAAGAAAATGACATAATATCATCTTTACTTGTATCTAATGCCGTTAACATCGATTGACGCTGTCGACTGATGGCATCTAAAGGAAATGTAGGATTTTTAATAACATCTTCAAAAATATCCAAAGCAAAATTTAAATCCTCAGATAGAACTTCCATCCCAAGATCCATCGTATTTTCTGATGAACCGCTTGATAAAGAAGCTCCTCTCTCTTCAAGCAGTGAAGCTAATTTATATTCACTCCTCTTTTGAGTGGCTTTACTCCAAACCCCCGCCGTCATTTGAGCAATGCCTGATAAAGCTAGATTCTCCGCACGAGTTCCTCCATGCATAGTTAATCTGACTGAAGCCACCATCACACTATTATCTTCATGCAAAAGAATTGTAAGCCCATTATCCAAGACGATTCTTTTTATTTCTCCCTTATTCATGATCGGTTCTACCTTTGTTAAGACAGCAGCAAGCTCTTTAGGCTTTAATACCGATACATTCAAGTGAGATTCTTGTAAATATCGATTAGCCACCCTTTTAATATCTTCATTCGTAACATTTTTAATCAGCTCTACATAATGCTTAGAAAAATTACAATCCGCTGCAACAATCTCATCAATAGCAGCTTTATAAGCCAAACTAGAAGCTGTTTGATTGCCAAAAATAAACCCAACCATGACCTGTCTTTTTGTTTTCTCTAATTCTTTCTTAGTTAAACCATTATTCTGAATATCTTTTAGAATAGTTTTTAATGAGCTCAAAACTTCATCCAGATGATTAGCAATCATGCTCCCTTCAATTTCGAAAATTCCTCTATCTTGCGGTGTGAAATTGGCAGCAGAAATCCCTTCTACCAAGTGCTTATTCTTATAAACCTCTTGAATAAGCCTAGAATTCGCCCCCTGCCCCAAAGCCATAGACAAAACATCTAAAGCATATAAATCAGGATCCCAAACACTCACTCCTTGATAAGCTAGTGAGAAACGAATCAAATTAGTTGTATATTCTTTCTCGGAATACCTCTTAAATATTTGAGGTAGTTCTTGAGGGAGATTTCTCTCAATATAGGCAGCTGGTTTAAAATCTTTAAACGCCTGCTTGATCAAGGGGAGGATCTCATGAGTCTTAAACCCTCCAGCTATTGAAAGAACAATGTTATTGGGAATATAACGTTCCTTATAATATCCATAAAGTTCATCCTGAGTAATCGTTTCAAAGAGATTCGGATAACCAATGGTCGGATGCCTGTAAGGATGCTGGTTATATACAGTACGGAACACCACATCACTCAACATCCGATCAGGCCTGTCATTATAAAGACTCATTTCACCATTAATAACCTTACGTTCTTTTTCCATTTCATTGGCATCAAACGCTGAATTCATCAACATATCGCTAATAATATCTAATCCTTTTATAAATAAACCTTTTGGCAAGTCTAAGGTATACAAAGTGTAATCAAGGCTAGTTGATGCATTTATCACGCCCCCTAAACTTTTAACTTCTACAGGAATAGAACCTACAGGCCGTTTAGCTGTTCCTTTAAAGAGCATATGTTCAACAAAATGTGAAATACCCTTTCCAAGAAAACGCCCTTCCATTGCAGAACCTGTTTTGACACCTGCATAAATAGAAACAACTTCACTAGCAGGCAGTTCCTGAATAAGTACAGTTAAACCATTATCTAAAACTATTTTAGAAACTTGAGATTGATCAGAAAAAACTTGGGAAGAAAAAAAATAGAATAAAACAAAAGAAAGAATAGTAATTTTAAACTTCATTTAATTATTTCTTTGCTGCCATCGATCCAATAATCGACGCATATCTGTTGAAGAATTTCTAACAATCTGTCCAGAGATGAATATCAATAAAGAAAATGGCCAAACATCTTCAGGACCAACTAAAAGCCCTGCGGTAGTATTTTCTTGAGATTGCATTTGATTTCCATAATACTTAATGGCTTCATCCACCTTGCCTTCAAAAACATCCAAAGATGAAGTCTTATTATTGTATCTCAATGAAGGCAGAGAAACTCCTCTCACTAAAAGATAATTAACCATGGCATCGCTATCTAAGACTGGAACATCATCAGAATCAAAACCTTCAAATTGAGGAATATTAGGAGGCAGAATTAAAGAAGGCTTTTGAACTAAAACCTCCCCTTTACGCACCACAGTATCGCCATAATTAATCGATGACGCAGACAATAGAACATACGGCACATGCGTATCTTCGAAGGTCCCCAAAGACAAAATACGGGATCGAATAATTTCTGTTTCTTTTAATGCTTTCTCAAAAGCTTCTTGGATATCCATAATTTTAATTTAAAAAACGGAGAGGGTGAGATTCGAACTCACGGTCCCTTGCGAGACAACGGTTTTCAAGACCGCCGCATTCGGCCACTCTGCCACCTCTCCAAAATCTGTACAGCCATAAAAACGAACGTTATTTATACCAGAGTTTTTTAACGCCGTAAAGAAGGAAAAATGAATGTCTTCTGATATTTAGAAAGTATGTGTAACATACAACGAAAAAAAACGTGCCGTATCATTGGCAGAGCTAGCATAGGCATGACCGGGGAAGAAATTCCCATATTCAAAACCAACGCTTAACCGCAGATTGATCTTCCAATCAAGGCGTAGGTCTAATTCACGCCCAATATCTCTAGAATTCTGTGTTGCCGCCACATCTGAGATCCCTCCGTCCATCCGGTTCTTTAAAAATTGATAGCACTCAAGACCTAAAGACATGCGTTTAAGTATTTTGTAATGCTCAAAGGGTGTTATATTAAGGCCTACCTTAAATAAATGTAAATTTGACAACCGTGGGGCTAATGCAAAACCCGTCGGCAAATACCCAAAATACAGAAAATTCTGGTCATTACCACGGACATTACCAAGCCGGGTATCGGTGACACTTCCCCTATCCGCATCACCGCTGCCAAAGGCATATTTAAAACTTAGCTGAGGTTGAACAGGCAATTGAGGCGCATAGATTATCTCAATGTCTGAAGCCCAAGCCTTCACATCTCTGCGCGCACTAGAGCCAAAAACATGACTAGCACCCATCTCACGGATGAGCTCAAGCCAATAGTGACACGATGGGGATAGAGCCCCTTTAGAACCGATACCAATATATTCTGAATTATAACGATAATCCTGATCAGGTGTTGAGGGCCGGGGGTTACTCTCGTCGCGCTGGATCAACAGGAATGAATATAACGCATGATCTTTGATCCCTGTATAACCGACGCCTAACCCATAGAAATACCGCTGGCTTTCTTTGTCATAACCGGGAATACTTGTATCGATATTGCTTTCATGCGGTTTATTCTGGGCGGCAAAGATTCCTAAATTAAACCCAGGCTTACGGAAATTAAGCTGTACACCATCGCTAACATCACTGTAAACAATACCTCGCCCGACATTAAAATATCGCCGACCCGCCTCTACCCAAAAGGGGCGATAATCCAAAATTACATACGCTTGATCTACGTGTGGTCCATCAATATCATAGCGCTCACCACCAGGATCATCTCCAGTACGCCTGATATAACGATCCTTAAGGCGCACATACAACTGATGCTCATTAACATCTTTCTCCTGAGGCTTATATAACCATCTCACCCAATAGCGCGTATCCAAGATTCCTAAACTAGTCAAGCTATCTGGCGTGTTTTTATCTTCATCGATATTATTAAACCCCATATAACGGTAGGTTGCCCACCCCCCTTGTTCAACGTGCAAAGAATTAGTGATTTTTTTAAAACGCGGAGATGCTGGGATCTTTTTCTCAATAATAACAGCCTCTGTAGGAAACAAGTTCAAACGATTAACCTCTTCAATACGCCTGTCCTTTGTAGACTGAGGTGTAACTTGAGCTATGGCGGATGAAACGACCAACAACAGGCCAAGCACTACTGTCAAGATCATCTTTACGTTAATATCGTTTTTCTTCATAAATTATAAATCAATATATTACAACGACTTACAAATATTATTATAATATATCTCGACTGCCATTGTTTTCTTACCATTTAAGTGTCATACTTAAAGCAGAAGCAACGAAAAGGCAAACCTTCCGTAAGGAAGCGACGCAAAGCTATAGGGTCCTTAAGACAGGATAGCCAGCCACCGAAAGAAGTAGCATATGAAACGCTTATCGCAGTTAAAACTCATCTTCTTATTAAGCGCCTCCATCACCTTAATGGCTCAACCGCTTTATGCTAAAAGCCACGATCACGAAGACCAAGACCTCAAGTCTGATAGAGCCGATCATGAAGAACGTGATCACAAATCTGATAACACTGACCACAGCGATGATGACAAAGATAAATTTGAAAAACCAAACATGTTAGACCCTTATGGCCACAGCAAAGATGACCGTAAAGAAGAATATGGTAATCGTGGGCGAGTAATCAAGGATGAACCTAAACCTGAACCAACGCCTAATCCAGTAATCATAGACCCTATTCCAATACCTATAATTGAACCAGCACCAACACCTGTAGTTGAGCCAACACCAACTCCTATTGTTGAACCAACACCTACTCCTGTAGTGATCGTAGACCCTATTCCAACACCTATAGTTGAACCAGCACCAACACCTGTAGTTGATCCAACACCAGTGCCATCACCAACACCTACACCTACACCTACGCCTAATCCAATACCTGAAGTACCATTCTAAATTAACTTAGAACGATTTCTTAAATGTCATGCCCGCCTCAATATAACGTGTATGGTCTGTAAATATTTCAGGATTACTCGTCGTATTTAAGATCGTCTTGTAGTCAGGAACAAAATGCACATTAAACGACACAGTGCTGCTTTTAGTCAGACGAAATTTAGCTGATACATCCACATAATAATATGGCTTAAAAATATAGTAACGGTCCGACAAATCATTCAATGAAAATTGATGCAAGCGGCTCTCACCACGAAAACCGCTACCAAGACCTAATTCAACGCCATCATTGATCCCATAATTGATCGAACCGCCTGTCTGAATATAATTCTGAGGGGACACATTAGCTGGAGTCAACGCTGTATTACCAGAGAAAAATGCGGCATATTCCGTCCCTGATACGAAATTCTCGACTGGATATAGATATACATTATACGGGTCCACGATATTCTGCGCACCATTAGCCCCATTCTTTTTTAGACTGGTCCTATCAGTCATCACATTCAATGACGCCCGCCACTGATTTCTAACTAAAAACTGGCCAGTCAATAAATCATCCCCACCCACCCGCTCATGCGTCGGAGTTGTTAGGTAGATCACCTCAAGTTTAGGTTTTAGGTTATAATACTTTAATTTCTTCGACGGATACTCGGTTAATATTCCGCTCTCCGCCATTTCCCAATAACTAAGGCTTTGTTTAATGAATGTATAATCAAGAGTCATCGACATATTTAAATCTTCTGATGGATAATAACGCAAAGCCATCGGAACTTTAACAACACTATCCCAAGTGTAATTCCCACTAATAAAATTGGTCAACCCGGAATCTTTATACTGCCTAAAATCATATTGGTATCTCATGGGACTTGTATAAGCTAGCCCGCCTTCAGCCTGCAGTTGATCGTTTAAACCAACACGAAGTAAAACACGAGGAGTAAAATGCTCGTGCGTGCGATGATGATATGACCTATGTTGAATGTCCGCCACATAAAATGTCCCAACCCTATCAAGCCGTCCATTCTTATAACCTAATTCCCATTCGCTGCTAAACTCTCCTGGGGCATTGTGATGCGCGAACCTAGCTCCGATAGCAATGTCTTCGTAATTCGATTGAAAATAATTAAATAAGATAGGAGGAGCTGTCTGAGAGACAGAAAAATCCCATCTACTCTTATGGCGCTTTTCTAAGACATCTAGATAATACTCTCCCTCTCCTTGGCGAAAACGAGTGTTTAGAGTAAAGTCACTCAAGCCTTCAGTGGAATATCTCTGGTAAGAAGTGATGATGTCAGAATTATTTTCCGTCGGACGATCGTAACGTTGAGGAAAGGTATATTGATAGCCTAGCTCAACATCAAGACCTTGAATCGGCGCAAAACGCAGACCACTTAACAAGGATGCTTCATGCGGCCTTGAGTGAAAGAAATCGAAAGAGGCACTACCGTGATGACCCTTCTCCCACATGGAATAATATTCACCACGCAAGGTCAACAGGGACTGGCCTGACTTAATCAAAGGGCCGTAAAGATCGTCTAGCTGCGCTGCCATAAGTAGAGACGCCTTAAACGCCATCAAGCAGATCACAAAAGCTTGCCCCCAACGGATCTTAAAGTTTTTCACTGGTAACGGATCAGCCCATCTCATATTTTTTATTATAACAGTACTTTATGTTATAAAAAATTCTAATGAAAAAAGCTATTCATAATAACTTTATTTTTAGAATTAATACTCTTTGCCTGATTAAATTGTTCAAGAGCTAAAGATTGCTCCCCCCTTCTTAGATAAATCTGTCCAAGCTCTAAATGGGCATAAAGATGCTTTGGATCATCCTTAATGATCTTTAAGAGCAATTGTTCCGTTTGATCCCAATTTCCCATCGCTCTATAGATTTGAGCCAAATGAAATAGTGAATCAATATAATCTGGTTTTATTTTTAAGGAATCCTTATATAACAAAATAACTTTCTGAATCTGATTCTGCTCTGCCCTTACTAAATTCGACATTCCTGTCTTCTGTAGTTTCTCAATCAGGCCCATCTCATCAGTATAGGCCTGTGCTAATAAATTAAAAGTTAAGGCCGTTGCAGCCTCAGGCTGATACAAAAGCTGATGCTCCCACAAATGTGTAGAATCCTTCCAAACAAGAATCTGTTGATGAGTCTTACTGATTAACACTACCAAAAGCAAGCACCCCGCAAATATAACGATTCTTTTGTTTCTTTGATAAAATTCATTCTGAGAGCTTACCATCTTTGTAAAAATTGATCCTAACCATAAACAAATCCCCAGACTCGGTAAATACATAAACCGATCCGCAACCATATTCAAATCTTTATTGCAATCCCAACGTAATATTAAGAATATAGAACAAAGATAATAAAGAACTGCAAATACAAATAAACGATTCTTTCTATTAAATATGCAAATAATAAGAAGGAACACACTTGATAACACCGATAATAAATACAAAGGATTGGCTAAAGATATCAATCGAGATAGCTTGTAAATCAAAACATAATAATCCATGATAAAGAACTTATAAAGATGAAAAGAAAATGACCAAACCCATAAAAGAATTGATGTAAGAATATCAACCTGAAAACTGTGCATGTATCCTTGAAATGTCAACCATCCAATAGGGAATAGCAAAAATCCTATAAAAATTTTTTCAAGAAAAACAATCAACCTTAGAGGACGTTGACAATAAATATCACAAAGACCCAAAATGATTGGAAAACTCAAGGCCATTGGTTTAGCTAGAGAGCTCAGAATGCCAAATGCTGCCACCAGTACAAATAAAAAATATTTCTTCGAAATGAATCCAAAGACTTTTTTCCCGTCTGATTTTAAAGACACTAAAGGAATATAATACAAATACGTTAACACTCCCGTGAGATAGAATAACGCATACAAAACATCCTTACGCTCCGTCACCCACGCCACTGACTCAACATGCATCGGATGTAGACCAAAAATTAACGCGGCAACCACACCTGTCATAAGAGTTAAGTTTAACTGAAGCGCTATAGGAATAATGAGAACTGTAACTAATATATGTAGAAGTA
>JAYTXU010000043.1:0-29435 GCA_043742785.1 Candidatus Omnitrophota bacterium
GGTGTCATCTGAGTCAAGGCCTTACGTGCTGCTTCGTAACCTTGCTCCTGAAGATAGATTTCCAAGCGATGCGAATTGTTTTTATAAAAATTTCTGGTAACTATTTTTTCCATAGAAGATTACTTCTGCCTATCGATAAGCTCGTCAATTTTTTCACGGGTTAAACAACCCACATAATCTTTGTTATGCTGCATAATAGGAGCAATCTCACAAGCGCCTAAACATTCGACAACGCTTAAGCTGAATTTACCGTCAGAGGTTGTTTCTCCAACTTTAAGATTTAACTTCTCTTTAATATATTTAATGATATCTTCCGCTCCGCGCAACGCACAGGCAGTTGTCTGGCAAACAGAAAAATGACATTTGCCTTTTTTCTCTTGATGGAACAAATGATAGAAAGAAACCACTTCGTGCACATGAACAACAGGAATGCCTAAATACTGAGCAATCTTTTCTTCCGATGCCGGTGAAATCAAGCCTTCTTGTTCCTGAACAGCATGCAACACAGGCAGCAGTGCTGCACGTTTCTGCTCATACTGGCTTGTAATCTTATCTAGTTGCTGTTTTAACTCTGCTGTAAACATTTACCTATCTAATTCCCCTGCAATCATGTTAACGGAACCAAAGGTTGGAACCATGTCTGCCATGGAACTTCCTATAAGAAGCTTAGGTAAAGCAGCCATGATAGGGAAACACGGCGGATGCACGCGCACTCTCCAAGGATGATCACGACCATCGCTGACAATATAAAACCCTAATTCCCCATTAGCTCCTTCAACTGGATGATAGACCTCTCCCACTGGCGGTTTAATGCCATGTCCATACATAACCAATTTAAAGTGATTCATTAATCCTTCAATATTGCCGTATGTGTTTTCCTTAGCTGGTAAGACCACATCTTTTCTGTCTGAGTTGACTGCTTCATGATATTTTTTAGTGCTTCCCTGAAGGGTGGGGTCCAGATCTACTTGAACTTCTCTTAAACCAGAAGTCTCTCCCATTTTCGCATGGTCAACCATGTTAGCCGCAGACATCACTTCACCACTTAATTCTCCAATAATAGGTCCATCGGGAATTTGCTGAAAGCATTGTTCGATCATTCGTAATGATTGTTCCATCTCCGCCATGCGGACAAAATAACGGTCCAAATTATCTCCCGTAGTTCCAACAGGAACTTCAAAATCTAAACGATCATAAATTAAATAGGGATTAGCTTTGCGCACATCATAAGCCACACCGGTAGATCTTAAAAATGGTCCCGTAATTCCATAAGACAGAGCATCTTCAGCGGAAATAACGCCAATGCCCTTCATACGGTCAAAGAAAATACGATTACGAGTTAAAAGCTCATCCCCTTCAATTAAAACTTTACGGACATCCGCAATTTTTTGGAAACATTTATCAGCGAACCCAGCAGTCAAATCTGCTTTAACTCCGCCAATGCGCACATAGGAAATAGTGAGACGAGCACCAGTAATTTCTTCCACCAACTCATATAAAAACTCTCGAGCCTTGATCATGTACAAAAATACCGACATAGCACCTAATTCCATGGCTGATGCACCAATGCACGTCAAGTGATCGGTGACACGTGAGATTTCACTCATAATGACACGGATATATTGAGCACGCTCAGGAACTTCAATGGCTAGCAATTTCTCAACCGTCATCGCAAAGCCAACATTATTAATTAAAGGAGAGACATAGTTCAAACGATCCGTGTAGGGAAAGCATTGAGAGTACATGACAGTTTCACACATCTTCTCAAAAGCCCTATGAAGATAACCGATTTCAACATCAACATTCTTAATTTTCTCACCGTCTAATTCCACCACCAAACGAATGACTCCGTGCATCGCCGGATGCGAAGGCCCTACGTTTAATAACATGGACCGCGTTTGAATAGCCATTAGTTGACAGGTCCAATCAATGGCTGCCGCTTATTGAAAGGATAATCCTTACGTAAAGCATGACCTTGAAATTCTTCATACATCAAAATTCTTTTTAAATTCGGATGAGCTTTGAAACGGATTCCAAACATGTCAAAAACTTCTCTCTCATACCAGTTAGCCGATGCCCATAAATCAGAAAGAGTATCTACTTCCAAGTTTTTCTCATCGACAAGAACCTTGATACGAATACGATGATTCTTTTTAAGAGAGAAGAAATGATAGACAACCTCAAATCGAAATTCTTTCTGAATTCTACCCCCTGCGAAAAACAAATAATCAACAGCGGTTAAATCCATAAGAACATTAAAATCTAATTCAGCTGTTTCTTTTAAAAATTTAGCAACGGAAAGCAGTGCGTTAGGGCGAATGATCGCTGTCTCATCACCTCTAAAAGCGTGGATTTCAACGATATCTTTCGAAAAATGTTCTTGGACTCTTTCTAATGGTGTCATACCGCTGATTTTATATCTTTAATATGTTTCTGAATGGTGTATTGCTGTAACTCAATAGGCCGGCCTACCTTTGTGCGCGGATCATACAACGTTCTATTCTGCTCTCCCTTTTGAATCTTATCCTGAAGCTTCATCAGCCCATCAATGACGTTCTCAGGACGAGGAGGACAGCCGGGAATGTAAATATCCACAGGAATAATGGTATCTATTCCCATCACCGTTGAATAATTATCATAAAACCCCCCTGTACAAGTACAAACTCCAAAAGCAACAACCCATTTAGGATCACACATTTGATCATGAACAGTCTTTAAAACAGGAGCCATTTTATGACTAATCGTTCCCACCACAAAAAGCACGTCAGACTGCCTTGGAGAAAAGCGTGGGAAGCCCGCACCAAAACGATCTACATCATAATGAGAGGCTGCAGTCGACATATACTCCATTCCACAACAAGCCGTGACAAAAGGATATTGGAAAATAGAATATTTACGCGCCCAGCCTAGAGCGTCATCCATTTTCGATGTAAAAAAACCGTTGACTGAACTCATGAAGGACATTGGTTTACTCCCAATCTAAGGCTCTTTTTTTGATAACATACCAAAAACCTAGAACCACAAACCCCATAAAGAAGGCCATCTCTGCTAATCCAAAAATACCCAATTTCCTAAATAAGACTGCCCATGGAAAAAAGAACACCAGTTCAACATCAAAGATGATAAAAAGCATTGCCACAATGTAAAAATGCACAGGCATGTTCCCACCAGGCAAAGAAAAGGGTTCTTTGCCACATTCAAACGTCTTTGATTTCGCTTCACTGGGACATTTTGGAGCAAGAAATTTAGGTAAAGTTAGCAAAAGAGCCGCAATGGCTATTGCGAAGATAAAGATAAATATAACTGCAATATATTCCAACATTTAGATCACTTAATAAGATTACAATTAAAATAGAATTTCTTAGGTTTTCTAATTTAAAGGATAGCACGACAATTGTCAAGATTCGATTCATAAACTGTGATTATATAATCCTCAATCAATAGAAGCTTTTGATATTCTTTAAAAATACACATAAAAGCTTGCTTTTAGTCTCCCCTCTGGTTACCTTAAAGCTATGTTTGATTTTCCGATCGACTCTATCCTTATTTTATTGCTACTTGCCTGCCTGGTAGGAATGGGTATGCGTTACATCAAACAACCCTATAGTATTGCCTTAGTTTTGGTTGGACTTCTTGTCGCTTTTTTAAAGCTAACTCCTCAAATCTCTTTAACACACGATGTTGCCTTTTTTCTTATTCTTCCACCCATTCTCTTTCAGGGAGGTATGCATTTAAATCTAGACCATTTAAAGAATGATTGGAAGCTTATTGGATTTTTAGCTGTTCCGGGAGTTATCCTTTCCACTTTTCTAGTTGGATATCCTTTACACTATTTCTGGCACATCCCTTTAGACTACGCTCTTTTATTCGGAGCTCTCATTTCTCCAACAGATCCTGTATCGGTATTAGCTATCTTAAAGAAAATCAAATCCCCTGAACGTTTACGGACAACCCTTGAAGCAGAAAGCTTATTTAATGACGGAACCGGTATTGTTCTTTTTATGGTGATTCTAGGAATGGTCCAAAAACATCAATCTTTTAATTTCCCCGATGCATTGTTTCAATTCCTTCTCGTAACTGGAGGAGGATCTTTAATTGGAGCTTTGTGCGGTTACATCATTTACAAAATTATGAAACCCCTTAAAGATCCTTTACTAGAAGTTACCTTGACTGTTGTCCTGACCTTTGCCACCCCTCTCTTAGCTGAAAGCCTACATTGCTCCGGAATCATTGCAGTTGTTGTAGCAGGCCTGATGCTGGGAAAAAAACAACGCGACAATCTTACCCTTAAAAGCAGAGAAACCATTGAAAACTTCTGGGAAGTGATCGATTTTATTCTTAATGCCTTAATTTTTCTTATCATTGGAGTTCAATTACAAATAATTGGATTTAATGCTCTTCTCCAATTTAAAGGCCTTGTTCTCATAGGAATCTTAATTGTCTTGCTGGCACGTATCGTGGTCATTTACGCTAGCGTCTATGGGTATAACCGAATCGTCAAAGCCCCCATTCCTTTTTCTTGGAATCATATTCTTTTTTGGGGAGGATTACGAGGAACTATTCCTATCATCTTAAGCCTACAACTACCCGACTCTCAATACCGCCCCCTGTTCTTAACGGCCACCTTCGACATTGTTCTTTTTAGTCTTCTTGTCCAGGGATTAACCATCGAGCCTCTTCTTAAGAAACTCAAGCTTCAAAAATAAAATTAATAACTAGTTTTTAGAGGTTTTCTAAAATCAAGTCTACATCAACGTAATTCTTGATCAAACGGTGGGCTTCGCGAATTTTGTCTCTATCTGTTTTTTGAATCTTGCAGGTTAAATTTTCAACAGCTGCAGCAATAGTATAGGTATCGGCTTCTGAATAAAGCACGGGAATGCGGCTATCCTTGAGAAGTCCTGCAATTTTAGGTCCCGGAGTCAACCCACCTGTTAGAATAAGACCCGCAACCTTAACACTTTTACCTTCTTTTAAAAGATAGGATGAAACAGCCACTAAAATATTGTCAACACGATCCCCTGAAGTAATGACCAAAGCTCCATCACGTAGGTGTCCTATCATATTGTAAGGCTCCATAGCGGCAACGATAGCATCATAAACACGTGTTCCAAAATTCTCTTCTCCTGAAAATACTTTTAAATCTAATCTTTCACGAATCTGCTCAATCGTTGGTGCGCTTAACAACTCAATCTCAGGAATAACTCCTAACAACTTAATACCTTTTTTTTCTAATCCTTTGCCAACGATATTCTTTATCTTTTCTAGCTTATCCGGAATAACTTTATTAACTATAACTCCTAATACTTCTACATTGCGTAAATCAAACAATGCTTTATTAAGCATGATTTCATCAATAGACCGACCAATTCCCCCTTGAGAAATAATAATAACCTTGGAATTAAGAATAGCTGCTACGTCCGCGTTGGAACAATCTATCACCGAACCAACCCCTGCATGGCCAGTCCCTTCAACAATAATCGCATCCTTGCCCTTTACAAGCCTTTGAAATGAATTAAGAATCTGTTGTTGTAGTAATTCTTTTTGAGGAGAGAGAATGTATTTTTCTGTATACCCTTTTCCAACTGTGACTGGGCTCATGTCGCTGATTCGCTTATTGCAACGATAAACCTCTCCCATCAAATAGGAATCTTTATCCACCCTCTTCTCGCCATAGGCTACAGTCTCTTGACCGACAGGTTTCATAAAAGCTGTTTTAAGCTTATGCTCTTGAAAACTTTTAAAAAGACCTAAGGAGACAGTTGTCTTGCCTGCATTTTGATGGATAGCAGAAATAAATACGTTTTTGATTTTTTTCATACGCTTGTAGAAGCGATTATTCAATCGCCCCCGACTTATAACCTTTTGGAAAGAGCTTGAGGAATTTCATCGGGGAAATCAATTACATCCACCCCGGCATTTCTTAGAATCTGCATCTTGGCTTCCGCCGTAGAATCACCTGAAGAAATAATAGCTCCGGCATGTCCCATACGCTTGCCTACAGGAGCAGTACGTCCCGCAATAAAGGAAACCACCGGTTTTTTTACATAACTTTTAATAAACTCAGCCGCTAGCTGTTCATCCCCGCCTCCAATTTCACCAACCATTACAATTCCTGCTGTTTCAGGATCATCTTGAAACATTTTAAGAACATCCACAAAGCGTGTTCCAATAATAGGATCGCCTCCCAAACCAACACAGGTGCTTTGTCCCATATTATTAATCGATAAGTTATAAACAACTTCATATGTCAAAGTTCCTGAGCGGGACACAACTCCAATATTACCTGGCTTATGAATATGTCCTGGCATAATCCCTATCTTACATTTTCCAGGAGAAATCAGCCCTGGACAATTAGGTCCAATCAAACGAGACTTGCTATTATTCAATGCTTTCTTAACTTCCACCATGTCGATAACGGGAATACCTTCAGTAATACAAATAATCAATTCAATGCCATTAGCAATATCTTCAAGCATGGCCTCTTTAGCAAATTTCGCAGGAACATAAATAACAGCAGCCGTCGCACCCGTTGTTTCTTTGGCTTCTTTAATCGAATTAAAGACAGGAATAGTTTCAACACTTTGCCCGCCCTTGCCTGGAGTAACACCGCCTACAACCTTAGATCCATAAGCTAGCATTTGCTTGGCATGAAAAGATCCGTCACGACCAGTAATCCCTTGAACAATAACCTTTGTATTTTGATCAATAAGAATAGACATATTATTTTGTTGCCTTTACAGCTTCCATAACTGCCTGACGCATAGAAGAAAACGTCGTCAATCCAGCCTTAGTTAACATTTCTTTAGCAATCTCTTCATTAGTTCCAGTTAATCGAATAATTAAGGGAACTGTTATTTTTATCTGTTGGAGGGCTTTTATTATCCCTGCTGCAATATCGTCGCAACGGGTAATTCCACCAAAAATATTAATGAGAATAACTTTAATGTCAGGATTACGAAGAATGATCGATAGAGCACTTAAAACTTTTTCTGGATTCGAAGAACCGCCAACATCAAGAAAATTTGCTGGTTTCCCTCCTAAAAGATTAACTGCGTCCATGGTGCCCATAGCCAATCCTGCACCATTAACAATACACCCAACATTTCCTTCTAACTTCACAAAACTCAAACCTTTTTCCTTGGCTTCCAACTCATCCGCATCATCATATTTTAAGTCGCGAAGATTGCTTACCTCTTCTTGTCTATATAAAGCATTGTCATCAATAATGACCTTGGCATCAGCAGCCATCAAATTTCCTTCACCATTAATGACAAAAGGATTTATTTCCGCTAAGGAACAATCTCTTTCAAAAAACAATTTTACAAGTTTAGAAATAATAGCAGTAGCACTTTTTTGTAAACGAGTGTCCGGAAAAATCTGCGCTGCCACCAAGGCCCATCGTCGTTCATCAAGAGTCTTTTCACCCTGCATATAAAATTTAAGAATTTTCTCAGGATTCATCCTGTTAGTTTCTTCAATTTCTACCCCACCCTCAGCAGAAATGATAATCACCACGTCCCCTTTGATATTATCAATGGTAACCGCAACATAATATTCTTTTTTGATATCAATGGCTTTGGCAACCAAAATACGATCCACCGTGTAACCTTTAATAATTAAGTTTTTAATGCGATTAAATTCACTAACCAACTCTGATTCATTGCCAACAACCTTAACTCCTCCCGCCTTCCCACGACCACCAACTAGAACTTGAGCTTTAATAACAATGGGAAAACTGAATTGCTTAGCAATAGCTAGTGCTTCTTGTGAGGTTTGAGCAACCCCTCCTAAGGCTACAGGAATTTCGTATTGATGAAACAATTCTCTGGCTTGATATTCATGAATTTTCATAAGTCCTTGGATAGTATCATATTTTATTTCGATTGCGATAAAAAAAGAATAAATCATTTGTTTGTTTGAAAATAAACAAGATTTTTGTCATACTACCTACCGCTTTCAATAAACAACTTTACTTTGGGAGGATTGTATGAAAATGAAATTTTGTATTTTAATTCTAAGTTTATGTTTTATAGGCTCCTTAACTTTGAGAGCATCCGCTCAAGAGCCCGCTGGAAATCAAGACGAAATTAAACAACTAATGGCTGAAATGAAATCTTTACACGATCAAATGGATCAGTTTAAACCGCAAATGGAAGAAGCTAAAGCTAAAATGAAGGAAATTATGGAAAAAATGAAGCCTCTGCGTGAAAAAATGAAAGAAAATCATAAAAAACTTCAAGAACTAAGAGGCAAGGGAAAACCAGAAATGAAAGAACCAAAGATTCCTGCTTAATCCTTATAAAAATCTATTTATCTAAACTTAAAACCCCTCTGTGTCTTCAAATTCACAGAGGGGTTTTTTATAAATTATTACTTAACTAGCTAAAGATTTTCTTAAAAAACTTCTGCATTTCTTGCCAAGACTTCTCGTCAGCTTCCTTATTATACAGGGCACCTTTAATCTCTCCCGTATTTGCAGGATTAGTAAAGCCATGAACAGCTCCTGGATATTTAATAAGTTGATGCTTAACCTTTGCATCAGTCATTTCTTTTTCAAATCCTGCCACTTCATCCGCTGGGACAAAAGGATCGTCAGCCCCGTGCAAGGCTAAAACACGAGCCTTGATATTCTTCGCATCAGCAGGTGTTGGTGAACTTAATCCTCCATGAAAGCTAACAACGCCTTTGATATCTGCCCCTGAACGGGCTAATTCCAAAACAGAGGTTCCTCCAAAACAATACCCAATAGCTGCAATCTTACTTCTGTCAACAAACGGCCCTTGTTTAAGATCGTTAACTAAAGTAGCGCTCAATATTTCCGGTGTTTGAGCTTTTAAAACTTCTAATCCTGCCAAAACACGTTGACGCAATAAAACACGGTTCCCTTTATATCTTCCCGCCTCAGCCCCTGCCTGCTCAACGGTTTGAGGACGAACTCCTTTTCCATAAATATCAGCAGCAAAAGCCACATATCCTAACTTGGCTAACATATCCGCACGCATCTTGGCATACTCATTAAGGCCTTTCCATTCATGAACAACTAAAACCCCAGGTCGAGCACCAGTAAAAATGTCATCGTAAGACAAATACCCTTCAAGAACAGCATCACCTTGTTTGTATTCAATTGTCTGAGTTATTAATTTAGCTTGAGCTAAAGATACACTTGCTAAAAACACTGCTGCTGTTATTAATAATTTTTTCATTTCTTCTCCTTTTTAAATTTTATTCATTATAATAGCCAGCTATGGAACATATCAAACACTTTATTGATGTCTTTATTCATTTAGATCATTACGTTAGCAATCTTACAACCGCCTGTGGTCCCTGGGCCTATGTGGTTGTTTTTGCCATTATTTTCTGCGAAACAGGGCTTGTTATTGTTCCCTTTCTTCCTGGAGATTCCCTTCTATTTGTCTTGGGAGCCTTGGCTGCTTCTAAAACATTAAGCATCTCCTTACTTTGGCCTCTTTTAACCATTGCTGCTATTTTAGGGAATCTTCTTAATTATTTTATTGGTACAAAAATGGTGACTATTATTAAACGTTCTGATCAAAAATTGATCAAACCAGAACATCTGAAAAGCGCTCACGAATTTTTCGAAAAATATGGCCCTAAGGCTATTATCCTCACGCGCTTCATGCCCCTTCTGCGCACCATTGTTCCTTTTCTCTCTGGGGTTGGAAAAATGGATTATAAGAAATTTACTCTTTATAATTTAATCGGCGGTTTTCTATGGGTTACTGTTGGATTGTGGTCAGGCTGGTGGTTTGGAAATCTGCCCTGGGTAGCTAAAAACTTCTCTCTTGTAATCTTAGCGATTGTGATCATCTCTCTTATTCCTGCAGTTTTAGAATTTCTTAAACACAAAAAACAACAAAAGTAATTACTTCTTGAATAGTTTTTAATTGTGCCCATTAAATTAGTCTATAGCCCCAAAGATTGGCTGGATACTTGAAAACAATCTTCAGCAAAAGCAATCAACCAACTAACAAGAATCACAGTCCAAAGTAGAGAATTTCTATGTTTTAAATGTCACTACCAAGCAATGGTCCTAAAAAAATTTGAAATCTTTAATAAAATGATTGTTCTCACGTGGCTATTGAAGAACTGCTCAATTATGCGGGGACACTATTGTCTTCTTCTCTAAGAATCGTTAAAAACACGTCAACCACATCTGGATGAAACTGCGTTCCTCTGTTATCGACTAACTGTTCAGTTGCCTGTTCTTTGCTCATCGCATGACGATACGAACGTGTTGATATCATAGCATCATAACTATCGGCCACTGTAACAATAGCCACTAATAAAGGAATTTGATCCTTACTCCACCCATCAGGATATCCCTTCCCATCATAACGTTCATGATGATTACGGATTATCGAAAGCATGATTGGATCTTTAAGCAGTGGTTTTAAAATTTGTTCCCCTAAAACAGGATGCAGCTTAATAATGGCCCACTCATGCTCATCTAATTTTCCTGCTTTTAGCAAAACATTGTCTCGAACCCCCACCTTGCCAATATCATGTAAAAGAACAACTCTTTTAAAAAACTCCACTGTTTTTGTATCAATCCCTAAACGTAACGCTATTTTTTCAGAATAATGCGCCACCGATTCTGAATGCCCTAAAGTATAGTGATCCCTTGCCTCTAAAAGCATAACTAAAACTTTAACAGCATCATAAAAATAATTTAATAATTTCTGACGAGAATCATGAAGACCACTCGCCATTTCATTAAAAGATTTAGCTAACTGTGAAATCTCATCATCTCCCTTAACCCTCACCTGATGATGCCAATGCCCCTCAGCAATATACTCAATCCCTACTTTAAGCTTATTAATTGGTCCAACAACTCTTCTTGATATAATAGATCCCAAAAATATAGCAATAAGTAACCCTACCCCTAAAAGCATCAAAGCTCTTTTTCGAATTTGATTCTTCATTTCATAAACACTACTTGCATCCATGTCTACCCCAAGCAAGGCCACCGGCCTGCCGATAGTGTCGCGAATAGGAGCATATCCCGATAGAGTGCTTCCCCATTCATCTTTTTCTAATTTAAAATCTGCAGAAGGCGAATTAAATCCTTTGATCATTTGACTAAATCGGGAAACATCATATTTCTTCCCTGGAATGGCTCCCACCTTACTTTCATCTAAATCTACAATAAACTTCCAATTTTTTCCACCGTCTGTTCTTATTAAAATATAAATATATTCAATTTTAGGATTTGCTGCTTTTATTCTCTTCAATTGCTCGCTAATAATTTGATACTCTGGGGTATTAATCCCTTCTTTAGATAAAGGAATCTTTACCAAATCCTCTTCTTTGATTATCATCGCTGCTGTTTGAGCAATAGTTTTAAGATAGTTTCGTAAGTTTTCTACTTGAGATTCTACGGTAAACTGATACACAACGCTATTATCTAAGAGAATGAGTGTAACCATTGAAACAATAATAGCTAAGGTCACGCGTACACTAAAGGATCGGAGGGGATTTCTCATACAGAACTAAATTATATCTTCTAATAAGATAAATGTCTACCTCTCAAAATAAAAATACCCCCATAAAGAGGGTATTTTTATAAATTTTGGTTGCCTCGCTAGGACTCGAACCTAGGCACTGAGATCCAGAGTCTCATGTCCTACCAATTAGACGACAAGGCAGTGTCCAATGGTCTATTTACCACAAATGTTCTTTGATCCAATCATCTGTCTTATAAACAGCTCCCCTGGGTTTTTTATCATCCCCCTGATTAAATGCATCGACAATTGTCTCTCCCGTTTTACATGCAACAACCACTGTATTGTCAACATCCTTTGTCGCTCCGACCGCCGCTCCTTTGACCGTTTCACAACCACTCATTAAAAGAACGGTCAATACTATATTCCCAATTAAAAAATTTCTCATCATAACCTTATCCTCGATTAGAGATTTTTCGCAAACGATCCACCGTCTTATCTTGTCCCAAAATAGCCATCGTATCAAACAACCCTGGCCCCACCGAACGTCCAGTTAATGCAACGCGAACAGGATGAACTAAGTCTCCTGCTGCTAATCCCAATTGATCGACAACCAAACGAAAGGCTTCCTCAGCTGATTTAGAATTAAAATCGTTAACCTTAATTAATGCTTCTGCCAAGAGAGCAAACTCTTTAGACCTATCCAATGAGAGATGCTTCTCTTTTGATTCTTCGTCATACCTCACTTGATCAAGAAAAATAAAATCCGTCCACTCTAAAAAATCCACCAAAGTCGCTAGTCGACCTTTAAACAAGTGTACAATATTTTCTAATGCTTTACTATCAGGTAAATTTTTTTCTGGATACTTATTCTTCAATAAAGGAATAATCAATTCTACTAGCTTTGCCGTATCTGCGTCTTTAATATACTGCCCATTAAGCCATTTAAGTTTATCTAAAGAAAAAATAGCTCCTGCCTTATTCACCTTCTTTATTGAAAAATTCTTAACCGCCGAGGCTAGAGTAACCTTTTCTTGATTATTGCCTGGAGACCAACCTAAAAGCATCAAGTAATTAACAACAGCCTCCGGTAAGAAACCCTGAGTGCGATAATCAGTAACGGCCACAGCTCCAGCCCGTTTTGACATACGTGCACGTTCATCATCTAAAATGAGAGGTAAATGTGCAAACTTAGGCGGTTTAAACCCTAACGCTTCATAAATTAAAATTTGTTTGGGAGTATTAGAAATATGATCTTCTCCTCGAATCACACAAGAAATTTCCATCAAGGCATCATCAATGACACAGGCGAAACTATAGGTGGGAGAACCGTCCGATTTCATCAGAACCTGATCTTTTATTTCTTTAGTATCAACAACTATTTCATCTCGAATCAAATCATAAATCTTAACAACTTTTTCAGGAACCTTAAGAATAATGGCTTCCCCATCCTTATAGGCCTTACCTTCACTTAAAAGGTTGTCTGCATATTGACGATATAAATCAAAACGGTCACTTTGTTTATAAAATTCATCCCACTCTAATCCTAACCACTTCATGCTATCTAAAATTTCATCCAAATACTCATTCTTAGATCGAACCTTATCTGTATCTTCAATACGCAAAATAAACTTGCCCCCTTGAGCCTTGGCGTACATCCAGTTAAATAATGCCGTACGCGCCCCTCCTATATGTAAATATCCCGTCGGGGACGGCGCAAAACGAACTCGTATCATATTAATTAGCACTTTCAGAGTTTAAGAACTTTTCAATCACTTCTTTAAGCTGTAAGGCTCTTTTTTCATCTAATCCTTCAAAAGCAATCGCCACTGAATATGTCTCCCCAGAATCTTCCATACTTTCTCTGTTTTGATGACAACGTAGCACCAATCCGTTGCACTCAAAAGAAGCTTCTTTTAAGCAATCAATCTTAATTTCTACCTTAGCGCCAATCATCATCCCTTGATTAATATGAACCAAGATTCCTCCTGCTCCGAGGTTGGATGTATTCGTCATAATTGTATCATATCCTGATCCCTGCCATATTGTTAACGAGCATGGGTAATTTACTCTTGGAAACTTTCGTTTATTTTCTGACAACATTCTTAATCCTCTTCTTTCAAAATAGTAGCCCCATTTTTAATAAGACGATCAATTGTCTCTTTTAAGTGTTCTTTATGCTTAGAAGACATTTCACAAAACTCAACTCCAACATCATAAAACATCGGCTTAACAGTTTCGATTGCTTTTCTTCGAACAACCCAAACTACCTTACCTGCTGTTTTAATATGCTCATCAATATCAAGTAAATCAATCTCTAATTCCACATCTGTAAAAAGTTTTACTTCTTTTTTCACAATAATGCAAATCCCTCCGGTTCCAACATTCTCAGTGTGGGTCAAGATATTTTCTACTTCTTCCTTATTAGATGTTAATTTAATCAAACATGGGTAAATCACACGAGGAAATCTGCGACGATTTAAACCACTCCAATTCATAGGCTTTATCCTTGTTGGAGGCGAACAATACTGCTGGCTCGCCCGGTTTTTTCATCTACACTAATAATAGCCCCACAAAGTTTTGCTCCCGTAAGAGCTACTTCAAATTTTTGAGGAAGGCTTGTTAAAAATCTTTCTAAAATCTTTTCTTTATTTTGACCAATGACCGAATCATAGGGCCCACTCATTCCTAAATCTGTAATATAAGCTGTTCCTTCTGATAGAATCTTCTCATCGGCTGTTTGAATGTGTGTGTGTGTGCCAAATACCGCTGATAATCTACCATTTGCATAATGCCCCATCGCTACCTTCTCGCTGGTAGTCTCAGCATGCATGTCTAACACAATCACTTTTGTCAAAGAAGAAAGTTCATTTAAAATTTCATCCAATGCTTTAAAAGGACAATTAACATTGTATCTCATAAAACTACGTCCCAAAAGATTAATTACACCCACTTTAATTCCATTATGCGCCTCAATGACAGTCCATCCAATACCTGGAGCACCCTCAGGAAAATTAGCGGGACGGATAATTTCAGATGTCTCTGTTAAATATGGATAAATTTCTCTCTTATCCCAAACATGATCTCCCAAGGTAATAACATCAACCCCTAGAGCAAAAATCTCTTCTGCATGTTTAGGTAAAATTCCGCTACCTCCGGCCGCGTTCTCCCCATTAACAATAACAAAATCAATAGAGTGTTCTTTCTTAACCAAAGGAAGTTCCTTAGTTAAGACTTCCCGTCCTGGACGGCCAACTATGTCACCAATGCATAATATGTTCATAAATACCTTTGTCATTCCCGCGAAAACTTCAATCTAGTTCACTAGTATCTGGATCCCCGATTAAAAGAACCTGCCTGCCGGCAGGCAGGTTCGGGGATGACAAAACTACTTTGCAAATTCAATAGCTCTAGTTTCACGAACAACCATCACCTTAATATGCCCTGGATATTCCATTTCCTCTTCGATTTTCTTTCTAATATCGCGTGCCATAATAACTGCTTCATCATCATTAACTTTTTCTGGCATAACAATAATACGAATCTCACGCCCAGCCTGCAAAGCGTAAGACTTTTCAACTCCTTTAAAAGAATTTGATATTCTCTCTAAATTTTCCAAACGTTTAATATAGGTTTCCATGCTTTCCGCACGAGCGCCTGGACGAGCTGCTGAAATCGCATCCGCTGCTGATGTTAAAATTCCATAGAGAGTATTCATTTCTACTTCACCATGGTGACTTTCAACCGCATAAGACACCTCTTCTGTTTCTCCATACTTACGACAAAGTCTAGCTCCAACAATGGCGTGGGTTCCTTCTTCCACATCGGAAGAAACAACCTTACCGATATCATGCAGAAGACCTGAGCGCTTAGCTAGTTTTACATCGATCCCCAACTGAAAAGCCATAATGCCCATAAGCTTGGAAACTTCTATGGAATGATTCAAACCATTTTGACCAAAAGATGTTCTGTAGCGCAGTTTACCAACAAGTTTGATTAATTCCGGATGCATCCCATGAATTCCTAATTCAATAACCGCACGTTCGCCTTCTTCTTTAATTTTTTTATCCAATTCATCCTTAGCCTTCTGAACAACTTCTTCAATACGTCCAGGATGAATACGTCCATCTCCAATTAATTGTTCAATCGCCATACGCGCAATCTCACGGCGCATCATATCAAACCCCGAAATAGTGACCGCCTCTGGAGTATCATCAATAATAATATCCACTCCTGTTGCTTGTTCCAATGCACGAATATTGCGTCCTTCACGACCAATGATTCGTCCCTTCATCTCATCAGAAGGAAGAGGAACAACAGAAATAGTTGTCTCGGCCGTATGATCCGAGGCGCAACGTTGAATAGCTATCGTGATCAGTTCTCTAGCTTTCTTATCCGCTGAGTCCTTAGCTTCTTCATTGCTGTGACGAATACGTAACGCTTTTTCGGTAGCTAGGTCATCATCGATACGCGCTAATAAAATTTTCTTGGCTTCTTCAGTAGATAAATTAGCAATGGTCTGAAGTCTTTGTTTTTCTTCTGTCAAAACTTTAGAGAGTTCATCCGTTTTAATTTTATTTTGACTTTCTCCTTCACGCAAAACATCTAAACGTGTGGCTAAATCTTTTTCCTTCTTCTCTAATAGATCCACTCTCTTATCCAAATTTTCTTCGCGAGAAACAATTCTTTTTTCTGCTAACCCAAGCTCATCACGACGCTCCTTGGTTTGAGTCTCAAATTCCTGCCGCATTTTAATCATGATATCTTTAGCTGAAAGCTCTGCTTCTTTACGAATCGTATCTGCTTCTCTTTTAGCTAATTCTTTAATATCTGAAGCGCCCGTCTGAGCTTCCTTTGTTCTTTTGGATGATAAGAAATTATTCAAAAGAAAGCCGGCAATTAAGCATCCTATACCGATAAAAATAAGAATAAACATTCCACCTAAATTTTCCATAACAAGTGTCTCCTTTCCGTGCAACTTATATTAATAATCAGGAAAAAGCGGTTAATTCGAAATGATAGCAGACAGAGGAACGTCATGTTCCTCTAATGGAAGGCGATCGACAATTTGAAAATCAAAAGCTAAACCAATGGTAGCTGTATCCGCAGACAAAGAGGCTAAAAAACGGTCATAGTAACCCGCCCCTCTGCCTAAACGATTGTTGGATTTATCAAAAGCCAATCCTGGAACAATCACGGCATCGATATCTTTAGGATTTACTTCTAAAGAAACATCGTAGCGAGGCTGGGAAATGCCATAGGCACCTTTTTCTAAATCAGCCAACGTTTTGGTTAATGTAGGAATCATTTTCCTTTGATTTTCAACCACAATAGGTAAACAGATGTGTTTTTTAAGTTCGATAGCCTTAGTTATCATCGCGAAAGTATCCACTTCGCCCGGCAGAGAAGCATAAAACAGGATTGTTTTGGCCTTACTTATAGCCTTAAGCTCAAAAAGCTTTACTCCGATGAGCTCGCTTTTAGATTTCCTATCTATACTCGTCTGCTTCGTAAGAAGCTCTAAATAATATGTTCTTAAAGAGCCTTTTTCCTTCATGCGAGACATATATTATCATTTTTTAAAAAAAAGTACACTACTCTCTTATTGTGTCCTACCTTTTTAACTTCTCTAGGCGCTCTTTGATTTTGGCTTCATAGCCAAGAGAAGTAGGTTCATAATACGTAGCTTTAAAGGGCATGTATTCTTGAGAAACATAATGATTGGGATAATCGTGAGCATATTTATAGCCTTGTCCGTGTCCTAGCTTGGTCGCTCCTTTATAGCTACCGTCTTTAAGATGCTCCGGAACACTTTGGATACGTTTTTCCTTCACATCCGCCAAAGCTTTGTCGATTCCTAGATACGAGGCGTTGGACTTTGGTGCACAAGCTACATAAATGGCCGCTTGAGCTAAAATAATTCTAGCCTCCGGTAGACCTACAAATTCACTGGCCTGCAGTGCGCTTACGGCTAAAACTAATGCTTGAGGATCAGCATTCCCCACATCTTCGCTGGCACAAATCACAATTCTTCTGGCAATAAAACGAGGATCTTCCCCAGCATAAATCATCTTGGCCATCCAATACAGCGTCGCATCCGGATCAGAACCGCGCATCGATTTAATAAAAGCGGAAATCGTATTGTAATGTTCATCGCCATCCGCATCGTACTGCACCTGCTTTTTTTGAATACTTTCTTCTGCAACCTTCAAATTAAAAAGAACAACTCCTTCTTTATCTTTAGGGGTCGTCAAAGCTCCCACTTCTAAAGCGTTAAGCGCCCGGCGAGCATCCCCATCAGAAGATTCAGCTAAAAAATCTAGAGCTTCCTCATCCGCTTGAATATTTAGAAACCCCACTCCTCTATCCTTATCCTTAATGGCACGTTTAAGTAATTCTTTAATATCTTCCCTCGTTAAACTTTGGAGTTCGAAAATTTGCGAGCGCGAAATAAGAGGCCCCACAATAGAAAAAAACGGATTCAGTGTTGTTGCTCCAATCAAAATAACATTTCCCTCTTCCACATCCGGCATTAAAATATCCTGCTGAGCTTTATTAAAACGATGGATTTCATCAATAAAAAGAAGTGTTTTACGGCCACTCATACTACGTCTCTGCTGAGCCCCGGATAAAATCTTCCGCATCTCTTCTACATTGGAAGAAACAGCATTAATTCTTTCAAAATGACTTTCAGTGCGTTTAGCAATACATAAAGCTAGTGTTGTTTTTCCAACACCTGGAGGCCCATAAAGAATAAGTGATGAAATGCGATCCGCGGCAATAGCGCGCGTCAAAAGCTTTCCTTCTCCTAATACATGTTTCTGCCCCACGTATTCTTCTAAGGTGGTCGGACGCATGCGAGCAGCTAAAGGAGAATCTTTAATTACCGTTTCTGTAGATTCAAAAAGATTGGACATAAGAGAAGCCCCGCACCGCCGTCGGTCCTGGTGTATGGAACCTGTTTTCACAGGTGGGAATCAGTATGAGACAGCCAAGGCTAGCCTACAAGAACCAATTCCCTAGTATTAGTTTTGTGGTTCAATACAGCGCAAGTCCTAACGCGCTTAGCAGGGTAAGCAAATTATATCACGGAAGGATTTTTTGCCAATGGAATAAAAATGGAGATCTTTCTAAAAATAACTCCGGTTGTCTAAAACCAACCGGAGTTATATCTAAAACCTAACCCTTATTTACGATGAGCTGCCCTATGATCCGCCTTAGCATTGTGATGATCTTGATGTAATTCTTTGCGGTCGCTTCTCATTTCTTTGCGATCAGCACGAACTTCTTTACGCGCACTATTCAATCTTTCTTTGTCCGCCTTAATAACATCTTCACTGACACCGCTTTTTCTATCCTCATGTAATTTACGGCGAGCTTCGTGACGAGCCTTTTTATCTTCTACTTTTTCTTTGTGATCAGTTCTTAGTTCTTGGCGATCTGCTTTCAATTCTTGATGATCATTATCCGCTCTGTTTGTTGTTTCCTCTGCCCACACAGGAACAACAACGGTTAACCCTAATACTAATAATGCTCCTAAAAATAATCTGCCCTTATTCATAATTCTCTCCTTTTTTAATAAAACAGATTTGCTAACGTCTACTCGCTCCTAATTGGCTAACTAAAGCATCTGTGATCCTTTGATGCGTTGAGTTAACTTCTTCTTCACGAAGAGTACGGCTGCGACTTTGATACACCAGAGAAAAAACCAATGCTTTCTGCTCTGAAGAAACCTTATCTCCTACATACTGCTCAATAAATTTAATGTCCTTCAAAATATCTGTACTGTTTTGAAGACAAATTTTCTCAATTTCTCTATACGGAATCTCTTTTTTAACAGCCAATGATACATCGCGCACAATAGCTGGGAATTCCGCTAAAGATTCAAAACGAACAGTTTTCATAGGCAAAATAAACAAGGATTCTAAATCTATTTGAGCAAAATAAACATCCTGGTATTTAATGTCCCAGTTTTGTAAAACAGTCTTACTTAATTTTCCAGCAAATCCAATAGCTTTCCCATTCACCTTAATAACACTTTGGAATCCTTCTTCGAGGAAAGTTTCTTGTGAAATTTCAAATAATGCTCGCACCCCCAACGCATCAAAGATGTTTCCTAGCGTTCCTTTTAAATCGCTAAATTCAACTTCCGCTCTACGTGAAAGCCTCCAATCTTGATATCGATTCCCTGTTAAAAGAATAGCGAGTGTCGACTTCTCTTCTTGTGGCAAATAAATAGGAGCAATTTCAAATAAACTTAAATTCTTTTCTCCACGATTAAAATTTCCTACAAGCACCTGCATAAAACTAGGTAGCAAGGAAGGTCTCATTAACTCTTGTTCAGAAGATAATGGATTTGTCACCTTCACCTGTTTTAAATTCTGCTGAAGACATTTATCTAGATTCTTTGTGCTTAGCAAAGACAGCGTCACAATCTCATCTAACCCTGATCCTGTGAGCGTTCTTCGAACCATCTTCTTCACGGAAGATGGCCTAGAATTGACAATTAAATTCTTCGCCTTAATTTGCGGAAAACTGACGGGCATACGATCAAACCCAATGATACGCGAAACATCTTCAATCAAATCAACAGTCTGCTTAATGTCTCCTCTAAATGCTGGAGCAATAACAGAAAGGTTTTTGCCCTTAAGCAAAACTTTAAAATCAAGACTAATTAAAATGCGTTTAACTTTTGTTATAGGAATCTTCCCTCCTAAAAGAGTTTCAATTGCCTCTTCGCTAACCGTAATTTCTTTTCGTGCTGTTTTAACCGCAACGTAAGTATCTATTCTATCGACGATATTCCCCTGAGTTAATTCTAATAATAAATCTGTCGCTCGGTTAGCCCCTATTAAAACACCGGTGATATCCACGTTACGTTCAAAACGATACGAAGAATCACTGCGCAGGCCTAATTTACGGCTAGCCCTTCGAACAATAGTCATGTCAAAATGTGCGCTCTCAAGTAAAATATTTTTAGTCGATGATGTTACTTCCGTATCCTTGCCTCCCATAATACCGGCAATAGCAATAGGTTTCTTATCGTCAGCAATGACTAGAATAGATGAATCTAAACTTCTCTCCACTCCATCGATTGTAGTAATCTTCTCCCCTTGTTTAGCGCGCCGAACAACAATCTTCCCTCCAGCAATTTTGTCATAATCAAAAACATGGAGAGGTTGACCAGTTTCCATAAGAACAAAATTGGTACTATCAACCGCATTGCTGATCGTTTTTAATCCTAACGATGTCAGGCGATCGCATAAGCTGTATGGAGAATTGACTATTTTTGTATTTTTAATTAATGTTGCGACATAGCGTCTGCAGTCTTTTTTATCTTCAATGCTAACTAGTGTTTTGGCAGTTGTTGTCTTGTAGGTCTTTGTCTTAGGATACTTAACCTTCTTATTGGTAATTGCACCGATCTCGCGAGCTAATCCTAAAATGTTTAAACAATCCGGACGATTAGGTGTAATCTCAAGCTCGAAAACAGTATCCTTGCCCACTGTTTCTACAGATTCCACTTCCCATCCAGCCATAACCAGACGATGTGCCAAATTATCCGTTGATAATTTAGGGTCGATGTAATCTTTTAACCAATTTAATGATAGTTTCATAATATTATTCTGTAGGGGTAGGCCTCTGTGCCTGCCCTAACTTATCGGGCGATCACAGAGGGTCGCCCCTACGTCAAAACTGTTTCAAAAACCGCACATCATTCTCATAAAACAAACGAATGTCGTTAATGCCGTATTTCAGCATAGCCATGCGTTCAATTCCCATGCCAAAAGCAAATCCTGTATATTTATCCTTAGGATAGCCGACGGCCTTAAAAACTTCTGGGTGAATCATTCCACAGCCCAAAATTTCCAACCACTTTTTCTTACCGATACCTAAAGTCTCAGCAGAAATATCTACTTCTGCTGATGGCTCAGTGAAAGGAAAAAAATGAGGACGAAAACGCATTTTTACATTGCTTCCAAAAAACCTTCGACAAAATTCTGTTAAAAGTCCTTTTAGATCTGCAAATTGAATTCTCTCGTCTACCAAAAATCCCTCTAACTGATGAAACATAAAGGAATGGCTGGCATCCACCGCATCCGGTCGATACACACGTCCGGGAACAATCACGGCCAGCGGCGGCTTATGTTCCTTCATAATTCTTATTTGCCCTGGTGATGTATGGCTTCGAAGCAAAAGCTTTCGCCCTTTAGCACTGAAATCATCTTGATCCACATAAAAAGTATCAAACGAATCGCGGGAAGGATGATCTAGGGGGATATTTAATCCTGTAAAATTATGAAATTCACTTTCAATCTCTGGTGTTTCTTCAATCACAAATCCAAGCTTCTCAAATACATCACAAATTTCTTCAATTGTTTGAGTTAAAATATGTTGATGTCCTAAAACAGCACCTGTTCCAGGAAGAGAACTATCAATACATTCTTTTTTACTAAATAACTTTCCTGTAAAATTTGATCTCTCTTCGATAAGCGAATTAACAAGGATGCGCAGATCGTTGGCTGCCTTACCAATTGCCGCTTTTTCTTGAGACACTGCGTTAGAAAGAGAAGCGAAAATTTCTGCGACCTTTCCCTTTTTGCCTAAATATTTTAAACGATAATTTTCAAGCGACTGAGCATCGCTAATTAGATTTGCGTCTTCTCTAGCCTGCTGTTGGAAGTTTTGAAAGTTCTGCATTATAATCTTACGGATAAGTCTGCATAAAAACCAAAACCCCGCACTTAATTTAAGGCGGGGTTTTGAATTTTAATCTTTGTGCTTACGCCTTAGCTTTAACTGCTTTAGCAACTTTAGAAACCGTAGCTACTTTAACTAATTTAGCTTTTTTAGCTTGATTAGCCTCTTTAGCTGGTCGATTTCTATCAATTTTATTTCTTGCTCGTTTTACATGAACTACTTGCACTTTTTTAGGAGCACTCAAAGCTGCCTTCTTAGCTGTCTCTACAATTTGAAGGAAAATTTCAGGATTTGAAATTGCCAACTCAGATAAGATCTTACGATCAATAACAATATTAGCTTTAGTTAATCCGTCAATAAAACGACTGTAGGAAACTCCCGCTTCGCGACAAGCAGCATTTAAACGAACAATCCAAAGGGTACGGAAATCCCCTTTCTTTTTTTTGCGATCATAAAAAGCATATTGACGAGAACTAAGAAGAGACTTGATGGCTTCCTTGTAGCGTTTACTACGGTTGCCAAATTGTCCTCTAGCTTCTTTTAAGACCTTCTTTTTTCTTTTATGTGAATAAACATTACTTTTAATGCGTACCATATGGCAACAACCTCCTGATGCGTTTGGCGTCAGCTGGTGAAAGATAACCATCCTTACGCAAATGTCTTTTTTGTTTACGTGTCTTTTTACCAAGAATATGCTGACGACCTGCGCTACGTTTTTTAAGCAAACCTGTTTTGGTTTGACGCAAACGCTTAGCAGCACTTTTGTTTGTTTTTAATTTTCCCTTTTTACCTATTCCCATAATAACCTCTTGTTTTTATTTTTAACTTATTCTTATAACAAAAGCCTTGTGTTGCTAAGTCACTTGATTTCTTGCTATAAGCATTCTTATTATTTGTCCATCTTAGGTGCAAACACCATCGAAACAATGCGTCCTTCAGCCAACGGTTGTTTCTCTAAAGTGGCGTGCTCTGCTGTTTTAGCCACAACCTTCTCAATTAACGCTTTCCACTGATCTCTAAAAGACATTTCTCGTCCAGAAAAAACCATGTTAACTTTAACCTTATCTTTCTTTAAAAGAAAAGCAACAGCCTGCTTCATTTTGATATCTAAATCGTGATCACTGATATGAGGTTTGATACGAATCTGCTTTAAATGAGTCACGTGCTGATTCTTCTTAACCTTACGCTCTTTCTTTTCTTGATCATACTTATACTTACTGAAATCTATAATCCTACAAACCGGAGGAGCAGCTGTTGGTGCCACTTCCACCAAATCTAATTCATATTCATTAGCTAATTCTAATGCTCGAATAAGAGTAACAACTCCTAATTGCTCTGACTCCGGGCCAATCACACGAACTTCTTTAGAACGAATTTGATTATTAATGCGAATATTTTTTAAAATTGTCTTTCCTCCACTTTTAATTAAAAAGATCACCTGACGTTTCTTCAAACAAACCCAAGTGCATTAAAGGCCTATTATCCTTACTTTTTATTTCTTGTCAACAATCTGTTGCCTAAGTCTCTCCAAAAGCTCTTGTGGGCTCATCGAACCCAAATCCCCCCCTGTTTGTATACGGACAGAGAAGCTTTTTAGTTCCAGCTCTTTATCTCCAATAATAATCTGATACGGAATTTTCAACATTGATGCTTCACGAATACGCTTAGACAGTGATTCATTGCGATCATCCACGCTGACGCGAAAATCTTCGTCGCATAAAAGCTTCTTCATGCTTTGAGCAAATTGATTGTGCGCTTCCCCTATCGGAATAATCACTACCTGATTAGGAGCAAGCCAAAGCGGAAAATTTCCCGCATAATGTTCAATCAAGGTACCGATAAATCTTTCTAGCGATCCTAAAATAGCTCTGTGGAGCATAATTGGACGCTGCTGCTGACCTTGATCATCAATGAAGTTCAATTCAAAACGTTCTGGCAAATTAAAATCGCATTGAATAGTTCCACATTGCCATAAACGACCAATCGCATCTTTGAGTTTAATGTCGATCTTAGGGCCATAAAATGCACCCCCGCCCTCATCAACGCTATATGTTAATTTTTTCGTCTCTAACGCATCTTTAAGAGCAGCTGTTGCTTTGTCCCAATTGTCCTGTGCTCCCATCGAATCTTTAGGCTGTGTTGAGAGTTCAATATGAAGATCGTAAAATCCGAAATCATTCATCGTCTCAAAAACAAAATCAATAACCTTTATAACCTCTGCTTTGATTTGATCAGGACGTAAAAATAAGTGCGCGTCATCTTGAGTAAACCCTCGCACGCGAAGAAGTCCATGAAGAACCCCTACCTTTTCTTGACGATAAACAGTCCCTAATTCAAAATATCTGATAGGCAGGTCCCGATAAGAGCGAATCTTGGATTTATAAATAAGAATATGTCCTGGGCAATTCATTGGTTTTACTGCATATTCTTCCTCATCAACTTTAAAGTAATACATGTTTTCTTTGTAGTGGCCACTGTGTCCTGAAATATCCCAAAGCTTCCCTTTGAGAATATTAGGAGTCACAACCAGTTGATATCCGTTCTTTAAATGTTGCTCTCTTAAATAATCTTCGATGAGCTTGCGAAGCATGGCCCCATTAGGATGATAGAAAACTAATCCGGCACCTGCGCTATCGTGATAAATATGAAACAGATCTAATTGAGTGGCTATTTTTCTGTGATCGCGCTTGGCGGCCTCTGCTAGCATTTTCAAATATTCGTCGAGTTCTTTTTGAGTAAAAAAAGCAGTTCCATAAATACGTTGAAGCATCGGTCTTTTTTCATCCCCACGCCAATAAGCGCCCGCAACGGATAACAATTTAACGCCTTTAATCAATCCAACGTTTTCAACATGAGGACCTTTACATAAATCAAGCCAAGCATCTCCTGTTTTGTAAATAGAAATTTCTTCCTCTTCGGAAAGACCTTCAATCAATTCAACCTTATACGATTCATTTTTAAGTTTAAAATATTCGAGAGCTTGCCCGCGAGTCCAAATTTCTTTTGTCAACACGGGTTTTTTATTAATAATATTGAACATCTTTTTTTCAATGGATTTTAAATCAGCATCTGTAAATGCTTCTTTCTTATCAAAGTCGTAATAGAAGCCGTTTTCGATGGCAGGACCGATCGTCACCTTGACGTCTGGCCAAAGTTCCTGAACAGCCTGAGCCATGATGTGCGCGCAAGTGTGACGAAGTTTATCTATGTCTTTTGAATAATCCATCGAGGTTTAATTATTAGTGACAGGCACTAATTATTTCCTGCTGCTTGTTTTATTAATTAGTGCCTGTCACTAATTAATACTGGTGGACCCGAGGGGGCTCGAACCTCTGACCTCATCCATGTCAAGGATGCGCTCTAACCAGCTGAGCTACGGGTCCGTCGTACTTCATGCACCGTACTGTCTAATTTAAAATTGGTGGGCGAGGAGGGAATTGAACCCTCACAGCCTTACGGCCACAGGATTTTAAGTCCTGCGTGTATACCAATTCCACCACCCGCCCTTAAACACAGATGATGTTATCCATCACCTTCCTAGTACTACCAAAATTTATTTGGAGGCGAGGACCGGAATCGAACCGGTGAATAGCGGTTTTGCAGACCGCTGCCTTACCACTTGGCTACCCCGCCGTCGCAATTCGCTTAAAAGCTCCTCGGGAATTGCTCCTCATAAGAAAACCTAACGGTTTTCTTATGACGCTTACGCTGTATCTTTCCCTTAAATTTCTCTGCCAGCCTTAAGGGGCTAATCCCCTTAACAACCCCTTACTGTCCTACTTTAAAACAGCTTTTACAATATCTTCAACTTCAGCCAAGTGTCCAACGCCTGTAATACCGCAAGCTAACCTACCCTTAACAGGTTCAATAAATTTGATCCCGTGTTTTTTTAACTTTGCACAATTTTCTTTTACAATCACATTTGTATACATCTCTTCATTCATCGCAGGCGCAATAAAAATAGGCGTTTTAGTGCTAACAACCAGCGTCGTTAAAAAGTCATCCGCCAATCCTGCAGCCATTTTACCAATCACATTTGCTGTAGCTGGTGCGATCACCAAATAATCTGCCTTGGCTAATTCAATATGCCCCATGCTCCAATTGTCTTTAGCAAACATATCTGAATAAACATTTTTCCCGGAGAGAGTTGCCAAGGTTAAAGGAGTAATAAATTCAGTCGCTTCCTTGGTCATAACAACTGAAACATCACAACCTTCTTCTTGAAAACGACGAATTAAATCAGCGGATTTATAGGCGGCAATGCTTCCAGATACGCCTAAAACAATTTTTTTTAATCTTTGAGTCATTACTTTTTCTTTTTATTAGCAGCTATTTCCATGTCTACGACGAGCTTATCGATAACCTTGCCCTGCTTGATTTCTTCCAAAGCGGTAGTTGTTAACTTTTGTTCTGCAGGCGCATCCACTAATTTAGCTCCATTTTCAGAAAGTTCTAGTGCACGTTTAGAGGCTAATCGAACTAAACGATAAATACTCATATTAGCTCTTGGTAATAATTCTTCTAGCGGTTGATAACCCATCCTTCTGCCTCCTGTATATTTTGACAATATTGTCATAATAGTATCCTCTTCATAAACAGTTTTAGAGCCGATATTTATAGCACAGCTGCCCTAGATTGTCAACCTATACCCAGAACCTTGGCCACAAGCGTTTGAAGATCGTTTTTGGCTTTTTCCAGCGAACCATTAATGATGATATGATCATAATCTTTAGCGTTTTCGAGCTCTTCGGAGGCAACTTCCAGTCTTTGTTTAAGCGTTTCGTGGGTTTCGGAAGCACGCACTTCTAGTCGCCTGCGTAATTCCTGCATGGAGGGCGGTTTAATAAAAATTTTAACAGCATCTGGGAATTGTTCACTAACACGAGCAGCCCCCTTAACATCGATACATAAAAGAACATTCTTCCCTTTTTTTAAGAGATTAAGAACCTGCACCTTGGGTGTTCCATAAAAATTATCAAAAACTTTTTCCCACTCCAAGAAATATCCTCTTCGAATACGTCTAGCGAATAGTTCTTCTGTTAAAAAAAGATAATCCTTCCCTTCTTTCTCCCCCGTTCTTTTAGAACGTGTCGTAGCAGAAATAGATTTAACCAATCTCCCTTTAAAAAGAGAAGACTCTAAAAGCGCTTTGTGCAGCGTAGTTTTTCCTGATCCTGAAGGACCTGAAAGAATAACCACCTTACCCTTCTTTGAAGAAGTCCTTGGTCTTTGTAGTCCTAGTTTTATTTTATTCAACGTTATTAGCCTGTTCACGGATCTTTTC
This sequence comes from Candidatus Omnitrophota bacterium, assembly GCA_043742785.1. Taxonomy (GTDB): domain Bacteria; phylum Omnitrophota; class Gorgyraeia; order Zapsychrales; family Fredricksoniimonadaceae; genus JACQCF01. The sequence goes on from JAYTXU010000043.1 coordinate 27,451, forward strand.
TACCTTTGCTTTCAGGGCAATTACTGCAGCCGAAATAAAATTGTCTTGGACCTTAGAACCAATCGTATTCGTTTCTCTTTGCATTTCCTGGGCGATAAAATCAAGTTTCTTCCCAGCTCCTTCGGACTGCTTAAGCAGAGCTTTAGCCTCTTCAATATGGTGAGACAGGCGAGAAAGTTCTTCGTTGATATCATTGCTTTTTTGATAACTTAAAAATTCTTCCTTTGAGATCTTCCCCTTTTTCTCCTTGAGCAATCCTGCCGCATGTTTTTTAATTTGAACAATTCGAGAATACATTTTTTTAAGCTGCCCATTAATATCTATAGCTATCGATTTTCCTTCTCTTTTACGCATCGCCACCACCGAAATCACTGCTTTTTCAAGCGCTTTCTCAACAGCTGGCCAAATTTCTATAGCATGCACAAAAGTTTCTTTAGCCTCAACAACTCCTGGAAGTTTAAGTAAATCCGCCGTAGAAAGATCATTTTTTAAATTTAATTCTTTAGATAACATCTTGGCAATCTCTGCATAACGTTTAACCGATTCTTTATTGACGGTGATCGTCATTTGCGGTTTTTCTGTAATACGAACGGAAACTGTCACCCGTCCTCGCTTTAAGGATCGAGCAATCATTTTTTGCACCTTGTCTTCATAAGAAGAAAATCCTGACGGTAAATAATACGCTGGATCCAAATAGCGATGATTAACGCTTTTTATCTCCACCATGGCCTTAACCTTGCCAACGACTAATTCACTTGTTCCAAAACCTGTCATTCCACTGATCATATTGTTCCTTTATTTAAGAATTTCCGTAATTCTAAACCACAATTTTATTTCTCGCCTTGCTTCTTCTACAGAGCTAGATACGTGAACAACGTTCTCAAACAATCCCTTAGTCGTTATGCGACCGTATTTGCCACGGACACTTTTTGGATCCGCTTCTTCAGGATTGGTAGCACCTGCAATTTCACGGCATTTTCTAATAGCAGATGTTCCTTGAAAAACAATCGCCACGACTGGTGCTCCCTCATTAAATTTTCCCGTTAAATATTCTACAATTTGATTATAAAAAAATTTATCTTTGAGTAACTTATAATGCTCCCTTGCCAGCTTCACCGATGGTTTAACAATCTTTAAACCAACAAGTTTTAAGTCGCTGCCAACAAATTGATTGAGCACATTTCCAACAATTGCCTTCTGCATTCCTTCAGGTTTAATAAGTACAAGTACTTGTTCCATAAATAATTATTTCTTCCTTATAAGGTTTAACACGCGGTCAAGATCATCTAATGAATAATATTCAATAATGAGCTTCCCTTTACCCTTTTTATCTTCCACAGTAACCTTGGTTCCCAAGATGCCTCTCAATTCTTCCTCGAGATTAGCAATATCCTGATCCTTGGCTTTCTGTATCTTGGTATTCTTTGGTTTTCTGTTTATCGCCTGATTAATAATTCCTTCGACAGACCGGACCGACAAACTCTCACTAATAATTTTGTATGCCATTTTTAACTGAGCCGCTTCATTATCAAGTGCCAATAACGCCCTAGCATGGCCCATAGAAATTTTTTCTTCTGCAATTTTATTTTGAATATCCTTAGGAAGCTTAAGTAAACGAAGAGTGTTTGAGACGGTTGCTCTGTCCTTACCCACTGCTTTGGCAATTTGATCTTGAGAAAGTTTGAATTCCTGCACTAGTTTCTCAAATGCCTTAGCCTCATCAATCACATTCAAATCCTGACGTTGAATGTTTTCAATCAAAGCCAAAAGAAGAGTTTCGCTATCCGTCATTTCTTTAACCACAGCAGGAATCGTGGATAACCCCAATGCACGAGCGGCACGTAAACGTCTTTCACCTGCAACCACTTCAAAACGATCCCCTTTAGGACGGATCAAAATAGGCTGCAAAATCCCTTTTTCTTTAATCGAAGCTTTTAACTCTTCCAGAGACTCTTCATCATAGTTTTCTCGAGGCTGAAGTGGGT
>JAYTXU010000044.1:0-2132 GCA_043742785.1 Candidatus Omnitrophota bacterium
TTAATAGTAATGTCGCCTCCAACTCCCAGATTAATCAAATCGCCAGAACTATAATTCTTCATCAAAAATAAAACACCAGCCACAAAATCATCAACATGCAAAAATTCCCTACGAGGTTTACCTGTTCCCCAAACAATCACCTGAGAGTGTTTTTTCTGTACAGCTTGATGGAACTTAGCCATCAAAGAACCCATGACATGAGCTGTCTCAATATTTGTATCACTACCTGGACCATAAAGAGTGGCTGGCACGACCGTGATCGCATCTAACCCATACTGCTGACGATATGTCTGACAAAGTTTAATTCCTGCTAATTTAGCCAAAGAATATGGTTCACTTGTTTCTTCCATAACACCTGTTAAAAGAGTATTTTCTTTGATCGGCTGCTTTGCTTTCTTTGGGTACACACATGAAGCTCCAAAATAGACCAGTTTCTTAACACCTCTTTTATACGCTGCATGAATCAGATTATTCTGAGCTTGTAGGTTTTCATAAATAAATTCTGATGGAAATTTTTGATTAACAGCAATACCTCCGGAACGAATGGAACCTAAAAAAACATACTCTGGTCTAATATCCTTAAAAAATTTATCTACCTTGGCTTGAGAAAGAACATCCAGACGATTTTTACTATTTGTGTAGACCTGTGAGAACTTTTGAGAAGAAAAATAATTCCAAAAGGAATTTTCTAAACTATCTTGATGACCAACAATTAAGATACGGCTATTGTGATGCATGACTTTTATGAATCTTTAGTGTGACTTGAAATCATCCGCTTGGCGTAATATTCTTCATTATAAAAATTACCATGCTCAATGATCAAGGTTGATTTTCCGTCTAAACGCTCAAAAGCACTTTTATAAACAGGAAAAACATCTTCTGCATTATTGAGTTCTACTACTTCAATATTAGCAAATAATTGACGAAAAGCTTCCGCATAATTTCCTATATGCTGATGTCCTGGATGAACAGGAGCATCAGGGCCTGTAGCAACCCTAATAATAATCTTAACAGGCCATTTCCCATCGCTAATAGCCGGCAACTTATCAAGCATATTAGCCATGTCTGCTGTTGCTAATAATAAGAAATTCTGACGAGGATAAACAGATACGGGAATATATCCCGCTAAAGCCATGCCAATCGTAAACTGCATTTGAAAACTCTCATTAATAGGCATCTCAAGAGTACTTTCAGGAGGACAATCTCTTAAAGTCTGAAACATAAAAGTTCCAGGACCTGCTACCGTTTGCCCTACAAACATCACCTTTGGTTGACCTGCAAGCCATTCCATCGTGCGTTTTAATTCATCAAAATATTTTAATTGTGTGGTCGTTGGCATATTTAGAATTTTATCAATTTTCCAAGACCTGAATGCGGATAACCATTGGTATATTTAAAATAGATAATTTTATTTTCGTATTTTGTGTTTTTAAACCATGGTTCTTGTGATCCCCAAGTCTCCCTAGTATTAGTCATAACAGAGACTCCATTATCACAAACAATAAATACAGCTGGTAAATCAAAATTAGTCACATATTTTACAGCTTCGTGAAATATTCCTGTTTCCGCTGACATATCCCCGCAAAAGAGAAAAGCGCGCCCCTTTTTACCTTGCTGTTTAAGCGACCAAGCTACCCCTGCTGCTGTTCCCATTAAAGAACCAACAATTCCAGAACAAAGAACTTTTTGTTTCGGAAAACACAAAGAAATGCTTTTGCCTTGAACAATAGCTTGTTTTAATTCCTCACGAGGAACACCCTTTAATAAAGCAAGTTCATGAGAATCCCAAAAGCCGAAAATATAATCATCATCGCCGATTTGATATTCTTTAAAAATCCTAATCAATTCATCTTCCCGGCCAGCGCGCAAATGAACAGGAGCACGAATAACACCGGTCGCAAAAATACCAGCAATCTCTGTTTCAAAAGCAATAATTTCTTCTTTAGTTACCATACCTTTTGTTCCCTTTAAAAACTACGTAGTATATCAAATCGAAACAGTTTAAATAATAAATATTATTATATCAACATACCCGCGAATTGTAACTCATAGTGCGACAACTTTAGATCTTAAAGCAAAACTGTTGCTTTCTAAGCACTCCTGTACCGTCTGATTAGCGGTTTTATATCCCA
>JAYTXU010000045.1:0-9435 GCA_043742785.1 Candidatus Omnitrophota bacterium
TCATCAATGTTTGAAGGACTTACACCAAGTGTGTGCGCTCCACCGATATCGACCACCTTTTTTCTCCCCGAAGCCCAATTAGCATATCGAACAGCTGTATCTATTTGTCCACCAAGAATAACCGTTGACACAACTTGTTGATTTAAATCAGTCAACCCTTGTGATTCACCGCTAGTTACAACTATTCCTTTTTTTTCCAATTCACTCAATGGAAGCACTACTCCTCCTGCTTTTAACATACCCTCTAACGCCATCATATTTGTCCCATGTAAATGAATCTCTCTTTGAAAAGGAGATTTTTGATTTAAAATCTTTAGTTTTTGAATCATTCCCTTAATAAAACTTCTAATACTTTCGTTAATATTGGCTGTTGAAACCTTCATAGCCCTATCTTCTGTTGTTTTCTTTCCTGTTTCATAATCTCCATCGCCAATATCTGCACCAAAATGAGCTGGAGCAGAGACATGTTCCAAAGATGGTTCGGAAAGCGTCCCTTTAATCGACTGTTCAACCGCTCTTCCTTCAAAGGCTTCTGGAATCATATCTTTAAAAAACTGTTCGCCTATGCCATTTCTATTTGGATTGCCCCAAGCGTTCGCAAATGCCTCTGCAACAATTTCTTTACCGGCAAAATCTTCTGTTAATAATACCTGTCTGAATTCATTGACTCTCAGCTTACCTTCACTGTCTCTCACAGATGCTCCGCTACGTAAACGTCCTTCTCCTAATTCCATTACAGCAGCGATCACTTCATCGGGTTCCTGCGCTAATATTTCCCGCAATCCAAAACGAAAATCTAAATTATGTCCGATTTCATGAGCTATAATTTTGTCCCTACGTTTTCTACCTTCAGCCATTATTTCAGGTAACAATATTTTATTAGCACCCGCTGCTCTGGCAGCTGCTTCACCATTATCATTTCCAAATATTCCCTCAACAGAAATTTGTACGCTAACTTTCTTTCCCCCTACGTCCATTGAAAAAATATCCATATTGTCCCATTCTTCATTGGGAACGGCTTGGACTTCTATACCAAATTTCTCAATTAACTTTTGCAAATTCTGATCAATTCTTCTCGCTCGGGGATCCATCCATCTAAGCTCCCCACTATCTACCTCCTTAAAAATACGTAAACTAGCCAAAACCATTGGCTCTTCATCTTGATTGGGAATAAAGTGCAGCTCACTCAATGCTTCTTCAATTAAAAACTCTTGCATTACTTCAGTTACTTCAAATTTCTTTAAATCTATCTGTTTAATTTCATTGTCTGCTTTTAAATTGGAATTCTCAAGTTGAGATAATACGGGCATTCTTCCCATTGTATCTACGGCTTCGGCAACCACCGTTTCTAAATTTGTCCTTACTTGTTCAGGGGTTGAAGATTGTGTAGGCATAACGACAACGTTTGCCCGTTTTTTATCCCTTTCATCTTCGAGTTCTCTTGCCCTTTGTCTTAGTCTGTTTTCAAGTCTTTCTACTCGATTGTGAAGAGCTTTGGCAAGATCGGGATTCTCAAAGAAAAATTTAGCCATTAACTTTTCCAAAGCTTCTTGAGCATTTTTGACTTCTATTCCCTGTGCTTGAGCATGTTGAATCATTTGTTTTGAATTGTTTATATCAACACCCTGTTGTTTTAAATACTGTCTAAATTTAAAAATCCGCATTACCATCTCTGCGGCTTCATGAAATTCTACAAACTGATCGGCTCCTTCTCTAAGAGCAATTACCCCTCTTGCCGGATCAAACCTGCCTGCAGCTTGATCTTGAATGACTCTATTTACCCGAATATTACGCCCTCTTTCAGGATCAAAACGCACTGTTTGATGAACAAAATCAGGTATGGTTAGCGGATTTCGTAGGGCTGCTCTCGCCCAATCAGCAGCTCGAACTTGTGCGCTCTCTCTTACTTTTATCCCTTTAAGTCGCAATGCCTCTAAACGACCTACTAATTCAGCCTTAACATTAGCTACGGGATGATTATTCATTGCTTCAAGGACCGCTTTAGGAATCTTTCCATTATTATTGGCTCCAAATCTATTGTGATCATCAAATTCAAACTCACCGCCATTTGCTACAAGAGGCCCCTTATTGGGAGGCTCTAAATTGTTTCCATTTAAAGTCTTTAATGGCATTGTTGCTTCTCCCATTAACTCCTTGGCCTTATTTGCAACCCAATCTTTTCTTTCATCTCCTTTTAATTGAGCCATTTCATTCTTAATTTCTCCCAACCTATCTGCATCTTTTAAATCCTGTAATACTTTACGTACTTCTTGCGGTGAAAGATGTCCCTTTAACATTCCATCGATAATCTGACCAGGAAATTGAAATTCTCGACCTAAATCAATTTTTTCTTGTCTTAATTGATCTTCGACAGCGCCTGCCATACCCTTAAGCTGACCATTGATCTTTTCAACAAGCGCTCCATCTGGCTGTTTTAACTCAAAAGAGGCATTAACATTCAATCTCAATCTTGCTTGAGGGAAAGCCCTTAAAATATCATCAAGTTCTGTATTATTAAGACCTTGTAATTCATTTAATTTTGCTGTTAATTCAGGGCCAAAAATTAAATTAACCGTCGCTTTCTTCTGTTGAAGTTCACTACTTGCCCTTAAGTCGCCATTCTCATTAACACCAATTGAAACTTGGTTAACTAAAATTTGATGTTCAACGATCTGTTTTTCTAGAAATTGCAAGGCTTCTTGAGTTTGTATACTTGCTTTTTCACCAGCTAAACGATCGCCTAATTGAACTTCAAAGAATGAATCATTATTTTTATTTGGATTTCTTGCAACAATATCCACATTCTTATTACCTACATCAGCCTCAACACCCTTTATGATATATCCATGATCATCCATCAATTTCTTGGCCACATTCATTTGACGCATCATATTCTCAAATTTATGAGGATTACCAACCTGAGCATCCCTTAAGAAATTATCCATCCCCTTCACATTTCTGAATTCATATATTAAATCAAGAACACGTTCATCTAATTGCCCAACCTCCACTAAGATGGCAATATTAACTAAATTTTGCGCCTGTTTTAAATCTAATCGACCTCCTAAAGCATTGATAAGCCTGTCAATCTTTGAATTCTTAAATTGAAAATCATTTTTTGCATTAGCAATAAATTGCATAACATGCGCTGGTGCTAAATCTTGTTTCTGTACAAATTGCTTTTCTCCCGTTGTTGTGATTGTAGTTGTAAATTTATCTTGTGAATTTGAGGTCACTGTTTTAGTGGCCGTATTAACTCCTGCTTCTACGACCTCAAAATTGTTATGCAAAGCTGCACCATCAAGATTAATCATTGCTGGATCATTAACTGTTTTGAAAACTTGTTCTGTTTTAAAACTTGTCGAGTTCATAGCAGAATTGAAGGCCAATTGAACCCCACCAGAGAAGTATTTTCTGGGAATCTCTTGTTGAGTTATAGGATCAATATCTTCCTTGATGTAGTTGTAGACGCCTTTTTTAAAGGCTTTTAGGTATTGCTGATAAATCTTTTCCTTTTCTTGTGGGTTATCTATGTTGACTCCAGCGGTCTTGGATTTATCTGCATAGACTTGGGAAAGAATACTATCCTTAATCTTCTTCTTGTACCAAGTAGCAAGAATCAAAGAGTTATAAACCTGACGTAATTGAGCAAAATTCTTGTTCTCGTTAATCTCCTTTGTTAGCTCTGGAATAACCACTTCACGGACTATTTGACTACCCAGCTGGTTGGTATCTTTGGCTGTTGCAGATTCAGTTGTACCTACATGTTTTTCAAGGGAAAGATAGTCTTGTTCGAGCATGACCTTAAGCTTGGAATCTACTACATAAGCAGTTCCAGCCTTTGCATTCTCATACACAACAGCCTTCTCTGGCACTATCCACACCTTGTTAAAGGTATTCACCGGAATATTGGTTGTGTGATACTTGGCTTGGGCTTCTTCATAGATTCTCTTCCAGAACTTCTTTCCTACCTCATCTTCTGGATAAATCAAGGATGCTGTGATCTGCTTGAGCATATAATCTTCAGCTAAAAGATCACGACCCATCTCTGTAACACCAAATGATTCTGGAACAATACGATCCTTTTCATAGGGAGATAGATTAACCCATAGGTCTTTTTCAGGAATAGTTAACGAAGCAAGGAAGTATTTAATTAGCTTAGAAGATTCTTCTTTGAGTTGATCATTATTGGATTGGCTATCGCCTTTATCAAGAATGAAATCAAAACGGAAAGGATTATCTGGATGAACCTTGATGCCTTTAAGAATTGGTGGATTAAGTGGTGGACTTAAATGAACCATGACCCCTGGTGCGGGAAGCTTAAATTCCTGTGCTTGAGCCATCGGCATCGGCCCAAAGGTATTAACCAAAAAAGCTATCAGGATAAATATATGGGCAACTGGGGTTCGCTTCATATATATAAAGTATGTAGGGTATTTAGATTAAAAACAAGGGCTGGGAGATAATTCTGAGGTAACGTTTTCTTTAAATATTTGTCATCGAATTTGGGTAAGAATTATGTATAAAAAGATTAAAAAATATTGAAATTATTTCTCTTGCCCTTTTGCTTGGGGTTAGTTCCAGACCCCTACCTCTTGTGGTTGAGAGGGAGGGGTCTAGAACGTTTTGTGAGCCCAAGCGAACAAAAACCCCAAGCAAAATAGGCACTTACAAAATAAAAAATCTATACTTTCTCTAAGTTTTGCAGAAAAAATATAGAAATTTTATAGATAAATCCATAAGAGTGATCACTGCGTAGCGGGGGTCACCCATTTTTATTGCGGATTTAAATTACATCTATTTGTTTACATATTCCGCTAAGTCATGCACCCGCACATACCAAAGCTTGCCTTTTTTATGGGCTTTAAGCTGCCCCCGATTGATTAAATTTCGCAAATAGTCCTGAGAATAGTCGTATACCCTGGCTAAATCACGCAAAGGCAATATGGCTTCTTTTTTTAAATTTGTTATTTCCCCACCTTTTAATCTGTCAATGGCCTCCTGTAAAAGTTTTAAGACCATCTCTACAAACAGACTGAATTCTTTCGGTTTAACCAATTTGTTTATATTGCCCAAAGCAATTCTTTTCCCAGCTTCAATTTGTTGGTGAATACCTTTAAAACAACCATCAGCTTTTTCCAAAGCGTTATAATATTGATTTCGTTCCTCTTTTGAAATCCCTTTAATAGCTACATTCACCAATCCTTGACCAATAAGAATATAGGACAAAAGGATTCTCCCTGCCCTGCCATTGCCATCGCTAAAGGGGTGAATCGTTTCAAACCACACATGGGTTATGGCCGCAAGCTCAGCTTGGGTATAAATCTTCTTTTTTAAATTTTCATTAAACCATTTGATCAAAATTTCCATAGCTGGACGCACATAAAATACATCAACCGGTTTAAAAGATGCCTGGGCTACTTGAATATTATTCTTACGAAAATCTCCAATAGGACCAATGTAGGTTCCTAAATCTTTTTCATAGCGCATCAGCAAAGTATGAATTTGTTTAATATCTGCCATGCGCAAGATAAATTCATTTTCTTTGAACTGATTGTTGGCGTATTCATACATAGCGCTGGCTGCCTCATAATAACCCAGAATAGCCGCAGCTTTTTGCTTATCTGTACGCTTATTATTCTCAAGAACATCTAAAAGTTCCTGACGATTGGCAAAAACCCCTTCAATAGCAATAGAGTTACGGATTTCATCTTTAAAAAGAGAATACCATTCCGCATTGCTGACGTTAATAAAATTATCGAACCTGACACGTAATTTCTGGACTTCTGGCCTCAAATCACTTTTTTGTATTAATCGAACTTTCCGAACCATAAACACCTCATTTTATATATAAAATAGACCGAACCTCTAGTATTGGTTCGGAAATAAATATAGCACTAAATTTTCTAGAAAGCAAGAAACTTTCCGAACCACATAGCTTGGTTCGGAAAATAACAGATGAGTTTTAAACATCTGTTCTGTGAGTTAAATTTTGTGCTAAATCCGTGCTAAAAAAGATGGCAAAATAGACCAAATTGTGGCAGTTGGTGTTAACGTAGTTTTGTCTTAACTTATTGGTAGTAGACGTAATTACAAGAATTGGAGTGGGTTACGAAAATTTGCCTGGCAAAATTACAAATCAGCTGCTCTACCAACTGAGCTAAGCCAGCATAAATGTAATTACCAGAGACTTATAATCAGAAAGCTCATGTACCGTGTTTAAATTAACTCCATTCATAACCAACTATGAAGCAAAAGTGTGACGAAGGCCATGAAAACGAAGATTTTTTATACCAGAATTAGCACAAGCTGTAAAGAAAGATTTCTTACAAAAGATTTCTTAAAATCAATTTACTTTCAAAATTCTTGCAACAAACTGTTTTGACTTTAATGTGAAAAAGAAAAAGGATTTTAATAACAAAAAGAATAAAATATAAAATAAAACCCAATTTAAAGCTTCTTCAATAACACCTCCACCTTTCCAGGAGAAAGCAATATGAAAATTCTTCTCAAAGAACAAGGACCAAAATGAAATGATCATACATATTAAAGAGAACCATGCAATACGCTTAAGTTGAACATCACTATTTTTACTCCATTCAAATAATTGAGGAACACAAAATAATAAGAACATAAGCCGGTAATCCCAATTCCTGCCAATAAGAAACGTGCCCAAGTATATTCCTGTTCCAATACAAAAAGGAATAATGTGATTAGGTTTAGCCTGCAGATTCCATCTTGAATATTTAGCCATAAGGAATGCAAGAAATAATACAGCAAATGTGGAGAGCCAAGATATGAAATCTATGGAACCTTGATCAAAAAGATGTTTAAAATTATGAAAAATTACCTGATGACCAAATGAAAAATGATCGGGACGTGGCGTTACTTTATAAAGCAATAGAATATCTTTCCATATAAATAATATATAGAATCCAAATATTGAACCAAATATGATTAAGATTCTTAAAAATACTTTACAAGATTCTTTGAAGGCAGCTAAAAATGCAAAGATAGGAAATAATTTTATGAGCGAACAAAATAATATCATCGTATAAAAGAACCACTTTTTTCTTGAGAAATCTACTACCGCGATCGATAACAGTATGAAAATGACCAAATCATTATTGCCTCGTTCTATACCTAGAATCATCGCTGGCGAAAGAATAAGTAAAGCATAAATTAAGACTTCCCATGAACTATTAATACTGGGAATGAGTTTATAAAGACAACAATAAAAACAAAAAGCAAGAAAAATGCCAATAATTTCTGTATATTTTTCACTAATCCCCGTTTTGGACAAAAATAACCAAATTCTTGGATAATTCATAGGGCGAAGCCAATGATCAAAAGGATTCTTACGTATCGGATCATATCCCGCCCTAGCCGCATCAAGTCCGCTAGTAACACACCTCATGTCAGCAAAAGAAGGAGACAATACAGGGACTCCAGAATGAGACATAATGTTATATTTACAAAAAATTAATAAAAATAAAAAAATTATGAAATATATCAAAATAATACTAAATAACCATATTTTTCCTTCTATTTTTAACGTCTTACCATACATTTATCATGTTTCTCCATTTACACCCAATGACACCAACATCTCGGTAAAACTTTGACTGTTGATCTCCCCTTAGATAAACTCATTTTAAAATATCTTTATATATTAACCATTTCGTATTAACCTCCAATATGGATTGATCAATCCGAAACGAATACCTTATTTAATGAATATCGAATTATTTTTTGATAGATTTCTTAATTGCTTCTACAATCTTTTGAGCATTATCCTCTGGATGAAAAAGATAACGAACTTGCCCCTCTCCATCTATAAAATAAAGATAATCTGAATGATTAAACAAATATCCTGAAACATCCACTGTTTCAACCTTCTCATAAGAAGCTTTATATGCTTCAACAACCTTATCAACTTCTTGTTTTGTACCTGTTAAACCCACCGCATTAATTCTGAAATATTCTAAGTATTCTTTAAGTTTTTGTGAAGTATCTCTATTAGGATCAATAGAAATAAATGCCGTCAAAACCTTTTGCTTCCATTCTGGCCCAAGCAAAGTATAAACTCGAACTAGTTTTGAAAGCATCGTTGGACACACATCAGGACAAGACAAATAACCAAAAAACAAAAGAACAACTTGCCCTCTGTGATCCTTAAGGTAAAAAAGATGCCCATCCTGATCTGTAAGAGAGAAATCCTTTTGAGAATTAAGCTCTCCATAATTTATAGCATGAGCTTCTTTCTGTCGGTTATCACACCCTAAACCAACTACACTCATCACCATGAATAAAAGAATAACTATAAATTTATTTTTCATCTTCCTCATGTACATCCGCCTTAATTACAATGTTATTCCCCCCTTGAAAATGAAGAATCATTACTACCACATCCCCTTTATTCAAAGGTTTTTTAAGGCCGATTAACATCAGATGCAAACCACCTGGCTCCAACACAGCCTTAGACTTAGCAGGAATCCGAACTTCTCCAGCTGACCCCATCGTCATCATACCATTACTATGCCCCATTCGATGCAAGTGCGTCATACTGGCTACATCGGTTGAAGCTGATTCTAAAACCATTTCCTTATCCGAATTATTCTCAATAACCATGTACGCAGCTGTTGTTTTCTGAGAAGGAGGCATTAAGCGTACCCAAGCATTGCTAACTACGATATCTTTCCTCGTATCCTCTGCTACTCCTTGTTTTTTTGTCTGTAATGATGTTAAATAACCAACAATCTTATTTAACTCTTCTGTCGGAATATGCCTAAAAGCCGGCATGATGCTACTATCTTCTCGAATACCATTTTCTATAGAATAAATAATACTCTCTTTTTCACTACCATGTCGATATGCCTGTACATCATGAAAATTTGTGGGTGAAGGATAACTTTTATTAACATTAAGCCCATCTCCCAATCCATTTTTTCCATGACATAAAGCGCACCCATATCTAAGATATAGTTCTTTACCTTGAGTAAGATCTTCTTTTGAAAATGCTACATTGGCCTCTATAGATCCGAAAACAATAAGTATTGTTCCAAATAATAGGATTTTAACTTTGTTAAACAAGATTCTCCTCTTCTTAAGAAGCTTTTGGAAGTTTAACGACGGGGCTTATGACATTCCTTGATAAAATTTAAGACTTCTTAAACCATTTCAAATGCTTTTTACTTGTCGTCTTCTCTTTCCACAAACCTCTATGATTATCTCTAGCTTCTTTATACAACTTTCGAAACAGTCCAGAATATTGCAAATCAGGTTTTATCATTTCAACATACGCATACCCATTCTTGAGAATTTCCGCATTAACAAAGCTTCCATTTGCTAAATAAACATAAGCTAAAACCCTCTCATACTGATCATATTTCTTTCGATCAAACTTTAAATACACCTTCTTGCCCTCTACTAATC
>JAYTXU010000046.1:0-3354 GCA_043742785.1 Candidatus Omnitrophota bacterium
AACGAAGAAGTCGGGGTTTTCACAAGTGATTGAGTTTACTAGGTTTAACAAAAAATGAACTCGCTGAATAATTGTCCGTTTTTGATTTTTTTCTTTGGAATTGTAGCGTTTATTGGGGAACAATATAGCAGATTTTATCACAAAAAGAAGTTAATCCTCCATCGAATTACGGGGGTGTAAATTATCAATCATTACCTTTAAATCATTGGCTACAACACTGGTATAAATGGTAGAGGTTGTTAAGTGATTATGACCTAAAAACTTGCTTATCAAAACAAAATTCATGCCTCGCCTTAGAAGGTGAGTTGCAATGCTTGCTCTAATGCAATGAATGGTCAAGTGCTTGGTAATATTTAGCCTGATAGTCATAGTATAAAGGGAAGATTGAATATCTTGTTCTTTGATTCTTTCCCCGTTATATGTGATAAATAAAGCCGTTGTTTTTGACTTAATTTTCTGCCTGACTTTCAAATAGTCTTGTATCGCTAGTATGGCTTTATCAGTTACAGGAAGCAATCTATCAGAACCTTTACTTTCCTTTATTAAAAGTGTCTTTGCATCCATATTTAAATCAAATAGGTCTAATTTCACCAGCTCACACATTCTTAGACCACAGGAATAAGCTAGTTCAATAAATGCCCTTACTCTTGCATATTTTACTCTAGTAAGTCTCAATAGAAGTGTATCTAATTCGCTTTCTGACCAAATCTCTTTTGGTTTTGCAGTGGTTACTTTAATTTCATAACAAAGGCATTTTTCATTTAAAATAAGCTTGTTAATACCCATTAAGTATTCGCAAAAAGCTTTTACTGGATGTAATTTTAAAAACTTGGTTGAACATGACCATTTGGTATTTTGAACAGAACAAAAATAATCTATTATGGCTTGTTCCTTAATATCTGAGGGTTTTGTCAAGTCTTTACAAAACTCTTCAATATTTTTTCTATACCCTTGAATACTTTTTTTACTTAAACCAGTTGCTTGTCTAATTTTGATAAAATCCTCAATGTATTTTTGCATTTTATAGTCCCCCTCTTGGGTGATAAATGTCCAAAGCTTTTTTTAGATCGCCAATATCTATTCGGGTATATTGCTCAGTAGTATTTAAAGAGTTATGACCTAGCAACACCTGAATCAATCGAATAGAAGCACCTTTTTTAAGTAAATGAGTGGCACAGGTATGTCTAAGGCTATGAGAAGTAATTCTTTGTTTAAATTTAGCCTCTGTAACATATTTATGAACAATCAATCTAACTGCATGCGCATGGAACACTTTACCATTTACGCCAATGAAAAGGTATTCTGAAGTTCTACCATTCAGCAATACTTTAATATGGTTGGCAATGTAAATCTCCAAGTACCTTGCGCAACTTTTAGTGAGAGGTACAAGTCTATCCTTACCACCTTTGCCATCCCTTATAAATAATTCACGGTTAATAAGGTCTAGATCGTTTAATTTAATAAACCTTGCTTCATTTGCTCTAATTCCTGTACTATAAAAGACTTCCAATAAAACTCTGTCTCTATAGCCTTCAGTAGTATTCAAGTCAGGCATTGAAAGTAATAGTTTCATTTCCTTTTCTGAAAGTATGTCTCTTGGTATTCGTTTAGGTATCCTTGGCTTATTTATGCCATTTGTTGGGTTATACATGACATGATTAGCTATTACCAAATAAGTAAAAAATGGGTTTAGTACACAAATTAAAGCAGCTTGTGTCTTTAAATTCAATCTTTCACCGTTTTGTTTTTTTAATTCATGATAAAGATATTGCTGATAATCCAAAATATTTTCTCTTTTTACTTCTTTTAAATCGGTAATGCCTTTTTGTTCTAAAAATCTAAAGAAGTAACCCAAGACATATTTGTAATCTCTTACCGTTCTAGGTCTATGACCTCTTGTGGTTTGGTATTTTTGAAATTCTTCAATTAGTTGTTGCATGGTAAAAGTTCTCCTTATTAAAAGTTAGTTGAAAATTGACAGAAAAGTTGATATCGAGTGTGAATTCATGTTTTCCTGTTCCAATGTCCCAAACAGGAAATAAATTTTTAGGTGTATAGATTACAAATAGTTATGACGAAATACTTGGGATTCCCAAACTTGTCCCAAGTCTGTCCCAAGTCAAGCTAGAAGCTCGGAAGGGTGTACCATATTGTTTTGGTACTGATAAGCAATATCAATTGCCGATAATCTGTAAATATATTTTCCCCCTGAACCGTTAATTCGTTTGGATAAATATTCAAGATTTTCTAATTCTCGCATGATTCTTTTAATAACATGATTGGGCTTCATAGACCAACGCCTTACCTCTTTTTGTGTGAAGTCTATAATTTGACTGTCTTTGCCTGATTCCTTGCCTAATCTCGCTACATTTTGAATGATTAAGTCATAGACATCTTTGCACATCGGGTTTAATTCTGAAAGGCTTGCATTGATTACTTCACTTTGTAATGAGTAGGCGATTTCATAATCCTTGATAGTGGCTTCAATATATTCCCCTGTTGTATCTGTACCAATTTTTCTTTGGTATTGGTGAAGAAATGCGCTTGCTTCAATCAATGACAAGAATCTATCAAAATCCCTTCTGGCTCTCAGGAAATGGGCAGGGAACTTCACTTTATCAACAAAAGGAATGATGACTTTTAAAGGTCTAAGTATTCTTTGAATATTATGGTGAAGGTTTATAGTGGTTGAAAAATCAGAATGGCTTTTGATAGCTCTTTTATTTTTATGAGCTTCCATGATTAGTTTGGTTTGGGTTTCACTTTCATCTAAAGTAATCGTGAAGCAACGGTTTTCATTTTCATTATTGCCATAACTGGTGGAACTGTCGAAATAAGCTATTGGCCCCAATACTTCAAAGAACTTTGTTTTCTGTTTACCTGTTGAGGGGTCTTTCATAACCACTGCCATAGAAAGTTTTTTTCTTGATTGCAGGGTTCTAATGGAATACTCGGCTTCATCGGAACCGCTTGCCTCATCTATGACTAGTAATTTATTAGCTAAACCGTCTTTATCCATGTAATATAAACTTTGGGGGCTTATACGACTGAAGAATAAAACATCTTCGGGGTTGATTAAATCAGCTACTCTTTCCATTAGAAATGACTTACCTGAACCGCTTTGACTTCTGATTTGGGCTGATAGGGGTGAAGAAAGCTTTCTTGAGGTTGCTACTAAATAAGCGAGTAGTTTGTTTTTATCTTCTCCAATGTAGCCTATTTTCTCAATGTCTTGTTTGATGAGGTCAATCAAGTCAGATTGTTTTAAGAAGTCTAGGGCTTCTTTTCTCTCATTGTCTGAAAGAATGATTTCTTTGGTTTCTTCCTGTTTGTGTTTGGTCAGCTTTTCAAGCC
>JAYTXU010000047.1:0-5944 GCA_043742785.1 Candidatus Omnitrophota bacterium
ATCTTACGTGCAGTTTCCTCACTATAATTCTTTTCATCAAATAAATCACGTCCTAAAAACATTTGATGATCTTGTTTACCAAAAGCTAATTTATCCAGCTTATTACTCATTCCATAAACACAAACCATACTGCGGGCAATTTGAGAAACCTTCTGCAAATCATTCGAAACACCTGTAGTTGTATCATTCATATAAATTTCTTCCCCAACCATACCTCCTAAAAGAACTGTCATAATTCCTTTAAGTTCTCCTTTAGACATATAATGCTTATCTTCTGTTGGAGGAGTTAAGGTGTAACCACCCGCCATGCCACGAGGAATAATGGAAACCTTTGTAAAAGTGTCCACCTCATCAATCAAGACAGACAACATAGCATGTCCAGCTTCATGATAAGCAGTCATTTCTTTTTCTTTTTTAGATGACACACGATTTTTCTTTTCTGGCCCCATAGTCACACGTTCGACCGCGGCTAACATCTCCTCCATACCCACCGATTCTTTATTACGGCGAGCTGCTAAAAGTGCTGCTTCATTACAAACATTAGCCAAATCAGCCCCAGAAAAATAAACTGTTTGTTGAGCAATACGACGCAAATTAACGCCTTCGCCTAATTTGATTTTTTTAGTATGTACTTTCAAAATACCTTCACGACCATTGATATCAGGCAAACCAACCATAATTTGACGATCAAAACGACCAGGACGAAGCAAGGCAGGATCCAAAGTATCAGGACGATTGGTTGCGGCAATTAGAATTAAACCAGCCACTGTATTAAAACCATCCATTTCAACTAAAAGTGCATTGAGTGTTTGCTCACGTTCATCATTACCACCACCTATACCCGCAAAACGCTGACGACCAACCGCATCAATTTCATCAATAAAAATAATACCACCCTTACCAGAAGCTTTAGCAGCTTTACGCCCTTGTTCAAATAAATCTCGTACACGTGAAGCACCAACACCTACAAACATTTCAACGAAATCTGAACCACTTAAAGAGAAGAATGGAACCCCTGCCTCACCAGCAACAGCCTTAGCTAAAAGAGTTTTTCCAGTTCCCGGAGGACCAATCAACAAAACACCTTTAGGTATTTTTCCACCTAAACGTTCAAACTTCTTTGGATCTTTTAGAAATTCAATAACTTCCTGTAATTCTTCCTTAGCTTCATCAACGCCTGCAACATCATTGAAAGTAATAACCCCACCCCCGCTTAATTGAGCACGAGATTTACCAAAAGAGAAAATCTTACTTCCCATCTGATTTCCACGATAAGAAATAAACCAAATTAAGGCTACAAAACCTAAAACAGGGATTAGCTGAAAAAATAACTGACTCCAAAAAATCTCTGGCGGAATCACATTAAAATTCTCAACATTCTCACGAATGGTTTTTACAAGATCTTCATCATGCTGAGGAACATTTAAATGAAATTCTGTCTGATCAGCAAAAACACCTTTAATCGTATACTCCGGTCCTTCTGTTAATTCTAACTTTTTGATTTGCTTTGTTTGGCTGTTATCTTTAAGAATATTGTAAAATTCCGTATAAGAGATTTCTTTCTGATTTTTAAGAGTATACTTGCTGTTCTGAACAGCTAAAGACATAAAAATTAGTCCAAGAATAATCCAGAACCAAAAATTACCCTGCGGCTTATTAGGGCGGGAAGATTTCTTACTCGTCAAATTTGGCTGTGCCATTTATATCTCCTAAATGCTTTCTAGTGCGTGATTTAAAGATTCGATTATAACTAATCTAACAATTAAATCAAGGATTAGACTTTAAGTTTATTATTAACTCTGATTCAGATTTTAATACACTTACCTTTTGGGGCCAATGAACAAGACTTCCCACAAATCTATTAACAAGCATATCTTCTACTTCTTGTATGTGCGTAAAACTTAATTGATTAACATTAGAAACTAACTTCTCAAAAGATAATCTCAAAAGCATGCGCTGCATAGAAACATGCTGCTTTTGAAAGAATTCTAACTTAATTTTAATCTTTGTATTAGAAACATTAACATTCTTCTTAAACAACCCCTCTGCCTGCTTAAACAAATAACTATAATCCTCTTGAGAGGTATATGCTAAATCAACTAATATGTTAGGCAAATTGGGGTTATAATTCTTAATTAAATCTGGCAATAACTTTAAACGAACCTTGTTACGCAAATAATGCGTTTGTTGATTTGTTTCATCATTACAATACTGCAGATGATTTTCTTTAAGATATTTCTCAATCTGGATTCTCTGAACAGATAGGAAAGGTCTAACAAATCTCTCCCCCTCTATCCTATTCTCCGCTAAAATTCCCCTTAAGCCTAAAAGCCCGCTCCCTCTTAAGAGACGCATCAAGACTGTTTCAGCTAAATCATTCTGAGTATGAGCCAAAACAATAGCTTGAGCTTTGTTCTGACGTAACACCTTAGAAAAGAAAGTAAATCTCCATTGGCGCGCCGTATCTTCTGAAACAATCTTACCTTTTAAAATTGATTTACGTCGATGAATAGTTAAAGGCAGATTTAATTTTGAGGCCAGCTGGCTTACAAACTTTTCATCTCTGTCAGCCGTTGGACGCAAACGATGATTAAAATGAGCAATATGAATCTTAATTCCTAATGGATGCTTCAAATAATTCAAAACATGGATCAACGCAACCGAATCAGCTCCTCCAGAAACACCAACTACAAGGGCATCTCCTTTTTGAAAAAGCTTTTTCTTAACTATAGCATGTAGAACTTGATTATTTAAATCCATGTGGAGTGAATATACTTTTAATAACTCAAGAAACCACGCTGCTCTTTTCTGGCCTCTTGATAAGCACTTCTTAATAAACTTTCAAATTTTACATTAGGAGGGCGAATCTTTAAACGCACAAATCCTTGACGTAAAAGCTCAACATTGGCCATTCGCCCATCAGGTAAATAAACATACGCTGTTTTGTAACCTTTTTCATTGCGGGATTCTACATCATACTCTAACCGAACCTTCTTTCCCTCCATCAAATCTTGAGCAATCAGCATCGCTTGTTCTTCTAAAGGAATTGTAGGTTCAACCTTCTCTTCTACAATAGGCATCCCTTTAGAATCATACTTAACATAAGAATGTGGTGGTGGGCCAAACGAATCGATACCAAGAAGCTTAACCCGTTGCCCATCCTCCAAGATAATCATATCCGAAGCCGTCACCTTCAAAACCAAGACTTCCTTTTGTTTAGTATCCATATGAAGCAAATCATCTGCCCAAGCAGGGGCAGCAATAAAAAATAAAACACTAATTAGAAACCGAATAAACATATATTCCTTTTTAAGAAGCAGCCTTTAATAAATGAATTCTAAGAACATAATTTCGTCCAGATATCTTTAAAACATCCACACTAAACTGATGTTCATAGTTTTTATTTAAATACTCATAACCAGATTTTTTGACAATAGCAAAAGTTGTTCTCTGTGTATTTAGAAAATCATCTAATTTTTCCTTAGTATTTAAAATTGGTATCGGATGAGGACTAAAATAATTTTGACCACCCAAATCCATCACCGCCACATTCTGTTCAGTGTAGTAATTAACCCCCCTAGCATACGGTTTAATCGTTAAAATAGCTCCTTTATTAATCTCCTTAGGTGGAAGATAACAGGAAGCATCATACATAGATATATGTGGCTCTAATGAAGGCATGATCATTAACCCGGTTATAAGGATAGGAACTAAAGAAAAAGCTAGCAAAGTTAAAGCCTCTTTAATTTTATCTTTAAATAACAACGTTAAACTGATTCCACTTAAAGCAATCAATGCTGCAGAAAGCCAATAGGACGGTATAATAGAGGGCATATACACTTTATAGGCCTTAAAAGCAGCAACAACAGCAATTCCTAAAATAGTTAAGAAACTAATCAAAACATAACTTAATTTCTTAATAATGCCATACCGACGATCTTCCATTTGTTTATCAATATAATTGGCGGTCAACAAAGCTAGTGCTGGAAACATTGGTAAGATATAACTAGCTAATTTAGAATGAGCCACTTGAAACACAATAAAAACAACAAGAATCCAACTTAATAAAAAATATTCGAAAGGTTTAATAGAAAATTTAAGTCTTTTATAAAAATCAACAAAAGCAGCTACTAAGAATAAACTCCATGGGAAAAACCCCGCAATCATGGTTACAGGATAAAAGAACCAACGATCATTCCCCTTATGCTCTGCATCAGTTAATCGCCTCCAATGATCATTGAAGAAAAATTCCTGAATAAAGGCATTGCCGAATTTATTAATCTCGTACCAATACCACGGAACTGCCACTAAGAAACATAGAATCACACCCCAAACAACCCAAATAGATTTTAAAAAAGATAATTGACGCTGATAGATTAGGAATATGACTACAGTGACTTGTGGAATAATCAAACCCAATGGCCCCTTAGTTAATACAGCCAAAGCGCAAAACAAATAAAAAGTTAAGATACCAACACGTTTATAAGTAGAATTTGTATACGCAAAATAAAATGATAAGAATGAATATAAAATTAACACAGTAAAAATCATATCCGTAAAAACAGTTTTTCCCATAGCAAAATAAAACGCTGAAGTCCCCAGCACTAAAGCAGATAAAAAAGCTCTTCTTTCATTAGCAAAACCTAATAATCCTAAGGAATAGACAGCCAATACACCAAAACTTGCAAATACAGCAGAAAAAAATCGAGCTGCAAAAGGAGTAAACCCAAAAGCAGCAAAAGAAACTTTAAGAAACCAATACGTTAAAATAGGCTTTTCAAACTGAGGCTGATTGAAGATATAAGGTGTTAACCATTCATTACGCTGAATCATTTCCTTAGCTGTCAATGAATAGAAAACCTCATCAGGGTCGGTTAAATGAAATAAATTATTTCCTAAGAAATAAAGAATGCTGCAAAGTAATAAAAGTAAAAGAAAACGTTTAAGGAAAAATTGATTCATAGAGATGATATTCTACAAAAAACTTAATCTTATTTCTTTAAAAAGAATTCCACTATTCTTGGCCTAGTAAAATAACAAATTACAGCTAGTGAGAATACCCCATCAATTAACCAGCGAATAAGAACAGCTATCCATGTAAAGGTTTGCAAAGAAAACATTGATCCATGCTGATAATATAAAGACTCTGAAAAGAAGAGTTGAGAATTATAGGTATGTCTCAATGGAAGAGTAATCAAACAATACCAAGAAAATCCTATTAAAAATCTTCGAAAAGAATCATTTAAAAGAAGAACACCAATACCTAAGATTAAACCAATAAACCTAAAAAGGAAAGAACCAATAAAACGAATTTTAATAATACTCTCTGACCATTCATAATTAACCTGTCTGTAAAAATCATAACCAGGCATATAACGCAATAAATCTAATGAAGTCACAATAAGTATAAGTCCAAAAACAACAACCCCTATTGGCCTTTTTCTTATCTTCCTCATTTATCCTTTTCTTTTCACTCCTCTAGAAATTCCCAACGTTCATACGCTTCTAGAAGTTCATCCACCAAAGCTTCTGACCTGGAGCTCACCTGCTCAATCTCTTTGGAGTCTTTTTGGTAAAAAGAAACATCCGCTAAAGTTTCAGCCAAGTTCTCCTGCTCTAATTCAAGCATTTCAATTTTCATAGGAAGGGTCTCTAATTCCTTTTGCTCCTTAAAAGAGAGTTTTCTACGAACAAGATCAGGTTTATTAATTTCTTTAAAAACATTTAATTTAGCTTCTTTCTTAGAAGTATGAATCTTCCGTTGATTAACCCAGTCATCATAACCACCAGGAAATTCACTAATCTCTCCTTTACCCTCAAGAACAATCGTTGATGTAACTACATTATTAAGAAAAGATCTGTCATGGCTAACTAAAAGAATTGTTCCCGAATACTCCATTAACAACTCTTCTAGAAGTTCCTGTGTTTCAATATCTAAATCATT
>JAYTXU010000048.1:0-113208 GCA_043742785.1 Candidatus Omnitrophota bacterium
GTCTCCACATTCTGATGCGCAAAGGAAACCTCAGCGCCAAAAAGCACCACACGCCAAGAGATCTGCAGCCAGATCAGGAATAATGGAAGCGCCGCAAAACTTCCGTAAATTACGTTGGCAGATCCCACACCAATTTGAAAATGGATGTAGATGACCTGCACTAACTGATAAATAGTTCCAGCAATCACACCGCCGATGACTCCTGAGAGGATATTGACCTTGGTGTTGGGCATAAAAATGTAGATGAAGCTGAACATTGCCCAGATCATGATATACGGCAGGGTATGCAAAGATAAAAGGATCACCGGTGCTAAACTTCCTAGGAAGGAAAGTTTTTGAACAATGAATTCTATTTGGCTGGTCACAAAGACCGTGATCCCACTCGATACAATGATAAAGAACGGACAGATGAGCAGGATGAACAAATAATCGCTGACCTTACGCCCGAAGCTCCTTTCCTTCTTGATCCCCCAGATATCATTGAAGGACGTCTCGATAGAGTTGAGAACCTTAATGACCGTCCAGAACAGCACGATCACACCGATGCCAGCGACAAGCCCTCCCTGGGTGTTCTTGAGAAGATTATTAGCAAAGTTGATGATCTGGCCGATCGACTGTTCCTGTCCCGGAAATTTTCCAAGGAGCTGGGCCTCAAGGATCTGATCAAATCCAAAACCTTTGGCAATGCCGAAGGCCATGGCCATCAAAGGGACAATGGAGATAAGTGTGTAGAAGGTCAGCGCGGAAGCATTAAGCTGGCATTGATTGCCGCGGAATTCGCGCACAGCCAGCACAATGACACGCAGCTGCTGGATCATGAAGGAATGTTTAGGCGGAAGTTTTTTGGCGTTGATACGCCAGATGTCTCGGTCGATAAAATCAAAAAGTTGTTTGATGAACTTTGGCATGTGTCTTGAATCTTATTCCTTACTGACGGATAAGTCAAGGTTCTACAATGAACCCCCTAAAGCGTTTTTACTGCAGTTTATCAAGCACCTGATACAAGACCCCTCCTGCAATATCGAGCTTGGGCATCATATATTTACGTGCAGAAATTATTATAATGGTCTTATGATCCGAACTCGTCTTAAGTTTAAGCGTTATCGCCGCTCCATTGATATTGGCTATAATTTCTCCGTTTGCTGCATCTTGTTTAGAGACTGTCCCCATGCGTTTTAGTACCTGAAGACTGACTTCATACGCATGTTCAAAATTTATATCAAGGCTATCCTGTACGCTGTCATTGCCTATAAATGTTGCTGCGACCGCAACCGGCAGTATTGCCACCCCCGCTAAGATAGCAACCCCGTAAATCTGGGCGTTCTTGATCGCTGCAGCCTTCATGGGTTCTGCAAGAACAAGCAAAGCCAGCTGCTGCGCGCTAGGAACACCTTTATAGCTTTTGTGTTTATTAATATCGTAAACCCGCACATTGGGTTCCGTACCAACCGTGTAGTCCTTATAAACGATCTTCCCAATGCTCAGGGTAAGCAGATCGATTTGCATGGGAGCAGGTGCAGAAGATTTTGGCTTCTCCACTATTATTAATGAATCCACATTGAGCTTTCCTTCTTTATTCTTGATAAGCCCCATCTCTTTTAAGTCGATCTCTAAGATGAGAACGTGGGGTTTCTGTTTAAATAAACTGACATGGTCATAAATGACATTAATTTTAGAACAGGAAACAAGTATGCCTTGCGGGAAGCCGCTGGGGTTGTATATTTTAAATCCGGAGATATGCACCGTTGAACTAAAAATATTCAAAGAGAAACTGTCCATATGCACTGGCGCCCCCACGACCTGGGTAGCAACTCTTGTTACCACGAATTTAATGATCTGATCCTTGAGGAACACGATACCCAATAAAAAAACAGCAATTATCCCCCACACTATAAGAATTTTCTTCATAGCCACTCCTTATTTTTCTCGAGCACTGCCTTCCTTTACCTCTATTTCACTCTTTACTTTCTCGCAATAGTAAACATTATCATCTACATTAATATTATTATCGTGCCCCAGCTGTTTTAACTTAGAAACAGTATCAGAAAGATAAGAATCTGCGGTTCTGTAGGATTCTGAGGATTTAGGCGCTGTCATAGCGCATTGGCCCTCTTTTATCCAGCGTATCGCTTTTTTATAACTAGTATTCGCCTCTTCTAACCTAGAATCCCTGGTGAGTTCTTTTTTATATGGCACTCTACATGTAGCACAAGCGCTTAGCGATATGATTACAAACCCCGTAAGCAGAAAAATAAACCCACGACTATATTGTGTCATCGAATAACCTCCCTATTTTTTATTACCAATTAAGAAATAAAGCATCATGCCAACAACAGGCAAAATTAAGATCAGAATAACCCACAATGCCTTTTTACCTATATCCATAGAACTTTGTATAACATGAACAATAGCAATAATGTCTAATACAAAAACTATAAGCCCTAATATTGGTGCCATATTTCCTCCTTAATTTACTGACCTAAGAACTTAAATTTGCCCCCTGTATCTCCTCTTATTCTAATTATATGTGATTTGGATTTCTTGCCTCATTTGTTCACAATAATATTTTATAGTAAAGAACAAAGAAGTATCAATTGTACCAAGGTATAATAGATAAAAAACCACGACGGGTATGATTCATCAAAGCTTAATATAAAGCAGTAGGTTCTAACGTCCCGTCAATGGTAAAAACAAAACACCTGTAACTTGTTTAGTTACAGGTGTTTATGGCACTACGATAGCTGGGGTGCCAGACAGTACACCAGTCGAAACACGCAAGTCAATGTGGTTCAATTACTTATACCATTCTACCGCAGAAAAGGACGGCGACTTGAGGTTTCAATTGGCCAACCTTTTCCTAAATAGAAATTTTTGCTCTATGAGTCAAAATATTTGCCCAAGTCAACATAGATTCAGCCCAATTGGCATCCATTTGAACATTATGACTCAGAATCTCAAAGTCTTTCTTGAACCATTCATAGGTAGGTAAAAACCTAGCCGATTTAGGAGCCACATCTAAAGCCTGAACAAATTCCTGGGTCTCAATTAAAAATTGATCCACCCTAGCCCTGCGGCCTTCCATAGACCATCGGCACAAGCGTCCCATGTTGACAGCAATATTTAAAGTTAATTCTTTAGCATTCATCACTTACTCCTGTAAAAAAGACCGTGTGATCCGTTCAACCTGCTCCCGAATCTTTTGATCTAAAATCTCCCGACTTGTATTTTGTTTCGGGCGTAAATTAATCATAGAATCAAAGTCCATTTCGTTCGTCTCCAAATCCAAACCGGCTCCCCAAAGATCTTCCTGCTTGCTCCCATCTTTCAAAAGAAGCTGTTCCCCGTCCACATGCTTCGTTCCTCCCGCAGACAAAATTCCACGGCGAACATCCACCACAACCTTAATATACCCCTTTAAATCTTCTGCCACGCGTTTAAGGGATTCTGAATCAATTTTAGCACGAATGATTAATAGCATATTACCTCAATATCAAAAAACCAACGATTGCGCAGGGATTGCCCGCCATTTTCCTAATTAATAAAAAAACGCGATAAAATAAAAAAAGAACATAACAAAACTAAAATATTCCCTAACAAAAAACGTTGGAAAGTGCTTCTGTTTTCACCCCATCGATGGAATTGACCAACCGTTTTAAAAGTAAGCCACGCTCCTATCATTTCCCATTTATCACAATGCATTAAAAATGGATAAATACACATTTCTAAAAAACCAATATAAAAGGGTAGCCTATAGTCTCTTTCATCCGATGACACACGGGCACTATTATCCCAAAAAATAATCCACCAAATTTCAAAGAAAGAGCCCCTTGTCTTTCCAGGAGAATTCATAAGCATTAAAGCTTTAAAAGAACTTATAGCTACTCTAATAAAAATGGTAAACAAAAAAGCTAACAAGTAATACAAAAGTGGTTGGACTGGGGAGAATTGTACGAAACCAATTGATTTATTAAGACATGCTTCATTCATTAGAATTTTTCTATCATATGGTCATTTAATATAGCCTTGTGATTGACCACTTTTATCATAAATATTTTTCCTACCATCAAGTCTTTCGCGTTCATTATGATTTATATAACCCGTTTCCTGTCCGGAATTATTATAAATAAATTCATGTCCATCCAATCTCTGTCTTTGAATTGGTTGAACAGGAGATGTCATTCCAGAATTAGAAGGTTGTGCAGCAATATTAGCAAGACCATTCATCATACCGTTAAAACCAGGAGGGATTTGATTTTGAACTTGTATTAACTGCTCCTCATACGTCTGTTTTGCTAAAGGGTCATTCTTATCGGCAATACGAAACTGTAACTCAACAGTTGGATAATGTCCAAATGCTACCGGACTCTCTTTAAATATTAATGGTATCATAATCTTACCTTGAGAAGCAGCAAAAGCATTCGCTTGCTTAAAAACATCAGCTTTAATACCCACAGTACTAAAGCCCCATCTCTCTTTAGAAATCATATAAGTATCTTGTGAAATTTTCAAAATACCAGTACTTGCACATCCGCTTACTAATATTACCAAGACAAACAAATTAATGAATTGCTTCATATTCTCTCCTCTTGCCGATAAAAAACCCTGCCCCATTAAATTCAGGACAGGGGGCTTTTATGACTCAATACGGGTTTCGATTCGCGTCCTGTCACAGGGGTCAAACAGGACAGTGTTTTTCTAAATTACGTCAGATTACAGCGTTTACGCAACTCTTTAAATTATATACACTTGCACAAACCCCAATTTTTCATCTACACTGGGGTTTTAATTTAAAAATGGGGTGAGTGACGGGATTCGAACCCGCGACATCTTGAACCACAATCAAGTGCTCTACCAACTGAGCTACACCCACCATTGTACTGCAAAACTAGACGTCCCTGGCACGGATCGAACGTGCGACCCACAGCTTAGAAGGCTGTTGCTCTAATCCAACTGAGCTACAGGGACATGAATAATAACGTTTAAGGTGTTCCTTTATATCAAATTTTCGCTTATCTGTCTAGCCTATATGCCAAACCCTGAGATGTATTGAATTTAATCAAACGCAATTGATACCGGCGAACTAAATCTTCATTTTGTGGCTTATGTTTTAAAAATATAATCACATCATCATCTACAAAAATCGGAGCCCAAGATGGATCTTCTAAACGCTTTATTATAAAAAAATGTTCATACGCATTAGCACTGTTTCGAGAAAAATAAATAACGTTAAAATCATATTCCTTCTCTACTTTAAACCATACGGATTCTTCCGATACCATCGGTATAAATTTGATATCAAAAAACTCTTTTGGGAAAGCTTCTATCCTATTATCGACAAAGAATCTCATCTGCGGACTAAAATGAAAGATTAAATATCCGCCGATATCATAATTATTAAAAATAGGACCTATTAATCCTGTTCGTTTAAAGAATTCTGCCGAATTATTAATCTTTGGATTTATTCCCAAACTAGGATCATGCCTCCAATTAAAATTAACCACCCCCGAAGCCCAAATGCTATAGATCAACAACGCACTAAAAATTGTTTCTCTCAGAGTCTTTGGCCAAAGTTCGTCCCACCGTCCCCACGCATAAGCAGACAATGGAATCATAAAGAAACCCCATGGGGATAACATACGGATTGCTTTAAAAGCACCTATCGATATAAAGAGCATGACACCTAACATGAAAATATGCTTCTTAAACCCTTCTCTTCTTACTAAAACAATCCAAGGTAAAAGCATTAGCCCTAAAACGGCAAAGAAATAATAAAAGTAAATCTTTCCTATAGCGATCTTAGATAAAAAGAAGACCGATTGATTCTCAATCAAACTACAACTAAACCCTTTTAAAATATTGAAAGGCGTCAATGCCCCAAGAAAGAACGAAGGATTTAACAAACACATCCCTATGATAATAAAAAACACTTCTCTTAAAGTTCTAGCTTCCTCTCTCTGGCTGTTCATTCTTAATTGCAACCAAAAAAAAGCTGTTAACAAAGGCCCCATAAGAAAAAAAATATGCGTATTCACCCACAGAAGCTGTAAAAAAGCCGCGGCAATTTTTAGATAATTTGATTTAAGCTGCTGATTCTGATAAAAATAAAATAATAGCAAGAAGGATCCACAAAAAAACATACTGCACTCTTCCGGACGAATTTCAGCGCGCGTAACTAGGAAAGGAAAACTTAATAATCCAAAAATGCAGGCAATTCTTAAATCTGACAAACGCTGAGCCAAGAAGAAAAATAAGGAGAATGTTAAAATCTCAAAAATCAAGAAAACAACAGAAACACCAAAGAATCCTAAATAATGCCAAATCAAATAAGAAACAACACCAAACAACCAATGATGATTAATAACTGAATAATTCGGGCAGGTATAGGAATAATAATTCTTATCTAGAACCTCCCCCACCCCCTGAAAAAGAAGCTCCCCATTCTTAATATGACGACCGATATCTGCTGTAATTAAATCAATAGGGGTCGCTAAATGCCAAGCTAACCAGAATAAAATAAGCGCAATAACAGTCCACTTTTTCATAAAAATTATTATTCAATACCCATCAATTGCGAAGTGCGTTCAATAGTGCTTTGACGAAGCAGTTCAGTCGCGGCTTGTTCTGTTTGACTTAAGATAATTGTAGAAAGACTATCGTGCAGTTTAGGCAGGTATCGTGCATCCACACTGAAGGTTCGAATACCAATACCCAATAAAAATGGTAAGAACTTAGGATCAGCGGCCATATCTCCGCAAATGGAAACATCCTTATGATGCCTGGTAGCGGAATCAACAATCTTTTTTAAAGAACGCAGCACAGAAGGATGCTGTGGCAAATACAAATTAGCTACTCGTTCATTGGTACGATCAACCGCCAATAGATACTGCACCAGATCATTAGTCCCAATACTCAAGAAATCAACCTCTTGAGCAATCTCATCGATGATTTCAATCATTGAAGGCAGCTCAACCATCGCTCCAAGCTTAGGCTGACAAATTTTCTGCTTTTCTTTTTCTAGATCAAACATGCATTCCTGTACAATTCCTTTAGCCTGCCTAAATTCATCAATTGAAGAAATCATCGGAAACATAATACGCATATTAGCCCCGTGCCCGGCTCTAAGCATGGCTCGAATTTGAGTAATAAAAACATCCCTGTGCTTTAGCGAGAATCGAATCGATCGTAGACCTAAGAATGGATTTTCTTCTCGACCATAATTATAATAAGAAAGTATTTTATCCCCCCCCACATCAAGAGTGCGCAAGGTTACTTCCTTACCAGGCATTCCATCCACCAAACGCTTATAAATCAAACATTGCTCTTCTTCAGAGGGGAAACTGCTGCGGATCAAAAATGGGAATTCACTACGATAAAGACCAATACCGTCCGCTTTGAATTCGCTAGCCGCTTTTAAATCCCCTAACAAATTAATATTAGCCATCAACTTAACGAGAACACCATCCTTGGTATGAGGTTTTGATTGAAGTGTTTTTTTTAATTGCTCTAAATCTTTATGCAGATCTTCTCGTTCAAAAACCTTCTTAACTACTTCTTCGGAAGGATCGACATAAATATACCCGCTAAAGGCATCCAATAAAATACGTGTCCCTTCAGCAACAGTTAAAAGCCCAATTTCATCCGCTATCACCAAAGGAATATTCAAAGACCGAGATAAAATAGATACATGAGAAGTAACTCCACCGTTTAAAAGAATAATGCCTTTAACCTTTTGAGAAAAGAGTTTCACTGTATCGGAAGGAAGAAGTTCACTGGCAATAACAATTCGATTTTCTAATTCTCCCTGATGCTGACTTAATCCCGTCATATTCTCTAAAAGACGTCGCCCCACATCTTTGATGTCGTAAATCTTATCCCGCAAATAGCTATCTTCAATAGCGTTGAATTTACGTACATACTCACTAACGACATTAGCAACTGCCTGCGGAGGATTAATCCCTTTATGAATAAGTGCTAAAACAGCATCTAGAAATCCTTTATCCTTAAGCATCAAAATTTGAGCTGTAAAAATAAGACCGCTAACATCCAACAGATCTCCTTCTATTTGTTTCTGTAACTGCTGCAATTGCTTTTCGGTTTCTTCCACCGCCTTATGAAAACCCTCTTCTGTTAATGACTTAGATAATCTTACCAAATGTTCAAAATCAGTCATCAGACCATCAATAACCACAGCCCCAGCCAAGGCAACTCCCTGAGAACCACTTCGGCCTTTGATAAATCTCAGATCAACAATTGGAACCGTCTTCTTTTGTTTTTGATCATTAAGAGTGATCAGGAGTCTTGCTGTTTCAATCGTGGCCGCTAACTGAGAAGTTAATGCTTTTAAAATTTCAATATCTTCAGTAGAAAAATAGTTCTTCTTCTTACTTTGGATGACCAGGACACCTATTTCCATAGTTCCGCGCAGAATGGGAACAGCTAAGAATGATTCAAAATGCTCCTCCCCTATGCCAGGGAAAAAACGATAATTTGGATTATCACGAACTTGCCCCTCACAAATAGGTCTCTTCTCCTTAAAAGACAGACCTGTTAAACCTTCGCCAACCTTCATTTTAACTTGCCCCACTGATGAGGCATTTAATCCTTTAGTTGCTTTTAAGATAAGCTCATTGAGGTCTTCATAATAAAAGTAAATAGAACAAACTTCACAAGCCATATGGTCGGTAACCAAAACAGTAATTTTCTGTAAGAAATCATCCATATTTCCCATGTCACGAAAAAGACCGGAAAGTTCGCTGATATCGTAAATAAGTTTGACATCATTTCGTTTGAACATAAAACCCATTTTGTACGTTTTTAAATTATTTACAAGAATATTTTTTACATGCTATACTACAACCTCAAATTTTTCGGGGAGTAGCGCAGTTGGCTAGCGCGCTTGCTTTGGGAGCAAGAGGTCCCGGGTTCGAGCCCCGGCTTCCCGACTTTTCTTATACACCTAAAAAAGTATCACCATAAAACGTTATGAAGCATCGATGGATTATCATTAGCCTATCCGTTATCTTTTTCCTAACCGCTTTAACGTTTTGGGCCAATCGTATCTACTTCCCCACTGTTATTCACAAAATTGCTATTGAAGAAGCTCAAAAATTCCTTAAACGTAAGATCGAAATTGAATCCCTGCGTTTTAACTGGCTTAAAGGTGTTGTCCTTAATAACGTTAAAGTCTACCAGAAGGAATCTTCAACCGAAGTTCTTGTTGAAGCAGAAAAAGTCTCCATAGGATTGATCTTTATTCCTGGATTTAAACAACACACACTCATTCTCCCCTTTATTAATATTCAATCTCCCTCATTGCATTTAATCCATCAAGCCAATGGGCAATGGAATTTCTCTGATTTATTATCGCCTGCTGCAACAGCCAATGAAAAACCTTCTCCCCTATCAATCTCTGTAGGAAGCATCCACCTCCTCAATGGGAAAATACGTTTAGACGATGTTCAGCCTCAAGGTCTATGGACAGAATTCTTCGATCAAATTAATCTCAAAGTAGGACTTTCATATAAGGGGATCAGCTTTGACGGATCTCTTACTCTTCCCAAGAAAGATGGCATGCTTTCTGTTAACGGCTCTTATCAACCTCTTAATCAATCTTTAAATTCAGCTCTTATTATTAAAAATATCAAACCCTTGGATTACCTTAAGATTATTCCAGTCCAGCTACCCTTTACTTTAACCAGCGGAACAATCAATGACTTAAACGCTCATTTAGACTATTCCAAAGAAAAAATTAATGTTCAAGGAGCTTGGTCTATTAAAAATATTGATATGAACTTAGCTGATCAAAACATCAAAGCTGATATAGATGCCTTAGGCGCTGATATCTCTTTAGAAAAAGGTAAAACCTTAATTAAAGGAGATTTTTCTTTCGCAAAAACTAAAATTACTACTCCTACCTATTCTATAACCGGAAGTTTTAAAAGCAGCATCGATCATTTTGTTATGAATTCTCCAGAAGATATTACAATCAAAGCTTCCCTCCAGACTGACAATATAACTGTCCAATTACCCCATAATCAATCCTTCCAAGGACAAATTAACGCCCTGATATCCATGGGGCATTTACAAAAAGACTCCGCTTCTTTAGAAGGAAATTTATCTATCAACCAGACTTTTCTTTCTTTAGGCGACAAACAAAACATTACCGGTCATTTAACCTTAAATAACATCAAACTTATTAAAGATAAAAACATATATTCCACAACCACCGACTTAAGATTCAACAATTTTAATTTACAACTACCGGGACAAATGTTCAAAGGCGAACTCAACGCTTCTAATTTAACAATCCATATGGATGCTAAGAATAATATAAAAATTCAAAGCCCACTTGAACTGACTAATCTAGGAATCACAACCGATAATGCTACTATTAAAGGTGCCTTACTTTTCAAGAGCATCAAAGCTATGTATGATCAAAACAATCAAACAATCGATGCGCAAACTCAAGGAACTTTAGATAAATTCACCATGGATTTAGGCAAACAAGGGACTCTTCATACAAATGCACATTTTGATATGCATATTCTACTCCCTATCAAAAATCCTTCTGGATTAGACTATAAAGGATCTCTGGCTATTGAAGAAGCTCGTTTTGAAGGACTCCCCTTAGGTACT
This sequence comes from Candidatus Omnitrophota bacterium, assembly GCA_043742785.1. Classification (GTDB taxonomy): domain Bacteria; phylum Omnitrophota; class Gorgyraeia; order Zapsychrales; family Fredricksoniimonadaceae; genus JACQCF01. The sequence continues at coordinate 10,636 of JAYTXU010000048.1, forward strand.
ATTAAAGATATTAATTTAACTGCTGACTTATCAACCGATACTGCGAACATACAAAACCTATCTTTCAATCTCTTAGATACTCCTATCAAAGCCAAAGGGAGTATCACTAACTTTCTAAAGCCTCAGTTAAATATGCAAGCTGAATCTAGTCGATTTGATTTAAACAAAATTAAAGACATCGCCCCTGATCTACTTAAAGCCTATGGGTTGACTATCGATGGAGAAAGCTCTTTTAATCTGAAATTTGAAGGTCCCTTAAACGATCCTTTAAACGCTAAAATCAATGCTTTAGCAACTCTTAAAGACGTAAATATCCAAAGCTCAACACTTAAACAAAGCTTCAATAACATCTCCGCAATACTCAAAGCTGATGGAGATTCCATTTCTTGGCATGATTTCACTGCCACAATTATGGACAAACCTTTTGTCTCTACTGGTGATTTAACAAATTTTAAGAATCCTAAAATCAACGCTTCACTTTCTTGGCAGGGAATAGAAATTAAGACGAAAATCTATAAAGATGATAACCTGATCAACATCCAAGATTTGGACGGACATTACCAATCCGCCACTTTTTCAGCAAATGGAACAGTTGATCTCTCTAGCAAACTTCCCCAATTAGACCTAAAAAGTATTCTTAAGATTAAATTAGAAGATTTAACAACAATTCTTCCAAACTTAAAAAAAGATTTAGACCCTCTTAAACTATCCGGTTTAGTAACCGCGAATACCACCCTGACTGGAAGCGCTTCTGATTGGAAGAATTGGACTTTAAAAACAAGTGCTCTAAGTGAATTAATCACTGTTTATGGGTTTAAATTTAATAATTTCAATGGTGCCATCAATCAAGAAGAAGGAAAAATAAAAAAGTTCAATATTACCAGCAAGTTTTACGATGGAGATTTAAACATCCTCACAACAGCCGACATACGTGACACCTCTATTCCTTTTAATACTGCTCTCCATATTGAAAATGTCAATTTAGAAAAACTGATTAAAGATACCGGGGCTAAAGACGAGGACTTACGAGGATTTATTGCACTGACAACTGTTGTCAATGGAACCATTAAAGATATCTTAAATATTAAAGGGAATGGATCACTCAACATCTCACAGGGATATTTAATGAAAAAAGAATTTTCTTCTCTTTTTGTGATTTCTGAATTAAGCAATCTGATTTTTACAGATGCAACGGCAAATTTTGAAATTGCCAATCAAGAAGTATCAACCGATAATTTTATGCTCAAGAGTGAAGGTGCTATTTTAAACGGAAAAGGAACGATTGGATTTAACCACAAGATCCAGTTTGAACTTCATCCTGAATTTAACACAGAAGCAATTTCTCAATCAGATTCATTCAAAAAGGGTCCTTCAGCATTAATCGCCTCGGTTGCTGGGAAATACTTAACTATCAATATTAGCGGAACCTTGGATAAACCGCAAATTCACACCATCAAACACCCGACGGAATTTATAAAGAAAACAGGGGAGATAATTACAGAAAATGTGGGTCAAATCTTACAGGGAATTTTCCAATAAACGACGAAACTTCGCAAGCGCGCGGGCTCGATGGCTGATCTTAGCTTTGATCGAAGCATCTAATTCACCAAAGGTTTTGTTATAACGAGGAACAATAAAAAGCGGGTCAAAACCAAACCCATTTTTACCCCGATTTTGAGTGGCCACAAAACCACTGCATGTCCCTTCCACTACACCTAACTCTTTACCTTTACCATCAACCAAGGCAACCACACATCGATAACGGCATTGACGCTTGGACATAGGAACATTCTTGAGCAATTGAAATAATTTCTGATTCTTTTGACTTTCACTTTTTCCCTCGCCAGCAAAACGAGCGGAATAGATACCTGGTGCATTGCCTAATGCCTTAACTTCAATACCAGAATCATCAGAAATAGTCATCTTGCCCGTGAGCTTGGCAATGGTGATTGCTTTCTTAAGAGCGTTGGCTTTGTAAGTCTTTCCATCTTCTACAACATCTGGAAGATTGGGATACTCTAAAATGGAGGTAACTTTGTAAGGAAGATCTGCTAAAAGTTCTTTGATTTCAGAAACCTTGCCCTTGTTGCGCGAAGCTACGATTAATTCTTTCATAAATGAGCACCTGACTTACGGAGCAACAGCGACGTCAAGTCAGCCAGTGCGAATTTATACCGTTTTGGCTGCGACCTAGCAGACAAAATCGGTATTCCATAAATTAAAGATCAATACCAACTAAACTCTTCTTCTGAATAGCCAACAATTCTTTAATACCTTTTTTAGCTAATTTAAGTAAGGACGCCATCTGCATTTCCGAGAACGTCCCACCTTCACCTGTTCCCTGTACTTCCACAAATTGTCCACGACCTACCATCACAATATTCATATCTACATCCGCTTTAGAATCTTCCGCATAATTCAAATCAAGTACAGGCGTCCCTTGAAAAATACCAACACTTATGGCGGCTACATAATCTTTAATTAGTAATTTTTGAATCATCCCCTTCTTCTTCATCCAAGTAAGTGCCAACGCTAAAGCAATAAACCCTCCAGTAATCGAAGCGGTGCGAGTGCCTCCATCTCCCTCTAACACGTCGCAATCAATGCGAATTGTACGCTCACCTAAAAGCGTCATATCTACAATCGATCTGAGTGAACGACCGATCAAACGCTGAATCTCTTCACTGCGTCCTGAAGTCTTTTCACGTCTAATACGGCTTCCACAAGAACGCGGCAGCATCCCATACTCTGCCGTTACCCAACCTTTACCGCTTCCTTTTAAAAATGGAGGAACACCCTCTTCAACAGAAGCAGAACAAATCACCTTAGTACTCCCAAATTCAATAAGGCAGGAACCCTCAGCATTTCTCATATAATTGTTGGTAACTTTAATCTTACGCATTTGATCTGGCTTACGGCCGTCTAGTCTTTTCATTTTATCTTTTACCTTTCAAGAAATATTCAGCGGTCACCGTCGTTGCAATACCTCCACGAGGATTCATCACTACTTCAACTCTCATCCAGCGAGGTTTGCAGGTTCTCACACAATCATCTAATAATTTATTAACTAAATGCTCATGAAATATACCGACATTACGGTACTCAACTAAATGTAACTTTAACGACTTTAATTCCAAACAAACCTTGGCAGGTTTATAACTAATCTTAATAACCGCAAAATCCGGCAAGGCGGTCTTTGGACAAATGCAGGTAAATTCAGGAATCATTAAATCGACGATGTAATCTCTATCAGAATATTGATTCTCAAAAGCTTCAATCTCCGGCATCTTAAGTGAACGGATGTTTTTCTGACGACCTTCGTAGGAATTGACTTTCTTCATTTTTTCCTTTTCTTAAAGTCATCCCCCGAATGTTTTAACCTGCCGGCAGGCAGGTCGGGGATCCAGATTCTGGATTCCCGCTTTCGCGGGAATGACAATATAAATCACCGTAGTTTCATAAATTTGTGAACTTGGGGGAGTATTCTAACGTCTTTGAGAATTTTTGCACATGATTTCTGATACCCGACGCACTGTTCAACTATCCCTTTTTTTAAATCTAGATAATTAGGCTGAACAATAAACAAAATCTTAGGATCCACCGATGCCACAAGTTTTGCAGCTTTTAAAACCTCATCCGCATGCGTCTCTAGCGACACCACCACCTTAATAAACACTTCTTTACTCTTGGCTATCTGCAGAAATTCTTTATGCTCCTGCCAGTAATTCTTTTGCTTAGTTGACGATGGCAATTTCATATCCATGGCAATAATATCCACATCTTTAATAATGCTTTTTAAAGCAGCGGGCAAGGTGCCATTGGTATCTAAATAAATTTTCTTTCTTGATATTTTGAGAGCACGACAGAATCCTTTTAAAAAATCCACTTGTATCAAAGGTTCTCCTCCAGTAATGCTAACTGAATGAACCCCTTCATAAAGCTCCTCAACTTGACTGAGTAAACTTTCTTTTCCTATTTCTTTATACTCACGTTTACCATCCCCGATAGAAGCCGGAGTATCACACCAAACGCAATGCATATTACACTCAAAGAAACGCACAAAGACTTGGGGGACACCGGCATATTTCCCCTCGCCTTGAATAGATCGAAATATTTCTAGAATTTTAGCATTCATCATAATATTCAACCATACGGGCGACCCTCTGTGGCCGCCCTGAGCAGGCACAGGGAACATGCCCCTACATTATTAAATCCTTAACATCTGCTTCTTCAAATCCTTTAGCACGAAACCGGCAGGAATCGCAAACACCACAGGGTTTATTTCCGCCGCTGTAACACGACCATGTCAATTCAAAAGGAACCTTTAAACTAACCGCTAACTTTACAATCTGCGCCTTAGTCATCCGAATAAGCGGCGTCTGCAAGCGTAAAGCTTTTTTCTCAACACCCGTCTTTAGACCTTTTGCCAACATAACCTGATAGCTTTTAATAAAATCTGGACGACAATCGGGATAACCAGAATAATCAATAGCGTTGGCACCAATAAATACATCTCTGGCGCCAATGGCTTCTGCATAAGATGCGGCAAAACTTAGAAAGATAATATTACGTGCAGGCACATAGGTGGCAGGAATTCCCCGTCGAGTCAACGATTTATTCTTAGGTAAAGAGATATTATCATCTAAAAGCGCCGAACCCTTCCAAGGCAAAGTAATCTTGACCAAAGAATAAGAACATCTTACTTTCTTAGACAAACTGACTGCTGATTTTATTTCCCGTAGATGTCGCTGACCATAATCAAAAATAAGACAAGAACACTGATACCCTTTTGCTTTAGCAAAATACAAGGTAGTTGCAGAATCTAATCCTCCGGATAATAAAACAACGGCTTTATTCATAATAAATGATACTGGCAGTATCAGATTCCCACACCTGTACGTGCTTCAATTTCAAAGGAGCTGAAACCTTATTGAGTTCACAATAGATATGGCGAGCCAAATTCTCCGTCGAAGGATTGGTATCTTTAAACGCAGGCAAATCATTCAAGCAGACATGATCAATAGGCATTAAAATATCCTTAAGTTTCTTTTTAACAATCTTAAAGTCAGTCAATAAACCCACTTCATCAAGCTTATCTCCTATCATCACAACTTCAATATTCCAAGTGTGTCCATGGAGATGCTTACATGGGCCATCATAACCATGCAATTGATGAGCAGAAGCAATATGGTCTCTTACAATAATTTCAAACATACTTAAAAACCCACTCTTTTAACATTTATAACATTGGCCCCTAAAAACCGCACCGCGCGATATTTAAATATCTCCGGCTCATCGCTAACTAAATATAAATGATGTGGTGCTTGTTTTTGTTGACGAAGCAACCCTTGTGAAGCCAAGATTTCTTTAACTTCCATAGCTACTTCAAAAGCTGAATCAATAAGAGTAACCTTCTTACCCATCACCCTAGCGATAGTATTCTTTAAAAGAGGATAATGGGTGCATCCTAGAATTAGAGTATCCACTCCTTCTTTTTTAAAATCACTTAAATACTCTTTAGCTACGCGATAGGTGATGTCATGATCAAACCATCCCTCTTCGACCAATGGCACAAACAACGGACAAGGCTGGCTTAACACCGATACCTTAGGTTCAAAACTTTGTAGCCGCTTAGCGTACTTACCGCTTTTAACAGTTGACTGAGTGGCAATAATACCAACTTTTTTTGACTTTGTCGATAGTGCTGCTTTACGAGCTCCAGGATCGATCACTCCTAAAATTGAAACAGGACATTCCTTTTGTAATACATCCAAAGCTAAACTTGAAGCCGTATTACAAGCCACAACGATCATCTTGACCTTTTTCTTAAGAAGAATATCAACAATCTCACGAGAATAACGAATAATTGTTTCCCTTGATTTAGTACCATAGGGAACACGTGCAGTATCTCCAAAATAGACAATATTTTCCTTAGGTAAGACTTTAAAAAGCTCTTTGACAACGGTTAAACCACCTAAACCAGAATCAAAAACACCAATAGGCCTGCTGTCACCCTCGAATGTTTTAACCTGCCTGCCGGCAGGCAGGTCGGAGGGTCCATTTTTAGATTCCCGCTTTCGCGGGAATGACAATTTTTTAGGATGTTGAGGCATAGGCTAAAATACTGCGGACAATGGATTCTGCCAATTTCTGACGATAACTTTCAGAATCTAATCTCTTTTCTTCCTGTTTATTAGTTAAATAACCTGTTTCAATGAGAACAGCCGGTATCAAAGTATTACGTACTACAAAATATCTGGCATGACGCGCCCCTCGATTAGGAGCATGCACGGCCAAAGAAACATCATGAACCAGACGCATCGCTACCTTAGAAGATTCTGATATTTTAAGTTGATACATCATATCCGATACAATGGGACCAACAACACTCAATGAGCTGGCATTCAGATTCCTTGCAAATATTTTCTCATTTCTTTGTCTTTGTTCTTCATCCAAATCATGCTTCCCACGAGTTTGAACATAATAAACTTCAATACCTTCCGTTCTACGGTCAGGCATAGAATTTGCATGAATACTCACAAACAAATCTGCATTAGCTTTAGTTGCAATCTCTGTGCGGCCTGGCAAGGTAATAAACTCGTCGCTATCCCTTGTCATAACAACTTTTAATCCTGCTTCAGATAAAAGCGTTTTTATTCGCTTAGAAATATCAAAAACAATATCTTTTTCTTTAACCCCTGAGTACCCCTTAGCGCCTGGATCCTTACCTCCATGACCAGGATCGATCACAATAGTATGCACCTTTAAATTTGAAAGATCTCCTTGAAACCCCCATTTAAACTGCGGGGTTCCAATAGTTCCAATCACCTTTAATTCAAAATCATCTGGAACATAAATAGAGCTGCTGACTCGTCGTAGAGGAGCCTCTAGAATAATCTTCTCCTGTCCAATCAAAACAACAGGGCTTCCTATTAATGCTTTGGCTTTATGATTCTTATATTCAAGAAGAACAACCTGAGTCACACTATCCAATTGCCATTGAATATTATACTTTTTACAGATATCCTGAAGAGAAACACCAGAAATAATGGTCCCTGGAGGAGTTAACGTATGACAACCGCATATCAACGATACTGCAAAAACCCCTATAAAAAATCTAGAAATTATTTTCATACTATTTTTGTTCTTCGCTAGGAACCTGTACTGTTGTATGCATGGTTAAAAAAATAATAGTCTCTGTCTTCTGCATTAGCTTGCCTTGCTTACGAAACACCAAGCCTACTAAAGGCAAATCTCCTAAGAGAGGAATTTTACGCGTTTTCTTAATTTCTTCTTCATGCATAAGCCCACCTATAACAATCGTCGAATTATCCTTTAAATCAACCTCTGTTTGATTCTTGAGAGTCACAATCATATTAGGTTGAGTGTTGTTTTTTAAAATACCACCTACAATAGGATCAATTTTTAATTTTTCCATCCCAGCAGGAGAATTAAACCACATCAAATTCAAATTAATAGAAGGCAAGCTATTAGGATCAAAAGAAATATCAAAAACCTTTGATTCCTCCTTATTTAAAATAAAAATAGAGAAATCTTTTTGACTAAACCGTCCTACAGTATCAAGAGCATCTAACAAAACCGCATAATCTTCACTGGAAACCTCCCCCACGCTTAAATTAAACTTCTTATCCTCCCATGACGGATCGCTGTCTTTTCTTAATTGCAGACTATGAAAATCTGAAACAATAGCCTCCCAATCAACCCCTTGACGATGTTCATCGTTAAGAACAATTTGCACAACCTTGGCTTCCAATCTTACCTTAGATGCTGTTGGTGAAATTGAAGGCACTGGCGAATCTTCTGCCCAAAGACAAGGGCTTACACAAAAAACTAAAGTGAAGATTAAAATAAAACGCATGACCATTAGAATATTAAACTTTCTGCCATTTCGCAATGAAAAATCCTTCCATTCGTCCATCAGGTATTATCCGCATTTGTGAGCAAAGCCTTAAACCCTCTGCCTTACGTGCCAACCATTCTAGAACTTCTTCATTTTCTTCATAAGCAAAGGTACATGTACTATACACTAAAATCCCGCCAGGCCTAATTAAACGACTGGCATTGAGTAAAAGTCCTTTTTGTTTATGCGCCATTTCTTTAATTTTACGCAACGACCAATAGGCATACGTTTTCGGATTGTCCTCTTTAAATCTTCCCTCCGAAGAGCAGGGAGCATCAACAAGCACCCTATCAAAAAGCTCATCTCTAACTTTATAAATTCGACCATCGATCATGGTCAATTTGGCCACAGCACCCGTTAAACTCAAGACCGCTTTAAGCCTAAAAAATCTTGAACGGACAGGTTCATTAGCCACTAAAAGTCCTTGATTGTTCATATGCATCGCAATTTGGCTGGTCTTACTTCCTGGAGCCGCACATAAATCTAATATTCGCTCCCCTGGCTTAGGATCTAATTCTACAACTGAGCGCATACTTTCTAACCCTTGAATATAAAGAAGTCCTTCCACCACTAAAGATGACTCTTTAACCGCCCCAGCTTGTGCTGCAGGAACACTAAAAGCATAAGGATACCAATCCACCTTCTCAAAGGAAATTCCTAAATTTCTTAACTGCCTATGAATATCTTCCACCGATGCCTTAAGCGTATTCACACGAAAATAAGTGTATTGAGATGGCTTGCCAAAAAACTCTAAAGCCTCTGGCGACAAAGTTTTCTGTATTCGATTTAAAAATATGGGATCCATAACTTTTGAAAATATACCACAAACTTGCTAAGGAGAGGGTAATAATGTATACTTTCATTGTATTCAACGTATTTTGCAATATAAAAAATTATGCTTAAAAATAAGGGTCAATCTATTTTTGAATACACCGCTATGGCGATGCTTATCATTGTAGGCGTCATTGTCATGGGACCCTATATTACACGTTCTTTAGGTGCTCACTTTAAACTTTGGCAAGAATCTGTAGATGATTCTGTCAATGACCGTATGCAAAGCGTTCCAATCAACATCACCCCGGACTGCGTCTGCTCGGGAGATATTCAAGGTGGCTGCGGCGGCCATTTTCAACGTGAAAATAAAACCTGTGCCCCTAATGAACGTTATCACTCTACTAAATGCAGTCCCCCTGCTTGCGGATTTGGAGAAGACTTTACTGAAGGATGTACCCCAGATGTTAGTTGTTGTGAAATCTATAATGCCTGTTCTCTCACCACTCCTTTAGCTTCCTGTTGTGGAACAACACCTTTTCCTGTTCCTGCAGACCCAACAAGAACCAACCCTGATGCTCAAGGATTTCCTCCCATCCCGGGTGCTGATCCTAATTCTCCAGCAAGTTCTTGTTATTCTGGAGAAGAACTTCTTTACAATCAATGTGATACAACAATAGTCCGTTGTAAACCTAATGCTCAATGCAAGGCCATGTGTACTGGCAATCTTCCTCATAACCAAAGCGGCGATCTGACAGCAAACCTTTGTCCAGGAGCTGATCAAGGTTTAACTAAAGATACGCCCATTACACTTATAGGAGGGTGTTCTGTTCCTATATCTACTTGTCCTAAAATAACAGCGCCATCTATTAAAATTCCACAACTATTATCTAGCGGACGGGCCAATCTAACAAAAGTTGCGCCTTTTTTACTCCCCTTATGCCCAGGAGGTGATAATGGAATTTATCCCACTCAGGCTAATGCTGATCAATTTTGTAAACAGTACTTTAATGCTCCTGATGCCCAAGCTACAACTTGGCATGGATTTAATTATGATTCTTGTGGAGATAACCCACAAAAAAAAGGAAATGGATCCAGCTGGACATGCACTGTCAATGGTTGCACACAAGTAAATAGAGTGCAGTCTATAAAGGATATAACCTGTACCTACTCCAAGTGTTCAACACCCTATACCCTCGTTACTCCCCTCTGTTCAGGGAGTGAAACAGTTTCCTGTAACAGTGGAGACTCTTTATTTGGCTCTTTAGACACAGGTACAGGGAACAATCATACCATTGCTGTTGATGGCAATACCTGTACAGCCAGTGAAGGAAATAATAATAATGGTGTCTGTGGTTGTCAAATCACCTGCTCATCTCCTTTTTTAATCACAAAGAAATCTGACTGGAAGGCTCATACCGCTGTCGGATATGCTTCATCTTATATTTATCTTTCCACACTACCTCCGCAACAATATACCGTTGCAGGACAAGCATTCTCTGTATATGATCCAATCAAGTCATACAGAAATGGTGGAGCCACAGCCATAACAAACCTTAATGCCAACTATCAAACCATTATCCCTTCACTACCTGAAACGCTCATAAAAAACCAAAGTGGGTCACGCATAATATTCAATTATGCACAATTAGCTAGTGAATCTCTCGCAACACAACAAGAATTTATTAATAACCTAAAAACCGGTAGTCATGTTATTGCAAACCGCTATCTCTGCACTACCAACACCGTAGATGCCCCCGATTGTCATGTCAATAATCGTGGAGCAGATATGCCTGCGTTTGAAATAGACGGACTTTTATATGATACCATTCATGATAGCGATACTTATGTCCAATTCGCTGAAGCAGAAACTATAGGGCAATATACCTTATGGGTTGACGGTTGCACAACCTTTAGCACACCTGGATCAACCAACTGGACAGTTCCTGCTGGAGTAACAAATGCTACTGTTGAAGTTTGGGGCGCTGGCGGCGGTGGTGGTGGTTGGTACGGAGACATTACTAGCGGTGGTGGTGGTGGTGGTGGTGGTGGTTATTCAAAAGGAACTCTTTCTCTAACCGGCGGAACCACCTACAACATTGTAATAGGCGCTGGAGGACATGGAGGAGATGCTGTTGCGCCAAGTGATGGTGGAACCAGTTCTTTTAGCCTATCATCCCCCCTACTTCAGGCTAGCGGTGGTCACCATGGTGATTATCAAAGCTTTGCTATTGGTGATTTTCTTGGAGGTGCTGGTGGTGCAGCTAGTGTAGATAATGCTGTTAGCAATCCTTTTTCCTTATCTGGCTCTCGAGGCAATGATGGGATATACGCATGGGGAAATGGCGGTGATGGTGGTAAGGCTGGAGGTTCTGATGGAGGTATTGGCGGAACAGGTGGGCCAGGAGGTGATTTTAATAATGTTGCTCATGGCGCATACGGTTCTGGTAGTGATGGAACAGCTCCCGGTGGCGGTGGTGGTGGCGGTGGCGGTGATGCAGACATAGGTGGATTAGGTGGCTTTGGCGCCAATGGAATGGTTAAAATTTGTCCTATTGAAACTCCTGCTCCCTGTACAAACACCTGTCCAGACTATGCTACTGACCCCACAGCGACTAAATGCGTAGCCAAATGTAACGATGGATATGAAGTAAAAACTGACCTTTCTGGTATTACTTATTGTGCTCCAAGTACTCCAAATGGATGCAATGCTACACCGATAACAGCACTAGTGTATCTTTGCGATGACGATTATTACAGTACAGCGTCAGCTTTAGCATCCTTCGGTCATCAATGCATAAGGCCCTCTGACAACGGCGGTACTGTGTGCACTTTTGAAGGTAGTCTTTTAGGGAAAGGTGATACAGGAGATACCTGTCCTAATCTTCATAATTTCCCTGTTCCTGTCCAAATAAATGATATCGTAACCTTAATCAATGGTCTTCAAAATGGTAAGGGAACAGTCATTTTCCGTACCATCAATACCAATATATCTTGTGATATAGCAGCAGGTGAAATTTCTATTTCTCTTTCAAAAGGTGTTTTTTCAGGTACTACTGATAGATATAACAGCGCAACACACTCGTTTATAGCCCCATCTAATGGATATCTTATTAATTGTGCCTATGATGATAATATCGCAACGACCGTCACTCGCCCAGCTAACTGTAATCCTTCCATCCAATGCAATTACTCTGGAACTTATTATGGTACGATCTACTCTTCTACTTGTGTTAATAATACACTATCAATAACGTGCTTAAATAATATGGTTAAAGGTTTTTGTGTGGGCTCTTCAGGGACCAGAGGTACCGTTGCAACAGAAGACTGCACAGGATGTAATTGGTCAGGCAATCGTTACTTTAATACCGATAGGGATACTAATAATTTTACTATGAATTGTTCAAACAATGCAGTCCAAGGCTTTTGGGCTGGAGATCATCATTCAGATCCACCCGTCACAGGTTGTAACTGGTCAGGTGATCAAGTATTCAGCGATTGTGGTGATGGTAATGATATCTACATAACCTGTACAAACGGAACTATTACGAAAATGAATATGTCTGGGACTGGAAGAAATGGTTGTCAATGGGGTCCTGCTTATTGTGCATGATAATTAGGATAATTAGGGACAGACACTAATTCTAATTTCCTTTCGTGGTCGGCCTCTTTTTTTATCTTTTAAACTGTAGCCTACTTCTTGTTCTAAATCAGCTATGAAATTTTCTGTACCGATGGGGGCACATTTCAAAACACTTCTTCTAAAGTTTTTTGTCATTTGTGGATCATCTTTTTCTAAATAGTCTTTCCAATTTTTTTCGTAAGCTAGATGTAAGATTGTATCGAAATCGGCTGTTTTTATAATGGGCTTTTTCTCCAATCCTAGATGCTCTCTGGCACTAGACCAAATATATTTACTCAAATCGTTCACCATCCCCGCTCGCAGAGGATTCCTTTCGACATAACGGATGGCTCTTAAAAGATGAGTTTCATCCAGCACGTTAGAATAAAACCGGCCTTGCCAAAGATGACCAGTCTTTGATTGGGTACGGTTTTTATAAAGACTATATTGCATATGGACTATTTTGAATAATTGCGCTAATCCAAAAGAGGTTGTAGGGATAACAATAAAATGAACGTGATTATCCATGAGGCAATAGGCTAGGATTCTTACATCATATTTTTGGGAGTACTCCAGCATCCAATAAGAATATTTTTTGAAATCACGGGAATCATCAAAGACTTTCTGACGATAATTACCACGTTGAGTAACATGATGTGGAAGACCGGGAATTACTAATCGTGGCTGTCTAGGCATATGATCCCCTTTGAGTTTTTAGGGGATTTTACAGATGAATGCCATTGAGGAAATGGCCTTAGTTTTTATACTATCTTACTACCTAATGCTTGTCAAATTGTGTTGGAATTTGGGATGAGAGAAATTAGTGTCTGTCCCTAATTTAACTATTATCTATTCAATCGGCTATGATGACGGCTATACAAGAAATAAATCACTAAACCAATAGCCAGCCATACAATCAACCGCAACCACGTCTCGCTATTTAGCGAACACATCATCGCAAAGCACACAATAATTCCTAGGATTGGAAATATAGGTACGCATGGACAACGAAAAGGCCGCGGGGCATTGGGTTGGGTAAAACGCAGAACAATCACTCCCCCGCAAACAATAATGAAAGCCATGAGGGTGCCGATCGAAGTCATATGGCCTAATTGGGAAATGGGTAAAAGGCCGGCACAAAGACCAACAATAATCATAAAGATCAAATTGGATTTCCAAGGCGTCTTAAACTTAGGATGAATATCAGAAAAAATCTTCGGCAATAACCCGTCCCGTGACATCGAATAAAAAACTCTTGATTGTCCTAGAAGCATCACCAAAATCACCGACGTAAATCCCATAATAATCCCAAGCTTAATCATCATTTGAAGCCAGGGATACGGAGTCATATTAATTGCGGTGATGACAGGTGTTATCCCAGCGCCCATCTGCTTATAATTAACCATCCCCGTTAAGACATAAGAAAAGGCTAAATAAAGAATCGTGCAGATAACAAGTGAACCTAAAATCCCTATGGGAATATCCCGAGAAGGCTTCTTAGATTCTTGAGCCGCTGTCGACACCGAATCAAATCCGATGTAGGCAAAAAAGATGATCCCTGCCGCTCTCATGATCCCGCTTATACCAAATTCCCCAAATTTTCCGGTGTTAGGTGGAATAAACGGATGATGATTTTCTGGTTTAATATAATGCACGCCAACAGCAATAAACGTTATAACAACCGCCATTTTAATGACCACAATGACCGCATTAACATTAGCCGATTCTTTAATACCCAGTATTAAAAGGATTGAAATACCAACAATAATGCCGACCGCGGGAATATTAATAATACCTGGCGTCGGATCAAAAGGACATGCCGTAAATTGAGACGGCAAGTTGATATTAAAGACCTTCAGGAATTCAGTGACATATCCTGACCACGCAACAGCAACGACAGCGGAAGCAACGGCATATTCTAAAATAAGGTCCCACCCAATAATCCAAGCAATAAACTCCCCCATCGTTGCGTAGGCATAGGTATAGGCGCTTCCAGCCACCGGAATCATGGAAGCTAATTCACTGTAACACATGCCGGCAAAGGCGCAGCCAATCCCAGCTACAACAAACGAAAGCACAACCGCAGGGCCGGCATTTTGAGCAGCCGCAATACCCGTTAGAGAAAAAAGACCTGCTCCAATAATAGCTCCAATCCCTAAGGCAATCAGACTTTTAGGACCTAACGTCTTCTTTAAAGTATGCTCTCCATCTTCAGATTCATTGACAATTCGATTAATGGGCTTACACACGAATAGATTCATCGGGTAACCTTTCATTGATGGGTTAGAACAATTAAATCATTTCTATTGTATCTGTAGGAATTTGGTTGGGAATAGTAAAATGGAGAAGTTTTAAATCTGACTCAATCTTAAAACTTCTTGAATCTTAGCTACTAAATCAGGAGGATTAAAAGGTTTAAGTATCACGTGTTTAACCCTACACATTTTAAGCATCAGTACATGTTCTTTTTCAGTAAAATATCCTGTAATCGCAATAATAGGAATTGCTGAAGTCATATAAGAATTTTGCAATTCATTAGAAATCTGAAAACCATTCTTGGGTTTCATCCTTAAATCCAAAAGAACAATATCTGGCTTAAATTGACAAGCCGTTTCAAAAGCTAATGCACTATTAGCAACCAATTCAACCTCATAACTGTAAGAAGATAACACATCTTTTAACTCCTCAAGCATTTGCACATCATCATCAACAACCAAAATCTTGACCATAGAGTTTTTCTTTCCTCCTTGATGCTGCTCTTGAAATTCCTTCTGATATTTAGTCAAAATAACCATGCTTTAAGTATACACAATTCAATGACTTACACCATGACCAAACTCCCATTTATTCTAACTTTTTTCTACCTTGAACTGGATCTGCTTGATAGGAAGAACAATAGTAACCTCTGTGCCCTCGCCTTTAGAACTTTGCACTTCTAGTCGTCCACGATGTAAATTAATAATTTCATTAGAAATCGTCAAACCAAGTCCCGTCCCCTTAGACTTAGTCGTAAAGAATGGACGAAAAATTTTTTCCAAATCTTCTTTATCAATCCCTACTCCGTTATCTTTAACCTTTACCTTGATCATTTGTTCTTGTTCTTGAACCTCAAGAACAATGTTTTCTCCCGTTGCAAGTGCCGATTGATAAGCATTATTAAGCACATTAACCAACACTTCTCTGATCTGATTACTATCAGCTTCAATCATAAAATCTTCTTGTACCTTATAAGCTTTCTCAATCACTATATTTGATTCATAAAACTGAGCACTAAGATTATTCACACATTCATCCAATAAATCTAAAATCCTGAAAGATTCAAGAATAGGCATTTTAATATGAGAATAGCTTAAGAGATTATCAATAATTCGATCCCCCTCCCAGACTTTCTTTTGGATATTTTCAATATGATGATCATTGGCCAATTCTTTATGTTTATTCTTCAAGTTATGAGCTGCCATTTGAATAACTCCAAGCGGCGTACGTAATTCATGAGCTACAATAGCCGCTAATGTCCCTATGTCTGCCAAACGAGTTGCTTGTACTAATTCATTCTTTAACATATCTTCTGCTTTCTTTCGTTCTGTAATATCAACAGCCACACCTAAAACACAAGGCAAATCGCTTCCAATTTCCTGAAATGGAATTTTAATTGTTGTCAGATATCTCTCATGACCTTTTGAATCTGTAATAACTTCTTCGGGAATAAATTTAGGTTCCCCCGAACGTATAACCTCTAGGTCATCTTTAAGAAAATGTTCCACCTCTTCCTTACTTTTGTTAAAATCAGCATCCGTCTTTCCAATAATATCTTGAATAGTTGTCCCATAAGCTTCTGCTATTGCTTGATTCACCAAAACAAAACGACCTAAAACATCTTTAGCAAAAATAAAATTAGGAACTAAATCAATAATTTGTCTTAATCGCTGCTCACTAATTTGAATCAGCTGTTCTGTATTATTGCGCTCCGTTACATCCCGATAATTAACAACAATCGCTCTAATTGCCGAATCTAATAATAAATTCTTGCCGGAACCCTCAACCATACGCCACATGCCGTCCTTATGCTTAGTGCGTATTTTAAAATCAACATTTTTCCTTGGATGGCTTAAAACATTAAGAAATTCCTGTCTCCCGTAAGAAATATCGTCTGGGTGAACAAGCTCAAATATATTGCGCCCTTCATATTCATGCTTTTGATATCCGAGCACTTTCTCAACAGCAGGGCTGCTGTATAAAACAATCCCCTCCATATTCAATAAAACAATCATCTCCAAACTATTTTCCACCAAGGCTTTAAAATGCTCATGAGAACGCTCTAATTCTTGTTGAGCAAATTTACGTTCAGCTGTTAAAGCTAAGAAAACCATCCCTGAAATAGAAACAACAATCGTAAAAATCTGAAGTAAAATGAAAGATGTTTTTAGATCATACTCATTACTAATAAATGGCCCGCCACCATTAACAGTTCCCCATATTGTAAAAATAAAAATTAAGAGATTAGCAACAACGTATGTTCTCGGAGAAAAACGATACGCCGCCCAGATAACAAACGGTACAATAAGAAAAGCTACCGGCATATGCGCTCTGCTAATAGACGAAGAAGGACTAAAAATAATAAAATGAGAAATCCCTAATAACACAAAGAACACTGACGCTTCGAACCGTCTAGGAGAATACTTTAATTTTCGTATTTTAGAGATAAAAGGAATAATACAAGGAGTGATAATAAATATCCCCCCCACATTTGCAAACCACCAGCTTAACCAAAGCTGATGATATAAATGAAATGGAGTCAAATGATTAAGAACTAACACAGCTACCCCAACAGTTGCACTAATCGCAGAAGCGAAAGCAGCTATAGCTAGAAATATTGGTATATGTTTAATATGATTAAAGAATTCATCCCATTTAACAAAACGTTTAATCAAGAGACTAGCCACTACTCCTTCTAAGAACATCCCCCCGGCCACAGCAGCGCTAGCCAGAAGAATCATCGGCCACGATAAAGGAGAATGAATAAAAAATGTAATCTCTAATAAAAAAGCTCCCAACCAAATTCCTGGAAAAATATATTCACCCAAAAACAAGAATCCAGCTAATGCAATCCCTGAGGGAATCCAGATGGGACAAACATTGGTTCCTTTAAAAGCCAGCTGCAAGGTCAACAGGGCGCTTAAATAAAAAACCAAAGGCACCCCAAGGACTATAACGCCCTTTTGGAAGAACCATTTGAAATCACGCTTTGAATTACGCATACTTATCTCGGTATTCCTTAGGAGTTAATCCCTTAATACGTTTAAAAACACGAACAAATGATTCCAAATTTTCATACCCAAATTTATTAGATAATTCACTAATACTAAAATCAGTTTGAATAAGAAGCTTACTTGCTTCCTTAATTTTTATCTTAAGGCGATATTCGTTAAATCCTTGGCCTGTTTTTTCTTTAAATATACGACTGAAATACTTAGGACTTAAACAAATTTGATTAGCCACATCCTCAAGAGTTATTTTCTTATCAAAATTACGTTCAATAAATGCTTGAGCGAGTTTAATTTTTGCCTCAACACCATGGGGATTTTTAAAACTTCTAAGAGTTTTTGAAGAAAGTATCGTTCGAACTGTTTCTAAGAATTGGTTAACATCAAATGGTTTTTCTATGTAATCATCCGCGTGCGCTTTGAGGGCTTCAATGGCTATATCTTTAGAACTTTTACCGGTGAGAATAATGATACTAAGAGCAGGTTTGAGTGTTTTGATCTGTCGCAATACATCAAGGCCTGACATATTAGGCATCATCACATCCAAAACAACCAAATCAATCGCGTTAGGCTTCTTTAAAATACTCAACGCCTCAAACCCATTGGCCGCTTCGATCACTTGATAATCAAAAAGACATTCACGCATCTCTTGGCGAAATTCTGAATCATCATCAACGATCAAAATTTGATAAGCCATTTCTTACAAGATCCTTTTGAGCTTTAAAGAAGTATTTTAATACTTTTAGTATACACCTAAGCTAATTAAGAATCCAACTTCTCAGAATAGAGGAAACAATCCTTGGTATGATCATTAACCATGCCTACAGCCTGCATAAAAGCATATATAATCGTAGACCCGACAAAATTGAAACCTCTTTTTTTAAAATCTATGCTAATTTGATCGGATAGTGGGATGTGGGCAGGCAAATCTTTGAAATGTTTAAAACTTCTTTTTATGGGTTTACCCTTCACATAGTCCCAAATATAACTGTCAAAAGAACCAAACTCCTTTTGAACTTCTAAAAAAGCCTTAGCATTACGAATGGCTGATGCGATCTTCAAACGATTACGAATAATACCTTCATTAGACAAAAGCCCTGCTATCTTCTTTTGATCATAGCGAGATACTTTTCGAACATCAAAATTATCAAAAGCCTTGCGATAATTTTCTCTCTTCTTTAAAACAGTCAGCCAGCTTAAACCTGCCTGAGCTCCTTCCAAAATCAAGAATTCAAAAAGCAGGCGATCATCATGAACAGGCCTTCCCCACTCTTGATCGTGATATTGAATATAAATAGCGTCTTGTGTGCACCACCCGCAACGGTTTATTTCTTTATTCATAAATACTCCTTCTTACTCTCTCTACTTTAAAGAAAAGGGCAGATAGCTTGATTCAACTATCCGCCCTTTATGATGAATTCTAAACGATTATTTCTTTAAATACTTTTCTTTCAATAAAGCGATTTGACCAGCAGGATACTCTTTAATGAGTTTACCTTCGCCGTTATAAATAGCCACATCACCGCTGTTATTTTGAACAGAAGAATACAAAACCTTTCCACTTTCACTCTTAGCAACAACACTAGTGTTTGAGCGTTCAAAAATAACACCATGATTACCTGCAGAAGCTACATGCACCTGCTCAGTCTTAGAATTATAACTAATCGCAACACCGCTCTGTTTTTGAGCTGCGGACATCTCAACAGGATTCTTCCCTGTCCAGAATTCGATCGAATTAAAAACAATAGCATCTGCAAATGTTGCTAAACCATAAATAGGCGTAATAGCCACCAACAAAAAGCAAAGTTCATCCGCCCACTTATCTGTTTGAGAACGATGCCAATTATAAACCTTGTGTGTAAGATTAAAAGGACCTGTACATCCAACAGCTAGAAATGCAAAGACCATTAATGAAGCTACGATTTTCTTCATACACTCTCCTTATTATCCCTCTGACCTGGGATTTCCTACTGGTTTTGGTTAACCTTCTTTTAAATTCTAAAAAGACTAAACTAATATCTCTTGGACATGGTCATTAAAATGCTGTAAAAAAGTAAACCGATTAAAATTACCAATAAACTTAGCCCCTCCTGTTTCTTTACAAACCCGGGATTCATTATCGATAATTTGCCAATGAGCGTCGCCATTTACCAAATCCATAGGCGATAAATAAACATAGGTTAAAATTTTTATATTATGAAGACAATGAAAACATCTCAACGCCCCAACAATCTCTTTTGTCTGGGCCCTATCACTCATTCTTAAATCTAATAAAATAATATGAGGAGACATTAAAAAAGCTTTTTGAAGAGTATCCAAAGAATTATCAGCCATAGAAACCAAATATTTCTTAGCTATTAGAATATTGCTCATTTGTTCTACTACCAACCGATTATTCCCACTGATTAAAACTTTGATATACTCTTTCTTTTGCAAGTCTATATTAATATTTTTTATTTTCTCTACTAAGAGATTAATATCATCCGTTTTATCTATGAAATGCTCAACACCCAGTGCAAAAAAGGCATCTTTAAATAATTGTTTATCCGTAATAATAATAACAGGAATGCGACGGGTATCTTCTCTCTTCTTTAAAGCATCATAAAGGTCAACTCCATCCATATGGGGCATGACCACATCTGTTATAATCAAATGAACAGGGTGCTGCTCAACAATCTTTAACGCCTCAATACCGTTACCTGCCAATAAAACATGATACCCTCTCTTTTGGAGAGTCCTTTGGACTAAAAGAGAGCTTCCTCTATCATCTTCCACTAGTAAGATTGTACGAATCATATCTTCCTTAAGAGGTGTTAAATTGTTCTATGGTTTTGAGGCGGCGTTTTTTGGAATGACTAAGTATACTATTATAATAACGCCATAGTAAAGAAAAACATAAAATAATGTCCAATTATGAATATAAATATGCCCTCCTGGAATTTGAGCAAACCAAGAAATTAGAATAAGCATAAAGTTAAAAACGGCTTTCAAAGCACCTGCAAAGGCAGGTGCCGCAATAGGACAACAAAGTCCTAAACCCACCACTCCCAAACCTAGAACAATAACTGAATCAGCTAAAATGACTACGGGAATATTAGCAATAATAGCAATGAATGAAACAATTTCAAACTCATACGCAATCATAGCGCTGATACCTATCCAAGCGATAAGTGAGATGAAGAATGCCTGAGCCAAATATTTTAGAATAGGGAATTTAATATATTCTTTTATCAATAATTGAATAATTGGATTAAAGAGAACTATAATAGCTACACAGATAAAAGAGAGTTGGAATCCTACATCAAAAAGATTTAAAGGATTAAGTAAGAATAAAATTAAAGCTGCTACCCCTAAAGAATTAACAGCATCCGCTTCATGTTCTAAACAGAAACTACTTAAAATAACAATCGCCATTAAAACAGACCGAACAACCGATGCGCTCCAACCGCTTATCAATGCATAAACTAACAAAAAGACACCTGTCAAAATGAATTGCAAAACCCTAGGAAAACGGAGAACTTTTAGAATAAATAAAACAATAGCACTGATGATAGCCATATTCATTCCGCTAATTGCTAAAATATGAGAAGTCCCTGTTTTGCTAAAAAGCGCATACATATCTTTAGTGAGGAACGAACGGTCTCCTAACACCATAGCTTGAATCATTCCCGCTTCTTGAACCTCCAAATACTGCGCTAATACAGCTTTAAATTTATGTTTAATTTTAAACGACAAATCTACAAACCATTGCCCTTGATGACGAGAAACAATTATAACCTTTTTATATTTACCAACGCTTAAATTTAGAAATATCCCGTGATCCTCCAAATACTGCTGATAAGAAAACTTGACTGAAGAACCAGTAAACGCCTTATATAAAGACCCCTCTACTATTAGATGATCCCCGTAATTTAAAAAAACCGTTCCAAAGAAATTAACCAGAATTCGCCCTGTTGCTACTTGCCAATGCCCCTTTAAATTTATTCTAGAGACTTTTAACTCAAAAACCTTTTTACTGCCAAAAGTTGTTGTTTTTGTCTGTACATCAGAATCAATAACCCCTTCAACAGCGCTTAATTTTTTTTGATCCTGATAGGAGAGAAAGCTAACATGATTAGAAGGAAAGAGATAAAAACTTTGAAAATTAAAAGCCCCCAAAGATAAGACAGCTAAATATAAAAAAAATATAAAATACTTATTTCTTACAAGACTTAAAATAATAAAGACACCACTCAAAATACTCCATAGTGGCCAACTCCATGAACCATATCGCCCCAAATAAATACCTAAGCCCATGGCTAAAGCCAAATAAAAACATGGTCGATGGGTAAATTGTTTAAATTTTAAAATATTGGATAAGACGTTCATATCTTTGTGGTGACATTCCTCTCGCCTGCTTTAACGGCTCAAGACTGGTAAAAACACCCTTACTATGTCGATATTTTAGAATAAACTCCGCTGTCTTAGGACCAATGCCTGGAACCTTCAGCAAATCTTCTACACTAGCTTGATTAATATTAATAGCAGTAACCAAAGACTTCTTTTGAGTGCTGTGAAGCCAATCAAAAGCCCTTAAGTTCTTTTGCAAGCCAATATTGACCATACTGCCAACAAAAACAATCACACAAATACCCAAAACAACAGCCTTCTCTTGAGGAGTTAAATGAAACACAATCTATCATTTCTTAAATTTGGGGAGTTATTAAATAAAAGCCATGGGGAATGGCCTAAAAAACACTCTCATCTTACCAAAAAATCTTAGCAATTCAATCTCAACTCAAAGCTTATCCTAACTAACGGCAGGCTCAATATGAACCAATACATCCGCAACGCCTAAGGACGATGCCATTAAAACATTTTTAACGCAATGGGCAACATCATGAGCATCAATAACTGACATCCCTCCGTCAACCTCCACATGAATATCCACAAACAATTGCAATCCACTTTTACGAATACGGCATTTTTCAATAGCAACCACTCTTGGAACTTGACCAGCAATTGCGCGCAGAGATTCTTCAATTTCAGGACGAGGAGCCTGATCCATAATTTCAGCAACGGCATTCTTAAGCAAATGAACTCCATTAAATATAATGATACCGCTAGCAACTAAAGCAGCCCAATTGTCCGCATTCTCATATCCCTTACCACCTATTAAGGCAATCGATATCCCTATAAAAGCTGCAACAGACGTCAACGCATCGGACCTATGATGCCATGCATCTGTCTCAACTGAAATACTATTTGTTTCTTTACCAACAGAAAAAATAAATCGAAATAATGTTTCTTTAATAAAAACAACAGCGATTAAAACGAGCAAGGTAAAAGCAGCAGGAGCAGGATGAGGACGAGACAACCCTTTGATGCTTTCTATAGCAATCTCTACTCCTACTGCTAAAAGAGCCAAAGACACAATCATTGCCGCTAAAGACTCTGCCTTGCCATGACCATAAGGATGATTATGATCGGCTGGTCTTGAACCAATCTTAATGCCTCCTAAAACAATTACCGATGAAATAATATCCATAATCGATTCGATTCCATCCGCAATCAAAGCATACGAATTTCCCACAATGCCAACAACCGTCTTTATAATCGCTAGAAAAACATTACAAATAAGTCCAACGGAAACACTGCGCAAGCTGAGGGAAAAGCGGTCTGCTGATTTAGGAGTTGTTGATAACATAATATTATTTTAGAACTATTCTAAATAACTATGCTAACAAGTTTATTAGGAACGACAATAAATTTCTTAATCGTAGCCCCTTCTAAATAACGAGCAACATTAGTATCTAAAAGGCAAAGCTCTTTAAGTTGTTCTTGTGTAGCAGAAACAGGGGCAATAAATTGTCCGCGAACCTTCCCATTAATCTGGACGGCGTAATTGAC
The DNA here is from genome assembly GCA_043742785.1 of Candidatus Omnitrophota bacterium. Taxonomy (GTDB): domain Bacteria; phylum Omnitrophota; class Gorgyraeia; order Zapsychrales; family Fredricksoniimonadaceae; genus JACQCF01. The sequence goes on from JAYTXU010000048.1 coordinate 34,103, forward strand.
TTCGGATTGTTTAAGAGCTGCTTCATCAAAGGATGGCCAATTAACCTTACTGACAGTCGCATCTTTCTTTCCCATCATCTGCCAAAGCTCTTCACTTAAGTGAGGAGTAAAGGGCGCTAATAAAAGCACCAAGGTTTCAATGGCTTGATTAAGACTCTTAGTCGATTCTTGCTTATACCTATCGATAGCATTCGCCAAGACCATCATGTGACTGATGGCCGTATTAAACTTCAAACCTTCCTCAAAATTCTGAGTAATCTTCTTTATAGCGCTGTTACGTTCACGCTCAAGAGTTTGATCACCACCATCAATTGCCGGCGTTTTCACATAACGCTTCTCAATCATTTGATAAATACGATTTAAGAATTTCCAAGCACCTTCCAACCCATCGCTATTCCATTCCAACTGATCTTCAGGAGGGGCAGCAAACAAAATAAATAAACGCAAGGTATCAGCACCGTATTTACTTAAAACCTCATCCGGATCGACTGTATTACCACGGGATTTAGACATCACTTCCCCATCTTTAAGCACCATTCCTTGAGTAAGTAAATTCTTAAATGGTTCAGAGAAATCAATCAATCCTAAATCTTTAAAGAACTTAGTAAAAAATCTCGAATACAATAAATGCAAGATAGCATGCTCAATCCCACCGATATACTGATCCACTGGCATCCAATATTTCGCATCTGATTTGCTAAAAACTTCTTTAGGGTTATGAGCAGAACAAAATCTTAAAAAATACCAAGACGAATCAAAAAAAGTAGCCATGGTATCTGTCTCACGACGTGCAGGCTTGAAACATTTTGGACATTTTACATTCACAAATTCAGCCACACGGTTTAATGGGCTTCCACCCTGGCCGGTGATTTCTACATTCTTAGGAAGCTCTACGGGTAGCTGTTCCATCGGCACTGGCACAACGCCGCAGGCGTCACAATAAATCATAGGAATTGGAGCTCCCCAGTAACGCTGACGGGAAATCAACCAATCGCGTAGGCGCCAATGCGTGCTGACCTTACCTATGCCTTCTTTAGACATCCATTGAGAAATCTTTTCTTTGGCTTCTTCATTAGGCAGTCCATCAAATTGATTAGAATTAACCAAAACCCCTGCATCTTCGTAAGCTTCCGTCATATCATTACCGGAAATTACAGGATTCTTTGGGTCACTTATAACAATATGTAAGGCAAGCTTATACTGCTTAGCAAATTCAAAATCACGTTGATCATGCGTTGGTACGGCCATAATAGCGCCTGTTCCATACTCCATCAGCACATAATCTCCGATATAGATAGGAATCAGCCAACCATTAACCGGATTCACACAGTAGCAGCCTATAAAGACACCTTCTTTACGGGCATCACCTGACATGCGCATACTCTTACTTTTGTTGGCAGATTTCTCTACAAATTCTAAAACAGCCTTTTCCTGAGGAGTTCCAGCTGTTATTTTTCTAACTAAAGGATGTTCGGGAGCTAAAACCACATAGGTAGCGCCAAAAATGGTGTCAGGACGAGTCGTGAAAACCGTAATCACTTCATCTGTACGGGAGGGTTTCAAACCCTCCCCTACCTTGACCTTAAAATAAATCTCCACCCCAAAACTTTTCCCAATCCAATTTTCCTGCATGGAACGCACACGAGAGGGCCAATGATCTAGAAGCTTCAAATCTTCCAAAAGCGCATCCGCATATTGGGTAATCTTCAAATACCATTGATCTAAATCTTTTTGTAAAACTTCTGTTTTGCAACGCCAACAAGCGCCATCAATAACTTCTTCATTTGCTAAAGTCGTCTGACAACTAGGACACCAATTAACCGAAGAAGCTTTCTTATAGGCCAGCCCCTGCTCAAACATCTTGATAAAAATCCACTGATTCCATTTATAGTATTCGCTATCGCAGGTTGAGATCTCACGATCCCAATCGTAGGAAAAACCCATCTTCTTTAATTCATCATGCATCTGTTCAATACAGCGATAGGTCCAATCCGCAGGATTTGTTTTATGTTTAATAGCGGCGTTTTCTGCAGGCTGACCAAAGGCATCGTAACCAATTGGATGCAGAACATTAAATCCCTGCATCATCTTGTAACGGGCGATCACATCGCCAATAGTGTAATTACGCACATGGCCCATGTGAATCTTGCCTGAAGGATAGGGAAACATTTCCAAAACATAATATTTCTTTTTGGAAGAATCCGCTTGGACCTTAAAAGTTTTTTGCGTATCCCAATACTTCTGCCACTTGGCTTCAATTTGTTTTATGTCGTTGGTTGTGTAAGGCATTTTGAATTAAAAAGGGGATTAGTTTTAGACCAATCCCCTTTTATATTTCTCCTCTATTAAAGCAGGATTTATTTATGAACTAATTCTTTTTGAGCTGCTGCACTGTTAGACGAATAATATTTCATTCCGCGTTCAACAAATTGTGCTTCCACCTGCTTAGGAGCAAAGAACTTACGGCAAAAATCTTCTGCCTTCTTTTTATCAAAAGCGCGGCAGCAATAGATGTCTACCGTAATGAAATCCTTAGGGGTCAAAGTATGGATAACAATGGAACTTTCAATAAGAGGAACCCATCCTGAAAGTCCAGCTTTATCCGGAAAACGAGTCGCGTCACTACGAAAAATCGATGGCGGCGCTTGCTTTTCCATTCCAAGAAATCCTACGATCTCATCCAGGAAATTATAGCAAAGGGTTAAATCATCACACGCACCGGGCTTGCAATTATAGAGGTCTACCAATAATTCATACCCGAAGACCGAGGTCTTACTCATTCCTACTCCTTATGCCAGCCTCACTCTGGCGAACAAACCTTTCATAGGCCTGTTGCTTGTTAACTGCATCCCAATGACGTTCGACACTCAGACGCAGTGGTGAGTGAGCCGAATTAAAAACAAGAAATGTATTATACAAAAATGTGTTCAAAAGAAAAGATTTTTTATCAGGAACATAACCAACTGAACTCGTGTATTTTATAACAAATAATTCCCTACAAATCATTTATTTTTAAAAATTTGTCCCTTTATGTGACATTTGATTTTTTAAAACAAATAGCATAGAATGAAGGCTCTTTAAAAGGATTGTCATAAAAAAGGAATGATCATGAAGGTCACAATTAACGGAACAGTAAAAGAGTTAACAAACAGTTCTCTTCTATCCGACATCGTTACTCAATTCTGTAAAGAATCTAAACACATCATCACCGAAGTTAATGGCCAGATTATTCCATCCAACAATTGGAAGAACACAACTATTAAAAATAATGATGTGATTGAACTAGTTGCCTTTGTGGGAGGTGGCTAATGTCATCTTCCCCTCTAGTCATTGCTGGGAAGGAATTCAAAAGCCGTTTCTTCTTAGGTACTGGCAAATTTAAGAATAAAAAAGATCTAGCTGATTCCATTAAATCGTCAGGAACGGAAATTGTCACAGTAGCCCTTCGCCGCATTGATCTAGAGCGACACGCTGATAATATCTTAGAATACATCCCCAAACATGTCACCCTATTGACCAATACTTCAGGTGCAAGGAATGCAGAAGAAGCTGTACGCATTGCCCGTTTAGCTAAAGCCTCCGGCTGTGGCAATTGGGTGAAGATTGAAGTCATCAATGATAGCAAGTACCTACTGCCAGATAATAATGAAACAATCAAGGCGACTGAAATCTTAGCTGCCGAAGGTTTTGTCGTTCTTCCCTATATGTATCCTGATCTTTATGCGGCACGCGCATTAGTCAAAGCTGGAGCTGCAACAGTAATGCCCCTAGGAAGCCTGATTGGAAGTAATCAAGGAATGAAGACCCGTGACTTTATTAAAATACTCATCGATGAAATTGATTTACCCATTATTGTCGATGCTGGGATCGGTACACCCTCACAAGCGGCTGAAGCTATGGAACTAGGAGCAGCTGCTGTCTTGGCTAACACAGCTGTGGCTACCGCTGGGCAGCCTGCCCTTCTTGCCAAAGCTTTTGCCCAAGCGGTCGAAGCTGGACGCATGGCTTATTTGAGTCAGTTGCCCCAACAAAAACCTTTAGCCAATGCCTCTTCCCCACTGACGGGGTTTTTGTATGATTCCCTTACAAAAAATTAACAATATCTTAAAAGAAACGCGTCCTGAAGCTCTTGAAGAATTAGCCCAGGAAGCTTCCCGTGTGACCCGTCAATATTTTGGCCGTGCCATTGGTCTCTATACGCCTTTGTATCTATCCAATTACTGCAGCAGCCATTGCACCTATTGCGGATTTCATAGTCAAAATAAAGTTCAACGCATGAAACTTTCTCCCGAAGAGTACGTCCAAGAAATGAAAATTATTTATGATCAAGGCATTCGCAATATCCTGATGTTGACCGGAGAATCCTATAAGCACACTCCTCTGGAATATTTAAAAGAAGCCTCCATGATTGCTGCCGAGTATTTTCAAGGAATTGCTTTGGAAGTTCATCCCATGCAAACCGATGAATACCGTGAACTATTTACAGCAGGTGTAGATGGTATCGCTGTTTATCAAGAAACCTATGACCATAAGCGCTACGCTGAAGTTCATTTATCTGGTTTCAAAAAAGATTACGATTTCCGCCGTGGCACTCCGGCACGTGCAGCTGAAGGTGGAATAAGACAAATCTCTTTAGGCATTCTCTTAGGATTAAGCGATCCTGCTCTTGATCTATTAGCTCTCTACGAACATCTACACGAAATGGAAAAATCTTATCCAGGAGTAGAATACAGCGTCTCCTTCCCTCGCATGAGAACCATTAAAGAAAAAGAATTTGCTCAATGCGATGTAGATGATATTGCTTATACTAAAATCTTAAGCCTTACCCGCATTCTCTTTCCTCGGGTGGGAATTAATCTTTCAACGCGCGAATCATCAAAGCTGCGGGATCATCTTTTGGAAATTGCGGTTACTCGTATCTCAGCTGGTTCTAACACCTCTGTTGGCGGTTACTCTCTTCTGTCCGAAGAAGAGCAAGATCCTCAATTTGATATTAAAGATGAACGTTCGATTGCTGATATCATCTCTCTACTAAAAAACAAAAACTTCGATCCCGTCTTTACCGACTGGCGTAAAATTGAAAATATCTTATGAATATCTTAGAACAAGGCCTTCTCAAATATCTTAAACCCGAACAGCTCTCTCTCATTCAATCTAAGAAAATAGGTATCGGTGGGGCCGGCGGTTTGGGTTCTAACTGTGCGCTGATGCTCGTGCGTACAGGATTCAAACATTTAGAAATCATCGATCAAGATATTGTTGATGCCTCTAATTTAAACCGTCAGCAATACTTTGCCAATGAAGTAGGCTTGGTAAAGGTGGAGGTCACTAAGAAGCGTCTTTTAGATATTAACCCTGATGCCACTATCATCCCCCATAAACTGCAGTGGAATGAAACTAACGCTAATCAATTCTTTAAAGGCTTTGATTTTATTGTAGAAGCATTTGATGTGGCGGACTGGAAGTATCGTTTCGTAGAGTATTATGCCCCTCGCTTTCCTGTTGTCGTTAGTGGTGTTGGTATGGCAGGTTTAACCCAGAAGGAACCAATGACGATTAAAAAGATCGGAAATGTGTACATCTGCGGAGACCGCAGCACCAACAGCAACGACGGAAACCCACCCATGGCACCCCGTGTCACCGCCTGCGCCGCTATGATGGCTGAAGTTATTCTCGATTTAACTCTTGGGATTAAAAAATAATCACCGCTGAGGAGGTTTCATGACAAACAGAGGCAGAGAGCCTTCTTTTCTTCCATCGATGGCTAAGTCAATCGAATATTCACCATAGGTCTCAAGCTTGACCATTTGCATATTTAAAATGGAATGTGCGGAAGCTGATCTTTGCCCTTCTTGGAATTGAACATTAATCACACCGTTCGCTGGTGGCAGAATATGCTTACCATCAAAATCGACAAAATTAAATGAAACCTTATGTTCACCTGTTTCAATATTTTCAAATCGAACCCTTAAAGCAATGGAGAATTGAGGATAGGCAACTGGCAAATTAGCTGCCCAAATTGTATCAAAAGCTCCCAAAATATTTAATTTCCCTCCAACATCAACAGTAGCGGCATCACACAATGAAAACACTTCGATATGCATATCAATCTCCTTTTACTGTAAATCAAACAAAATAAATTCAGAATCCTTATTGGATTTAATCTTCAGTGCCTTTTCATTACTGGCTGATAATCCATCTCCCGCAGTAATCTTACGGCCATTAATATCCACTTCCCCTTTTATCATCTGCACCCAGACATGACGATTAGGACGAATAGAAAAATCTAAATCCTGTGAAGATTTTAATTTTCCAATATACATATCCGCATCCTGATTAATGCCTATCGATCCCTGACGATGATCCTTCGATGCCACTAAAACAAAGTTCTTATTCTTAAAATCTTCTTTAAATGATTTCTGGCCATATTGAGGAGATATGGCTTTCTTCTCTGTTAAAATCCAAATCTGAAGCAAATGTGTTTCTTGATCTTTGAAATGATTAAACTCTGAATGCTCCACACCACTGCCAGCACTCATATGCTGAACTTCATCTGGTAAAATAACCGCCGTGTTGCCCATAGAATCTTTATGCTCTAAGGCGCCGCTCACCACATAGGTAATGATTTCCATATCCTTGTGAGGATGGGTACCAAAGCCCATACCGCCTGCAACGAAATCTTCATTAATGACCCTGAGCGTACTAAAGGACATATGCTTTAGATCATAATACTCTGCAAAAGAAAATGTATGGAAGGATTTTAACCATCCATGATCAACAAAACCTCTATCCTTGGATTTTCGTATGCTTAACATTCTTTACTCCTTGATTCCCTGTCCACCCACTGCTTTAATAAGATTCACCGCAGCAATTAATCTCTGACTTTGAGACTCAATCACTTGAAGTTGCGATTCCAAACGGGAACGCTCGGCATCCACCACATCAATAAAACTCACCAAACCCTGACGGTAACGCTCATAGGACATATTCTTAGTCGATAAAGCTGAATCAAAAAGCCTCTTTTGAGCTTGATAGCCTTCTTTACGCATCTGAACATCCACAAGAGCATTCTCCACTTCTTCAAACGCCTTTAAAATTGTCTGACTATATTCAGCTAGTGTCTTCTCATATTCTGCTCGAGCTGCATTAAGCCTAGCCTGATTACCTCCTGCATTAAACAAGGGCACAACAATGCTGGGACCTACCGTCCACATTCCGCTGGCAGATTGAAAGAGTTTAGCGGCATCCATGCTTTGAAATCCAGCCGCTGCATTCAAGGTGATCGATGGAAAGAAATCAGCTTTAGCCATTCCCACCTTCGCATTGGCAGACGCCATTAAATCTTCAGACTCAGCAACATCAGGACGATTACGTAGAATATCTGAAGGAATTCCTGCATCTAACAAAGGAACTTTTAGATTTTCAATAATAACTTCACCTACATGAAAACCTGTTGCAGGCTCTCCGCATAATAAAGACAAAGCATTTTCTGCACGAGCACGCAAACGCTTAGCATCAATAATTTGAGTTTCCACGCGAGCAACTTCTGTGTTTGCTTGAGATAAATCTAATTGACTAGATAATCCAGCGCTTACGCGTTGCTGTAAAATCTTAACGACTTCTTTACGAAGATTGACCGTTTCATTAAGCGCTTTAATTTGAGCATCTAATTGACCAATTAAAAAATACTGATTCGCCACATCACTATTTAAAGTGAGAAGCACCGTATCATAAGCATACTTCTTTGCAAAAGCTTCATAACGTCCTGATTCAAAAAACCTGCGAACCTTACCCCATAGATCAATTTCATAACTAAAATCTAAAGGAATAGTAAATTGATTTGTTGTTCGACTTTTACTAAACACAGAGGTTGAATTCTTACTCGTACGACTGCGTTTAGCTGAAGGATTAAAACCAGCTGTTGGGTACAAATCTGCTTCTGCTATCCTTGCCACCGCACGAGCTTTATCAACTGCACTCATAGCTGCTTTTAAATCTTGATTGTTAGTTAAAGCCCTCTGTTCTAAATCATTAAGCTTTTCATCACTAAAAATCTTCCACCATTGAACAGTTAAATGAGAAAAATCCTCCTTAATGGGACTCTTCCACTTAGAAGGCATATCCATCTTAGGACGAGAATAATCTTTGCTCACTGCACATCCATTACATAAAACTCCGCAAAAGACAATGACTAATATGGAAGGAACCACTTTAGAACAACTTTTAAACATCTTACTAAACCACACATAAACAATAGGAATAACAAATAACGTTAAAAAAGTAGATGTAATCATCCCTCCCACAGCGGCAACCCCCATAGGCCGACGAGCTTCCCCGCCTGCTCCAAATCCAATAGCAATAGGCAATATCCCCGCAACCGTTGCACAGGCCGTCATTAAAATAGGACGTAACCGAATTGCCCCCGCAGCCTTCATAGCCTCTGTAGCATCTTTACCTTTTGCGATTTGTTGATTAGCAAAATCCACCAACATAATGGCATTCTTTGTAACTATCCCAAAAAGTAAAATAATTCCAATTTGGCTATAAAGATTAACTCCCATAGAAGGAAGTTTAAATAATGAGCAAACAAAAAGAGAGCCAAATGCGCCAAAGGCAGCCAAAGGAAGAGTTATCATAACCGTGATAGGATGGATAAGACTTTCAAACTGCATCGCTAAAACCATATAAACAATCAATAGAGCTAAAATTAAAACAAAATAAATGCCCTGAGAAGATTCGATAAGCTCCTTAGCTTCCCCTTTCCATTCATAATGAAAACCAGAAGGAAGATCTTTCTTTAATATTTCTTCAACCTTAGTAATCGCTGTTCCTATGGGCATTCCCATAGGAGTTCCTTCGATCACAGCGCTTCGAAAACGATTGTAATGATTAATAGCTGAAGGTCCCGCACCTGTTTCATAGGTTAATAAATTACTTAACTGCACCAACTCTCCCTTATTATTACGAATAAAAAGAATATCTAAATCTTTGGGTAAAAGACGTTGTTGGCGGAGTAATTGAGCTATGACATCATATTGTTTTCCATCAATATTCACCTTGCTAATATCAAGACCACCGAAAGCTATTTGCAAAGTCTTGGCAATATCCCCCACAGAAACCCCTAATTGCGCTGCACGCTCACGATCAACAGACAGACGTAATTCTGGTTTATTAAGTTCGAAATTAGACCGTACATTAATCAAAAATCCTGCCGCACGCAATTTATTAACAAGACTTGCCGCATAGTTATTAAGCTTAATTAAATCCTGAGACTGAAGGACTAATTCAAATGGCTGAGTAAAACCACCACCAAAAGATTTAGGCATAATGGGAATTGCAAAAGCCCCTTGCACTTGCGTAAATAATTGAGCCCCAACTCCCTTTGCACCACCGATAATGTCACGTAAATTACGCTTACGATCATCCTTTAAACGAATAAAAGCTAGTCCTTGAGCAGGATTTCCTGGAGAGCCGCCCCTTGACAAAGCAACTGCAGAGAAATATTCTTGGGTTTCTGGAATCTTAGAAACAACTCCTTCTAATTTCTTAACCATACGATCTGTATATTCACTGGTCGATCCAACCGGAGCCAAAGCAAAAACCAAGAAACGCCCCTTATCCTCCAAGGGAACAAATTCATGATCTAAACTAAAATAAAAAAATACAGAAGCTAGAACAGAAGCGGTAGCAATTATAGAAATAATCAACGGGTGACGTAAGGCCCAAGCTAAATGCCTTGCATACGTCTTATCCAAAGCAGCAAAAAATCTTTCAAAGGCTGCTAAGATTCCCTTATGCTTATGATCATCATGAATCGGTTTTACAATACGTGCCGTTAAAGTAGGTGTTAAGGTCAAAGCTACAAAAGCTGAAATTAATACAGAAAAAGAAATCGCCACTGCAAATTCAATAAAAAAACGTCCCGTAACACTTGTTTGAAAAGCCATTGGCATAAACACACAAATCAAGGTTAAGGTGGTTGCAATAACAACAAAGCCAATTTCGCGCATCCCTTGAATAGCAGCCTCCATAGGCTTCATTCCATCTTCGATATGCCGATAAATATTTTCTAAAACAATAATCGCATCATCAACAACAAGACCAATGGCTAAAATCAACCCCAACATTGTTACAATATTAATAGAGAATCCAAACCCATAAAGCACCCCAAAGGTGGCAATGATGGATACAGGAATAACAATGGCAGGAACAAAAGTGGAACGTATATTACGTAGGAAAATAAAAATTGTTAATACAACCAATAAAAAAGCAATCCCCAATGTTTCCCATACTTCAACAATTGATTTCTTAACGTAAATAGATTCATCATAAGGAAAAGACGTAACAACTCCCTGTGGTAAAGAAGGTGCGATACGGGCAACTTCCTTCTTGATTCCCTCAACAACCGCAATTGTATTAGCCTTGGATTGTTTAATAACTCCAATCCCAAGAGCAGGCTTCGAATTAAAACGAGCGACCGAATGTTCATCTTCAACACCAATAACAGCTTGACCAATATCACTAAAACGAATAACCATACTGCCGACTCTTTTGATTACCAAGTTATTATATTCTTGAGGAGTTTTCATCTGTCCTTTTGTTTCAATAGATAAAGACCGATCTAAACTCTCTGCCGACCCACTTGGTAATTCAATATTTTCTCGCTTTAAAACATTATCAATATCTAAGACACTAACTCCCCGACTTGCCATCTTCTGCGCATCTAAACGCAGACGAATAGCAAAGCGTTTCTGACCTCCAAAAATAACTGAACTAACCCCCTGAACAGTTTGTAGACGATCCTTGAATAAATCTTCTGCCATCTTAGTTAATTGAAGCGTTGAGTAACGATCTGAATATAAGGCTACCCAAAGAATAGGTGAAGCATCGGCTTCCTGCTTGGCTACAATAGGCTCTTCAATATCTTTAGGAAGTTTTCCCCTTACACGAGATACACGATCCCTCACATCTTGAGCGACCACTTCAATAGGACGACTTAAATTGAATTCAATAGTAATTGAACTCACTTGCTCGCGCGATTCACTGGTAATAGTGCGGATACCATCAATACTCATCATCTCTGCTTCAATGAGTTCAGAAACTTGTGTTTCCATAACAGCCGCAGAGGCTCCTTGATAAACCGTCTGCACATTAATAATAGGAGGATCAATATCTGGAAGTTCACGAACTGGAAGGCGATTTAAACCAATAATGCCAACGACCACTAAGCCCAAACTCATCATGCTGGCAAAGATAGGACGTCTTATTGAGAATTCTGAAATCTTCATTTATTGTTCTCTGGTTTCTTTTCTTTACCATCATCTGGAGGTGTCACCATGACTAGAGCTCCTGGCCCAATCTTCTGGTAACCTTCAGTAATAACTGTATCCCCTTCACTTAACCCTGAAATAATCTCAACTTGTCCTGCCTGTCTTAAACCAACCTTCACTAAAACCATCTGAGCTTTACTATCTTTATCCGCTGTGAAAACAAAGACTTCCTCTGCTTTAGGTATCAACGCTGTTTCAGGGATCATTAACGCTTGAGGCTTACGATCAACAACTAAATCCAGTTGAGCAAACATACCCCGACGAAGCTTAGAATCAGGATTGACCACCTTCGCTTTAACTAGAAATGTACGGGAAGATTCATCAACTTGAGGATCAATAAAATAAACCTCTCCTTTAAAAACCTCTTTAGGATAGGCTGCTACAACAAGCTCTACTTCCTGCTCCTTAGCAACACGGGACATATACCGTTCTGGAATATGGAAATCCACCTTCATCGGGTTTTCATCAATTATTACAGTTAGAAGTTTATCTTTACCAATCACCTGTCCTAAGCTAACTTGACGCTCCCCGATAACACCATCAAAAGGAGCTGTAATCACAGTATCCGTCAACTGCGCTGCAATCAAATCCACTTGAGCTTTCTTTCCAGCAAGATCAGATTGAGCCTGATCAAACTCCTGCTTAGAAACAGCTCCTTGATCAACTAAAGATTTCATACGATTAAAAGTTGATTGAGCAATATCTAAATTTGCTTTAGCTTGAGCAGAGGTCGCCTCTAATTTTTCACGATCTAAAACAAGAAGAGTATCTCCTTTAGTAATTTTCTGTCCTTCCTCAAAATGTATTTCTGTGACCTTACTCTCTATCTGACTTTTAACTTCCACCGATTCATTAGCCGCTAAAGACCCCACCACAGAAACTTTCTCAGATATTTCTTGAGGAGTAACCTTGACTCCAACCACAGGAGTAGGAAAACCTCCCATAGGTTTACCAGAAGATTGACCTTTGGATGAATTAGAGCATCCATAAAACATAACGATTACTACTAAACTTAGAACAAATATTCTCATACATCCTCTATCTTTTTTTATTCGTTGCAGAAGCAACGATTAGTTTCTGTTGAATATCCAATACATTGACATAGATCTTACATAAAACATTCATACATAATTTCATATCCTGAGCGCTAATGCCTGCTTCTGCCTGTTCTAAGGTTTTCTCAACAATGATCATTAGTTTTTTCTGTAAGATTTTTCCTTTATTGGTCAGGTAAATAAATTTCTGGCGCTTATCTTGCTTGTCTGGAATACGCACCACCAAATCTCGCTTTTCCATACCATCAATCAGACGAGCCATGCTTGTTTTATCCTTGCAGGAATTTTGAGCTAAATCCTGTTGCGTTTGACCATTTTTCTGGACTAAATTAAATAACACAGACCATTGCTCACAAGTCACATCAAATCCACTAATAGCCATATTACGGTTAAGTAAACCGCCAACCGAACGTGCGGCGCGACCAATAATATAACCTAGAGAATCTTCTAAGATGAATTTTTGTTTAGACATAAATAATTAGTTGTACCTGCAACTTTTATCAAGTTTACCTGATAATTTTGAATTTGTCAAATCGAAGATAAAAAAACCCGTGCTCCTTTTAAAAAGAACACGGGGTTTGTATTTCTATAAACTTAACTTAAACTAACTTCTATATTCCGCAAATAAATCAGTCGATAAATAGCGTTCGCCAGTGGAAGGAATAATCGCCACAATCAGCTTTCCCTTATTCTCTGGACGCTTGCCCACTTCAATAGCAGCTTGGATAGCAGCACCAGAAGAAATGCCGCAGAGAATTCCTTCTTCTTTAATCAAACGCTTAGCCATAGCAAAGGCTTGATCATTATCAATTTGGATCACTTCATCAATTAATTTGGTATCTAAAATACTTGGCACGAAACCAGCACCGATCCCCTGAATCTTATGAGGCCCTGGTTGACCACCGGAAAGCACTGGAGAATTCTTAGGTTCAACGGCAATCGCCTTAAAAGAAGGATTACGTTGTTTGATTACTTGAGCAACACCGGTCAAGGTCCCGCCAGTACCGATTCCTGAAATTAATATATCCACCTTACCATCGGTATCACGCCAAATCTCTTCAGCAGTTGTTAAACGATGGATCTCTGGATTAGCTGGATTATCAAATTGCTGAGGCATGAAATATTTAGGGTCGCTGTCCGCTAATTCCTTAGCTTTCTTGATAGCCCCTTTCATCCCTTCCGGACCAGGCGTTAGAATCAATTCCGCGCCTAAAGCTTTCAATAAAGCACGACGCTCTAAAGACATCGTCTCAGGCATGGTTAAAAGCAATTTATACCCCTTTACTGCGCAAACAAAAGCCAAAGCAATCCCTGTATTACCAGAGGTTGGCTCGACAATAACAGTATCTTTCTTGATCTTACCAGCCTTCTCAGCGGACTTAATCATATTAAAACCAATGCGGTCCTTAACAGAGCCTAATGGATTAAAAAATTCCAGCTTGCCAACAATGGTCGCATGGCAACCATCAGTCACTTTATTAATTTTAACTAAAGGTGTGTTTCCAATTAACTCTGTGATGTCATTTGCTATTTTCATAAGCTCTCTCCCTTATTGTTTTACAGATTCTTTCCATTTCTTCAAATAAATCATCATCAATGTAATCGCCGCTGGGGTAACCCCAGAAATACGATTGGCTTGGCCTAAGGTTGTTGGTGAGAATCTTTTAAATTTCTCACAAATTTCTTTTGAAAGACCAGGAATCTTATCAAAATCCATATTAGATGGAATGCGAATATATTCAATATGCTTAAACTTCTCTACATCCTTGTTCTGACGGCTGATAAATCCTTCATATTTAATTTCATATTCCACCTGAGCAATCACCGCAAGCCCTTGATCCTTTAGAGTTCCATCAAAAGAAGAAATCATCTCATAGCTCACCTGTGGTCTTTTTAAAAGATCATAAAGACTCATCGGTTGATTCAAAGCAGTTGTACCATTGTCTTTCAAGATCTTATCCATCTCTGTTCCAGGATTAATCTTAATCGAGCGCAGATGATCAATCTCCTTATCAATCATTTCATATTTCTTAACAACATTCTGGTAGTCCTCTTCAGGCAAAATTCCTAATTGGCAACCTAATGCAGACAATCGTTTGTCTGCATTATCTTCACGTACAATCAAACGATACTCCACACGTGAAGTAAACATCCGATATGGCTCTTCAGTCCCCTTAGTCACTAAATCATCAATCAAAACACCAATGTAAGATTGTCGTCCTAAAATAAATGGTTCTTTATCTTGAGACAATAATGCAGCATTGATGCCTGCAATTAATCCTTGGGCACCAGCCTCTTCATAACCAGTTGTTCCATTAATCTGACCTGCCATAAATAAACCTACAATATTCTTTGTTTCAAGAGTTGGTTTTAAATCCGTAGCATCAACAACCCCGTGCTCAATCGAATATCCAGGACGAACAATAATCGCTTTTTCCAAACCAGGGATAGAATGAACCATTTCTTCCTGCACGTGCAAAGGAAGCCCTGTGGAAATACCATTAGGATAATATTCGGCAGTATCTAACCCTTCTGGTTCCAGAAAGACATGATGCGTCTCTTTATCAGCAAATTTTTTTAATTTATCTTCTATAGAAGGACAATAGCGAACTCCAGTGGCCTGAATTTGTCCAGAATACATGGGTGATAAATGAAAATTAGCTCGAATAATATCATGAGTTTTCTGAGATGTACGCGTAATATGGCACGGAAGAAGTTCTTGTTCTTTAGGAATAAACGGTGTGCGAAATGAAAATGGCACCGGAGGATTATCAGAATCCTGACGTTCTAAATTTGTAAAATCTATAGTGCGACCATCTAATCGCGGGGGAGTACCTGTTTTAAACATACGTACTGAAAGACCTAGATCACGAATGGAATCTGCTAGACGGTTGGAGGCCACTTCACCAATGCGTCCGCCAGAGGTAATTTGTGTTCCCACATGCATACGACCATTTAAAAACGTTCCAGTTGTAATGACTAGCGTTTTTGTAGCAATAGTACTTCCATCAGCTGTCTTAATACCTGTAATGCGTCCCCCTTCAACTAAAATCTCACGTACCTTATCTTCTTTAACAGTAAGATTCGCCTGAGCTTTGACAACCGACTGGATATAAAGCTTATAAAGTTTGCGGTCGCTTTGACAGCGGGAAGATCGTACAGCCTGGCCCTTTGAGGCATTGAGCTGACGAAACTGAATTCCTGTGCGGTCAGCTGCAAGACCCATTTCTCCGCCTAAGGCATCGATCTCTTTAACCAATTGCCCCTTACCCACCCCACCGATAGCTGGATTACAGCTCATCTGTCCTATGGTATCAGCAGATAAGGTCACCATGAGCGTTTTACAGCCCATACGAGCACTCGCCAAAGCTGCTTCAACTCCAGCGTGTCCACCACCTATAACGATGCAATCAAATGAATTCATAGAGGTTAAAATTTACATCGAAAGCCTTGAATTGTCAACTACTTATGAAGATGGAGGGGCGCAAGATTCGCGGACGATTAAATCAGGTTCAAGCACTTTACGTACAAGGCCCTCTTGTTTGCCTTGCATAATGTTATTAATAATTCGCACCGATTCCTCGCCCATGGCAAACAAAGGTTGTTTGATGGTTGTCAACGCTACAGAACCAAAAAGACCGGCAGGATTGTCATCGAAGCCAATAACAGAGATATCTTCTGGAACCTTAATACCGTTTTCATTAGCCACTGAAATAATTTCTAAAGCCATATCATCACTTGCTGCAAAAATAGCCGTGGGAGGGTTGTCTAAGGAAAAAAAATGCAGCGCTGCATCACGGGCAGAACGTCTAGAATAATCCCCTTTAAAAAAATATTCTGGTTCAAACTCGATGCCTTGTTTCATCAAAGTTTTTTGAAAACCTTCATATCGATCCATCCCTGCTTGCGTTTGCATATTACCAGTAACAGTAGCAATACGCTTGTGGCCCAAGGTAATTAAATATTCGGCCGCCATCATCCCACCTTTAACATTATCAACAGCCAAATAACTAACATCTAAATCTTTAACCAAATGATTAATAACCAAAGCAGGAATTCCATCCGCTAGTGCATCTTCCACTTGAGAACGATTTTCAATAATATCTGCAAAAATAAGCCCTCCTGAATAACTAGAACGTAGAGGATTTTTACCATCTGTAATATGAAAAACTAAATCTAAACGCAACGTCTCACAACCATGACCAATGCCGCGCATCAATTCAACCGCATAAAACGAATGAAATACTCCAGGGAAACCAGGAATAACAAAACCAACAGCCGTCCCCATCCCCCCTCTAGCTAAACGCTGAGCAGTAGGATTAGGTCTAAATTTTAACGCAACAATAGCTTCTTCGACTCTAATGGCTATTTGTTTATCTACGGTAAGAACTTTATTAATAACGCGGGAAACTGTAGTAATAGATACATTTGCTTTTCTAGCTACATCTGTAATACTAACTTTTTTAAGTGATTTCATCTAACCTGATCACCAACCTGTAAATTGGTCTTTTGATCCTTAATATCAGCTGCAGAAATCTCATGACGAACCTGAATAACTTCAAGCGTAGCAATCTCTTTATTGTTACGATATACTTTTAAAACCCGTCCAATCATACTCCCTTGGATCTCGCCATAATCAACAATAACAAAATTATTCTTTGAATTAATGCTTATGATTTTATGATCTGTTTCTTGAATTTCAGGTGAAGAAGTTATCGATGACTTTTCTGTGACAGGCATAAGTGTGGAAGAAACGCTCCCACTGTTTCCATTAACAACTATAGGAGGAAGCTCCACTTCTTTATCAGACTTGGCTTGATTAATTTGTCCTATCTTTTGATCAAGAGTTTGCTTAATCTGCCAAATTTCATTAATACGATCCTGAATAACACCTTCAGTATCTGCAAGACGTCTACCCATATCATTCTTTTCTTGAGTCAAGCGTGCTGTTGTTTTTTCTAAAGCAACCTTTGTTGACGACAATTGCTTAATTTCCGATTGCATCTGAGCATTGTCCCCTTTAATCTTAGAGCCAAAATCATTAGCAAATTTCTGATCCCCTCTTGCACGAGCAGCTTCCATTGATAAATTGCTAGCTAAATTTTCTCCATCTCTAATCTTGCGCTGTAATTCTTGCTTCTCACGAGAATAATTATCTTGCAATTGTTTTTTCTCGTTAGTAAGACGACGTTCAATATCAACCTTATCATTGTTTAAATCTTTTATCTGTAACTGTAATTCAGAATTTTGTTTTCTTAAATCAGCAACCTGCAAAGCAGTACTATCTAAATCCGCCATAGCTTTATCTAACTCAACTTGTAATTGAGATTTTTGTTTTAGCACCTTAGCCCAATACTCATCCCCTTCAGGATTGCCCACTACAAGATTAGATTGATCTGAGTTTCCATCGACATCAGCCGTTTTATCTTTATTAACAACTTTCTCAGGCGGATGTTGTAATTTCTCCATCAGAGTATCTCTCTCTTTACGAATAGTCTCTAAACGAGATTTCCAATCATCACGATCTTTATTAGCTTGATCAAGCTGACCCTGATAATCTGATTCTTTAGATTTCAGTTCATCTATCGAGCCTTGTAATAGTTCTTTTTCTTTTTCTTTAGTTGATAAACGCTTGTTAGTATTTGAGTTCTCTTCTTGTAGTTTTTGAACTTGTTGTTGAAGGCTTTTGGATTCGGCGAGAGCTTTTTCTTGTTTGGATTTGGTATCTATAAGCTCATCTTGTAAGCTTTGATTCTGTTTAGTTAAACTCTGATTATTTAATGCAAGTAAAACAGCACCGCCAGCAATAGCAACTAAAATAACCGACAGAACTATTATACTGCGTTGAATTGCTTGGGACATAACTTCCTCCAAAAAGGTATTTAATTAATACGAATATAACAAAGGGGAAGAAGCAACACAAGCAATTTTATTGATATTTCACAAGATTATTCAAAATGAACATCATCGAGGAAGAAAACACATGAATTTGGATTAGCATCCACATTAGCAGCCCAAGCAAAACCTCCGCTGATTAAAGATAAGTCTTTGTCACGCAAGTCGATAGAATATTCTTTCCATTCTTTAGAAAGAATCACAGGACCAATAGCTGCTGTATCTGAATCAGGATACTCGCGATTATAGCCTATCCCACCCATTTTAAATTCAGATACTTGCTCGCCGCCTTTTTCTCCTTTGGCCCAAAAAACTAATTTTTTTGCTCCGATTAAATTATAACCACCCTTCTTATCCCCCCAATTATCAGGAGGATTAAGCCAATAAATACCAGCCCAACGGCGACTCTTAGCGGAACAAGCTACATCATAAATAACTTTAATACAGGTTTTACCTTCCTGACAATCTTGCTGCCAACCATCATCCATCTTAAGACACTCACCTGTTGGCATGTAACCTGATGGTGTATAACGATTATGGGAGTGTTTATCCTGATAAACAATAAACTTCGGAAAAGGCTTACTTGGGCCATTTTGAGCCCGAGCTAACGATGAAAATATAACAAAACTAAGAAGAATAAAACAAAAAATTTTCATAAATAACGAGCGGGATAAAGAAGGTTCTTAAATCCTCCATTATCCCGCTTCAATTTTAGTTTATGCGTTATCCATTTCGCCTATTTTTTTCTCAGCAGCTTCTGCAGGTTTCCAGAACCAACCTTGAGGATCCCAAGTTTGAGCATACGAATACTCATCAACAATCTTCTTATACGCATGAGCAGCTTCTTCTTTTTTACCAGCTGTACGATACGCTTCACCTAAGATAAACAAGGCTGTGCCAACATCATTAAGAGCCCAATATTTAAAAATCTCATCATTGGTCCCTGTTGCATAATCTTTAAGACTTGTCTGCATATCCTTTGCCTTTACAGCATAAAGCTCAGTTGTCTTATTAACGTAAGCTACTACCGTATTAACATCATTAGCTGCTAACGCTGCCCAAGCTTTGGCTACTAAGTGACTAGAAGAATAATCGCCAAAATCCAAACTAAGACCAGATTGTAACATAGCTAACTTTTCCTTAGCTGCATCAGCAGGTTTCCAAAACCAGCCTTTTGTATCCCAGCATTGACCAAAAGAAAAATCACTAACAACCTTACTAAAGGCTTCCTTACTTTCGTCTTTCATGTTTGCTTGACGATAAGATTCACCTTGAATATAATAACTAGTAGCCACATCATTCAGAGCCCAGAATTTGAATATATCATCATTACTTCCAACTGGATAATCCTTGAGAGAAGCTTGCATTTCTTTAGCTTTAGCTGCATAAAGTTCAATACATTTATTAGTATACGCCAACACCGCCTCAATATCATTTTTAGCCATAGCTGCCCACGCCTTGGAAACAAAAGTTGTAGAGCGAAAATCACCAAAATTATACGCCATAGGTTTAGGAATAACAGGAGCGGTTGGTGCTTGAACGACCGCTGGAGCTGCCGCCACCGTTCCTTCAACTGACTTAGCTGTCTGAGTATCTGTAACCGTTTGCGCCATTGCTTGAACATAACCTGTACAAACCATCAAAACAACACAACAAATTCTTAACAACTTTCTCATACCAACCTCCCTAATAGAACTTAGTGTTAAATAAATAGGTTTATTCCCTGTGAAAGAAATAGACACTTCTTTAAAAAAACAAAGAATATTATAAGTATACACTACCTTACCATCAAAATGCAAATTTGACACTGGCTCTCCTTGTGCTAATTCCACAAGCTCTTATAAATGTCATAAACTTTTCTTTGTTCACGCATCAAAGGACTATGCTTCCCATCTCCTTGCCCTAAAATACCAAACCATTCCTCATAATAGTAACCGCCAGGAAAAGGCCCTACAACATCCGCCTTAGTATCATGAATCGATGGTTCATAGTTCTTCCACCATTCATCCACCCACTCAAAAGCAACTCCTCCAATAGCGTTCCCCTCTCCATCCTCAAAAGCTGCACTATTATAAAATATGTCCAACCAATTACCCTTATGATAATCGGCTTGAGCATCTTCGGCCTCTTGTGCAGTCAAACCAGGCCCACTATACGCTGGTGCTCCATATTCAGTAATAAAAGCTGGCTTACCTGTGACCTCAGCAATCTGCTGCCAATAAGAACCAAAGCCATAGTCTCCACGATAAACATTAGCCCCATAAGCATCAACATCCGGCGCTGCCTTGCCAAATTTATCCAGAAATAATATATCCCCGTTACAAAGGGCCACTGGATGATTAGGATCCATCAATTTAATTGTTTTAGCTACTTCATTAACAAATTTATAATAACTTTCAGGTTTTTTATCGGCATTAGATGCTACCCCATAATTATTTTCATTACCTAAGAGCCACATCAAAACATAAGGTTCATCTTTAAACTTCGCAACCATCTGTCTGACAGATTCCATCATATTCTTCTGATGCTCCGGATTATCATAATCTGTACCATCAGACCAAGCAGCCCCGGAACCAACAGCATACTTCCCCAACAAATTCCCCATAATCACCATAAAACCATAATCCTGATACATTTTCTTTAGAAAGTCTTTATTAATGGGTCTTTGTGGGTGATCGTATACTCTAAGGGTATTAACTCCCATTTTTTTCATCAATGAAAAATCCCCTTCATTGGGCTCATCACTATCTTGTTGATTATTCCCATTCTTATCCAACCATGCTTGATAAGCAGCACTAGATTCATCCTCCATCCAATTGGTCAAGGTTCCATTATCTGGGCTTTGTCCAATCTTCGTTGGAGAGTACGTAATTCCTTTAATCATAAACGGTTTATTATTAACTAGAAGCTGCCAATGCTTATTCGCATATTGAACAAAATGAACATACCCTTGCCCCAAATTCTTAACAGGCTCTCCTAGGTAAACCTTCTTTTTTTCAATCCCTAAAATATTCTTCGCCTGATCAACAATATCTAATTGTCGAAGAACTCCTGGTTTTATAATCGTCACATCATTGGTAGGATCATTATCGAAAGAATTTAAAATTTGGATCTTAACACCTTTAAATTCTAATTTCAATTCTGGATGCATACGAAGAATATGCTGAATCTTAGCAATAGCCGCCTGTGAGGGATACCATGGCGTATGCCAATACGTCCAAGCTAACGTCTCTGGATAATGAACAATGATCGCGTAGTAACATTTAATAGCTTCATAATACATTTGAGCTTTCTCTAATATAATCCCCATATAAAACAAATTCACACCTGGAGCTTCCGTAGAAGTTGCCCATTTATAAAAAGCTGCCTGTAAATCAGGAGTATTAATAAAATCCCATTGACTACCATCTAAACGGCCTTCTTTAAGAGCTTTTTTATATTGAGGGTCTTTATAGATATCCGCTATGTCAGGATAAACTCCCTCCCCAACAGCAGCAATCAAACCTTTACGATTTGTCACTTGATAATGATATTTTTTTGTTCCTGGATTAAGGAAATTACCATATTTATGATAATCAACAATCTTTTCTGTTCCAGGAAATCTCAAAGTTGGCCTAGTCTTCGGTCCTTGCTTGACAACAACAGTTTCCTTAGGCAATATTCCTTCCATCACATTGATACTACCCTGCGCCTTCTCTTTAACAGACCAATATGACCCGCGAGAAGGATCCCAACTTTGCGACCATGGATACCACTGAATAATAAAATTAAAAATATCCTTAGATTGGTCATTTTTACCTTGATGCATAAGTGCTTCACCCTGAATAAATAAACAAGTCGCCACATCATTCATAGTTTTGAAATTATCAACTAAATCACGGGCAGGAAAATTGGTTAACTGACCAGCTTGAGTTTTGGCTGTCTTTTCGTAATTAATCAATACTTCTTTAATTAAATCATCCAGAGTCTTAAAATCGCCCTCGTGAGAGGCTTTCCAAGCTTGATTGACAATCTCGCTAGAAGAACGTTGAACCTCAGGTAAGGAGGAAGATTCAGCATAAGATACTCTAGATGCCAGAAGTATTGCAAAAATAAGAAGAATATTCTTAAAAAGAAATTTCATTATCCAACCACAGCTCCTGAAGACAGTCCTTTAATAATATGTTTCTGCATAGCTAAATATACCATAAGAATGGGTACAGCTGCCATTGTCAACCCTGCCATCAGAACCGGATAATCTGTACTATTGGCGCCTTGAAAGACCATGAGTCCTCTTTGTAACGGCATCAACCTTGAATCTCCCAAGAGTAAAAAAGCTAAGATATATTCGTTCCATACAGTCAATGAATTAAAGATAACGATAACAGCAATAGCCGGACGAGCTAAAGGCAAAGCTACAAGCCACCAAATACCAATTTTGCTACAACCATCAATACGCGCCGCATCCTCTAAATCCTTAGGCACCTTATCAAAAAATGTCTTAAGCAACAAAATACTCATGGAAAGCCCAACGTTAATCATGCACAAAATATATCCAAAACGAGTATTAACCAAACCTAAATTTTTCATAATCTGAAACAAAGCCACAAAAGAACCCGGTAAAGGTACCATCATCGCAGCTACAAACATATAGAAAATAATATTCTTACCAGGGAACTCTAGACGAGAAAAAGCATAAGCTGCCAATGAAGAAATAAGAACAATCCCCCCCACTACACAAGCGGTATAAATAATGCTATTTAGAAAGTAAACCGCAAAATTACCCTTAGTCCAGGCAATAGCAAAATTACCAAAATTCAAATGATGTGGAATTAGCCCCTTGTCGACAAAAACAGTTGCATTGGTCATAAAAGCACAACGCAACATCCAAAATATAGGAAACAGACAGGTTAAAGCAAAAATCATCAAAAAGATATGAATCAATGTTGATTTGGTCATCCCCCAGAGAACATGTCTGTTTGTCTTCATCTTGATTACTTTCGTCTGCTCATACTTGTTTTACCTTATCCGATAATTTTTTTGTAATAAACGAAATACAAACCAAGATAATCCCAAAAATTATCGCCTGGGCACAGGCATAACCAAAACGGTTGGTACCCGTCATAGCCAATAAAATACGAGTAACCGGCACATCTGTATGATTAACCAAGCCTTGATTAACCATACTGAGGATTAAAACGAAAACTTGCATACATCCTAAAATCGTTAATATTACCACTACCAAAATCACCGGTAGCATCATAGGGATAGTAACATTTGTAAAAGTTTTCCAAGTACTTGCCCCATCAATTTTGGCAGCCTCATATAATTGTTTATCAATCGTTTGAAGTCCTGCCACCATAATAATAAAGCCCCATCCAAAACCTTTCCAGCTATTAACAATAGCAATAGTCGTAAGCGCTGTTTTAGGGTCTCCCAACCAATTATGCACCAGCTGAGGAAACCCCGAGCTATACAAAAGATGATTTAAGAAACCAATATACTGACCATTCTGCATTTGAGGATTCAAGATCCAGTTCCAAATAAGACCTACAACAACTTCTGAAAGCACCGGTGGAAGAAAAAAAACTACGCGATAAAAACGTTTCATGCGAATTTCACGATCACAAGCCAAAGCCAATGCAAAAGCTAAAACATTTTGAAAAGTCAAAGCAATCAGAGTAATATACCCCGCATGTCCGATGGAATCCCACCAAAGATTATCACCAATTAATTCTCTGTAATTTTCCAAACCAACAAAATGCATAGGACCTATGCCCTTCCATTCATGAAAGGAAAGAAAGATCATATTCAAAAAAGGATAGATATAAAAAACACAAAAAATAGCAAAAGCAGGAAGAACAAAAAAGAAATTCTGTAAATTATCCTTTAAAATTGCTGCAGCTTTAATCTTCGAACTCATCCTAATAATTCCTTTTGGCCATCCGACGATCTTTAGCAATTTGAACATCTTGGGCCACCTGTTGAGGTGTTTTCTCACCAATAATTATAGCCTGAATCCCTTTATCAAAGACTTCTAAGACTAATGGATCTTCATTAATAGGCCATATCGTAGGATGTGTGGAATTCTCCATACCCTTGGCAAACTGTTCTTGAATAAACGGTATACCAGCCATCGCTTCCTTATTAGATGGCAAGTTATTAGTATCTTTTGCCAAAACTATTTGCTGATCTTTAGCTGTTAACCATTTTAAGAAAGCAATAGCCTTATCCTTGTTAGGTGATTGAGCATTGACTACAAACGAAGATCCTGCTCCTCCCCATATCTTTAAAGGATAGTCCTTAGAAATAGCTGGTGGTAGCATAACTCCGTATTCTAAATTAGGATTCATATTTTGATAAACATTAACACACCATGAGCCGTTAAAAGTAAATGCTGCACGTTCAAGAGCAAAATCTTGTTCAGCATACTTATTACCTTTAGTCACAATACCATCAATTAAAGCCCCCTTATCACGCAAATCAACAAAGACATTCAATACCTTAATCCAGTCAGAATCGGTATATTTAACCTCTCCTCTAAAGGTATCCAATACCTTTTTTTCTCCCATAATGTTAAAAGCATAGTTAAATGCAAAACTATCGGCTAGCCATAATTCACCCCAACCAGAGACAAAAGGTACTATACCTACTTTCTTGAGTTTCTTAACATCCAAAATAAATTCATCATAAGTTTCTGGAGGACTGCTAATACCCGCTTTAGCCAATAGTTTCTTGTTATAAAGCATTTGAATGTTAGTAACGTCAATAGGAACACCATAAATACCAGGTTTAATTCCATAAATATTGCCAACTTCAAACTTGTTAACAAATAAGGCTTTATCAAAAATGCTTGACCCCCAAGCGCTATCATTAGCACTCATAGGAGCGGTCAAATCTTCTACTAGACCAGCTTTTATAAAATCAGCCATAATTGATTTTTTATCTAGAACACCATAAATATCAGGAAGCACATTAGCCTGAGCAGCAGCGATTACTTTTTGCGAATAGGCATCTGAAGGAGCAAAAAGCTGAAGATCTACTTCAATACCTGTTTGAGATTTAAATTCTTCGGTGAGCTTCTTAAGAGCATTATCACGATCTGTCATCCAATGCCAAACAGTGATTTTGTTAGAAGGAGTTTTCGTTTGTCCACATCCAGAAACTAAGACAATGATCAAAATCACGCTTAAAAACGTAAAAAATCTTCTCATTACAACTCCCTTTATATGCAACTCTTTAAAAGTAGAATTTTAAAACTTAACATGCTAATGAAATGAGGTCAAGGAGCTTGTCTCCCTACGCTTTCCCTCGTCTTTCTTCCAGCTTCTTACGAATTTCATATGCCTTATCTTCTGTAACCTCAAATCTCATAATAATAAGAATCGCAATCACAGAGGTCACGATTGGAATACCTACATCACAGATCCTCATATACAACAAAGTATGAGCTGTTTGATTCAGTCCTAAGGTCACATTAAAACCCGTTAAATTCAGTAGGATTCCTGAAATCAACGATGCCGCTGCCTGTCCAAGCTTGATCATCCACCAATAAATAGCACCAAAGGTTCCTTCTCTGCGATTACCATTTTCAAGTTCATCGAGGTCACAAACATCGGCCAACATAGAACTAACTATAATAAAAATTGACATTAAACCAAATGAGATAAATGGGGCAGCGATTAGAAGCAAGTAAGGATGCGACTGGCTATACCCTACCCATTTAAGAGTATACCCAACAAGAGAAACTGGAATAGTAATCAGCAGAGTATTGCGCTTTCCGATTTTTGTTCCTACCCAAGTGATCAAGGGGGCAACGATAAGAAAACTAGAGAGTGCGGACACTGTACCAAACCAACCAAGCAATATCCCTCCTTTTGAATAAGCGACATCCATTGAACCAGAGCCACCATACACATAGAAGAAAATAACATAGGTTGTAAAAGCAGATGCCAACATAAAACCGTTGAAAATTAGAAAGGTGATGATGCAAAGTTTGACGAAAGGACGATTTTTAAAAGTGATCGCACAACCACTAAAGAAATCCTTAATCACATTCTTTTGAGGAGGCTTAGGCAATTTAGTAAAATATTCTTTGTTAAAAATAGCTGGCAGTATCCCCCCAATAATAATAAAAACACCGAAAATAACAGCGAGAATGTGAACTCCCTGCACAAGATTCTTATTTGAGTACATGAATGCAAATAACCAAGGAGAAATAAGCCAGGCAATCTGACCAATACTATTACCCCACCCCTGCAAACGTGTTCGTTCGTGATAATCAGGGGACATTTCAAAACCTAAAGCGATAAATGGAATGGCAAAAAAAGCAAATGCAACCACAAATAGACATTGGATTATTAAAAAATACCAAAAATTATACATTTCAGTATTTTCTTTATGAAGTTGGAATAGTAGGATAAATAAAATTCCCGAAACTATAGCTCCCCAGAAAATAAAAGGCCGTCGACGGCCAAAACGGGTATGACTATTATCTGAAGTGTAGCCGATAAGAGGGTCGGTGAAAGCATCAATAAGGCGGGGGACGGTACCAACTAACCCCACCAAGGCTGGATTCATACCTAAACCTAAATTCAAAACAACAACCATAGCACCGATCGCAGCCGCTTGCATCTGATTAACAAGGGCACCTACGCTATAAATTGCTTTTTGAAAAATAGGAATACGATCTTCTGGGGCCGTCGTATGACGATGTGAGTGCTCTACTACTGGATCCATTAACTACCTCCGTATTAATAAAAAGACACCCAAGGCAACGAATCGAGATTGTTATTTATTTTTCCGATACAAGTTTGGCATTATAACAAAGCAATCTAGCGTGTCCAAACATATTTATCACAAGTTTCTCTAATAAAGCGCCCTCAAATGCTACACAATCATTTTGCAAAAACATTCTGATTTCTTAGTTTTCTATGGTAGGTAATTGCAAAACGATGCGCTTCATCCCTTACTCTTTGAAGGAGTTTCAATCCTAATGAATCTTTAGATAACACGATTGGATTACGCTTGGTAGGTAAGAAAACCTCTTCCTCCCGCTTAGCTAAAGAAATAATGGGTATTTGAATCCCTAATCCTTTTAAAACGTCACAAGCGGCTGCCAATTGCCCCTTACCCCCATCAATCATAATCAAATCAGGGTAAGGCAGTCCTTCTTTTTTCAAACGGGTGTACCTACGCATAACTATTTCAGCAATGCTTTTAAAATCATCAATCCCCTGCACTGTTTTAATCTTAAATCTTTGATAATTACTCTTATCCGGTCTACCGTTAACAAAAGAAACCATCGATCCTACCGATTGATTACCCATAATATTAGATATATCAAAACATTCGATACGTTCCGGGGCATGATCTAAACCCAAAGCCCTCTCTAGCTGTTCAGCTTCTTTAAAATAATTGATATCCTTAGTTCCTGAATACAGCGCACCTATAGCACGCAATTGATCTCTCACCTTAATAGCAGCTTCAAAATCTTTTTGCTGAGATAGTTCTTCCATCTCCCCTTGAAGATTCTTATAAAGATCATCTTTCTTGCCTTCCAGAATCAAACGCACATGCCTAATATTGCGCAAATACTCCTGTTTAGAGATATTTTTAATACAGGGCGCATCACATAGACCAATGTGATAATCCAAGCATGGTTTATTAGGCAAGGATTCACAGCTACGAAAATGAAATATCTTACGAATAATCACTAAAGCTTCCCTGATTAAGGAAGGATTCACGTAAGGACCAAAAAAATCCGCTTTGATTTCTTTATTTTTTCGTGTATTTAAACGAATCACTGAAACAAGAGGAAAGTCTTCTTTAGTAATCTGAATATACGGATAAGTTTTACCATCTTTAAGTTCAACATTGTACTTAGGTTGATGCTGCTTGATAAGGCTGGCCTCTAAAATCAACGCCTCTGCTTCGCTATGGGTCAAAATAAAATCAATATCATCAATATGTTCCACTAAAATATTTGTTTTAAGACTTTGATGATTACTACGAAAATATGATCCCACCCTACGGCGTAAGGACACCGCTTTACCGATATATATAATTCTCTCATCCTTATCCTTAAAGAGATATACCCCACTCGTTAAAGGCAGCATTTTGATTTTAGATTGTATATCCATAGGAAAGAATGGTTTTGTAACGACGAGTTACTTGAGGTAGGTTAATAACTTTTTCTTAATGACCTTCCATATCGGTCTAAATTCTGGAACCCTCGTAAAATGACAACAAAATAAAAATGAAGTCCAACCGGCCATGCTCATGACAAGAAGTTTAATAATCCCGTTTTTCATCGGAATAAACATTAAAAGCATAAACAGAACAAAAGCCATTAAGAATAAAGAAGGAATTAACTGTAAGAAGAATCTCTTAAGAACCCCCTTAGAACCGCCTAGACGAGTTTTCATCGTCATATAAAGCAAAATAAAATTAGTCAAACCTGAAATACTGCTGGCTAAGGCAATACCTCCTATTCCTAAAGGAAATATTAAAATAAAATTGAGAACCCCGTTAATCAAAAGACAAATCGTGGCAATTCTCACAGACGTTTGGGTATCTTGAAATGCATAAAAACCAGATACTAAAATACGGCTAGCGCCAAAAAAAGGTAATCCTAAACTTAAAAATATCAAAGCCTTCGTAGTTATATCTGCGGAATGCTGATCAAAAGCACCATGTTGGAAAATAATCTGTACTAAAAATGGCGAAAGAACAAAAAGAAATACCGCGCATGGTAAAAGTACAAATAAAAGATTTTTCAAAGAGAACATCAATGTCTCTTTAAAGGCAACATAATCCTTATCACTAGCCGATGACGATAAAGACGGCAACGAAGCATTGCTCAAGGCATAAGCAAAAACCCCTAAAGGAAATTGGACTAAACGATTAGCAAAATAAATGGCAGCAATACCCCCTGGTCCAACAATAACTAAGGAAGCAAATATGGTGTCCACAAAGATATTCATCTGATAAACTGCTGAACCCCATAAGCGAGGTAAAAGAAGCTTAGCTATCTTAACCATTCCCTCATGACGCAATTTTCTTGGCCAAGACCAAACAATACCGTGCTTAGCCAAAGCTCTCCGCTGCAACAATAACTGTAGAATTCCTCCCACCAAAACCCCTGAAGCCAAAATATAAGCAGCCCCCCAAGAAAAGAAAGACGCAATCCATATACTAATAATCATCGCAACGTTTAAAAGACAAGATGAAAAAGCCGGAGCACCAAAAGAATTAAGCGTATAAAGAACCCCCATCTGCAAAGCCGTTAAAGCAATCAAAATCAGATAAGGAAACATAATTCTGGTTAAATCAACAGTTAAATGATATTTGACCGCATCACCAATGAAGCCGGGAGCCATAATCCTAACAATAAAAGGAGCAAAAATTAATCCAAAAACGGTTAGTACTCCTAAAGCAATAGCGCTCCATGCTAAAAGCACATTAATAAACTGACGCCACTGTTCTTTTGTTTTTGTTCTTTGATATTCAACTAAAACAGGAACAATAGCAGCACTTGCTGCTCCTTCGCCAACTAAATCTCTCAATAAATTAGGAATGCGCTGCGCTACAAAGAACGCTTCGGCTACCATCCCTGTCCCTAGAAGATTAGCTAGAACCACATCACGAATAAAACCTAAAAAACGTGAAAAAAGGATTCCTGTAGAAATGATAGAAGTTGATTTAACTAAACTTGTTCTAGAATGAGGAGGTTGTGATTTATCTATTGACATAAAAAATGCTCTTTGGTATATTATCGACCTTGTTTGTTAATCTTTAACCTTGAGTTTTATTTCAAAGGTTATTTACGGAGAACTTAAAAATGCCACAACGTCGTACTGCTATTAAAGACTTACGCAAAAATCATACTCGTCGTATGCGAAATTTAGATATAAAAACTGATCTTAAAAAAACTGTCAAATCCTTCGTCTCTGTTGCTTCCAAAGACAAAAATAAAGCCAAAGACCTTTTAAAAGAACTTTATAAAAAGATGGATAAAGCTGCCAAACGTAATGTGTTGCATAAGAAAACTGCAGCCCGTCGTAAGTCTCGCTTTGCCAAACTTCTAGCTGCGTCTAAATAATTATTCATCGTTGTAATTCCACCAATTCTACAACAAGCTTTTCTAGCGCATGCTCTGGCAATAAACGGCTGCGTTTAATATTTAAATCAGCTTCTTCTAAAGCTTTTAATCCTTTTTCAAACTTTAAAGCTCCCAAAACTCTTCCCTCTTTACCCCAATACCAAACCAAAGCTCCCATCATCTGTAATGGGAACATTCCTTGATTATAAAACTCATGCATTATCTTCAAAGCTTCCGTTGTTTTCTTAAGAGACATGAACTTCGTCATATCAAAAATATTAAGCTGCGTCTTAACACCAAAAGTAAAAACCTTAACATGAAAAACAATCTCTTTTAGAGGGCTTTTAAGTTCACCAGTAGACTCTAAGATCACTTCACAATAATCAGCAGGAGAAACAGCAAAAGATACAAGCAAGAGAGCTGGGTCATTTTTTAGTTTCTCGACATGACGAATTAAAACGACTCTCTTGGAAGAAAAAGATGGTAGTGCTAATAATGATTTCTTAAGGCTGGTGGACGTTAAATACTGTGCATCTAACGATTCGAAATCAAAGAAAAGAGCCTCTGGCTGAGTTAATACTGCTGATTTAAGTTCAAATATTTTTTTATCTTTTGTGAGAGGATCCTCACCTAGAAGAAGATAAACCATAAAAACCCTTCAATGGTTCTACCAATTTTCTATGGTTCTCTCAACAATACGACGAGAAAGATCCGCCAAAGTATCGTTTAAGGCTTGACTTTCGCTCTTAGCCTGAGAACCACTGGTAAAATAGGTTGCTTCACCAGAAAAAGAAGGTTCGCTAAAGAAAACTTGACCAGTTGTATTGTCCATCATCGTCAAAGCAACAGTCACACGCAAACGATACTCTTGAACATTTTGACTATCATCTGTTCTTAAGTCGTCTCTTTCAAATCCCGTCAGCATTCCTTTTAAAACTAAATCACTTTTATCCGAATCACTTAAACGTAAATGTCCATCTAACTGAAAACGCTCAATAACAGCCGAGCGGATCTTAGTTTCCAAGAGAGGAACATAAAGACCACGAACATTCTCACTCACAAATTCTACTTTATTTTCAAAAGGTTCTACATGAAGAGTACGATAATTAGAAGGTAAAAGAGAACCTGTAGTATAGCCACAACCAGATAAAGTAACTACGGAAAGAATTGACGCTAAAAGAAAGCGACGTGTCATTTGTCTCCAATAACTCTAAGACGCATGAGCGCTTTAGATCCCCATGCTGTATCTGCGTATTTGTTCACAATGTCATTGTAATAAATACGTGCCGCTTTATAATTCTTTTGTTTTTCGTAATATTGAGCTACCACAAAACCATTTTCCGCCTCTTTACCTCGTAAATTAGAAATCTGGCTCTTCGCTTCCTGCGTCAATTCACTTTCAGGATGACTTTTAACAAATTCTTTAAAACCGTCAATAGCTATCTGCGTAGTTTTTTGTTCATGCTGGGCATTAGCGGAACGCTTGGTATCTGCCATGGCAATCTGAAATTGCGCAGCTTTAGCCCATTCACTCGTTGGATAATCATTAAGAGTTTTCTCAAATTCATCACGAGCTTCATCATAAAGACCCTTTTCCTTTAAATAAAGACCAATCTTATACTGAGAAATAGCTGCTAACTTCCCATAAGGAGCATTCTTGATGACGGTACGAAAGATTTCAATAACCCTATCATCCCCTCCAATAAACACTTCTGCAATTTTGCCGTGCTTATTGCGTCCCTCTAAAAGCTGATTACCTATTTGATACTCAATTTCAACAATCTCTGCTGCTCTTTCACTAAAAGGGTATTTATCAATAACCACCTGATACGCTTTATAAGCTTCAAAAGGCTTATTAATCGTTTCTTGAACCTTCCCTAAATAATATTGAGCTTCAGGAGCTTCTTTAGAGCGGGGATAATGCTTAATAAGCTTTCTCAATTCGCTAATCGCTTCGTTATACTTCCTGCCCTCTAAAAAAGCCATACTGTATTCAAGCTGTTCTTTGGGAGTAGATTTAACCGACCATTTAGGATTAATGAACTTACCTGTTTGAGGAGTCCAGATCCAAACGGCATGAGCTTGGGACAAACAAACGAAGGTAAAAAACAAAATTAGTAAGACTCGTCGAAATATCATTGCGTCAATGTAACATAGATGCTTTATTTTGTCAATTTTAGTTAACCCAATTGTATTCTTAATTTACCCCCTAAAGCTAAAGCAACTCTTTCAAGGGTTAAAAGTGTCACTGAAACATTTGCTGGTTCCAGCAAACGGTCTAAGGCTGAACGGCTAGTCCCCATTTGGGCAGCTAATCGAGATTTATTGATCTTCTTCTTATTCATAATCTGCTGAATTTGAAAAGCAAGAGCACGTTTCGCTGCAGCCGCTTCTGTTTGAGCTAACAAACCCTCTTCCTTTAAATAATTATCAAAATTACTACCGATATATTTATTCTTCATACTTGCTCTCCTCTTTTAAATCATTTAATCTCTGCCTAGCCACCAATAAATCCTCTTGAGATGTTTTCTGCGACTTCTTTATAAAACCATGCAATAAAATAATATATTCTTCTGCCACAGTAAAAATGACTCTTGAAATCTTATTCCTTAATCTCGTCCTAACTTCCCACAAACCAGGCTCTATCTTCTTGATCAACGGCATTCCTAAAGGCCAGCCAAATTGCACCGTCTTAATATCTTCACCAATTGCTTCACGCTCTTGAACGTTTAAGCTTTTCAACCATTCTCGTACCGGCTCATTGCCACTTTGTGTACGGAAAAACACACCACAGAAAAATATCTTCGTTCCATGGCTATTTATAATGTACCATATTTGGTACAATCTTTCAAGTTTGGGGAATTAAATTTTGATTGAAGCTGCCAACTACAGACTTAGGGGATAAATCTGCTTGTGCCGGTAATTCTAACGATTTACGGAAAATTTACAAGGAACCAGATGCTTACATACCAGCAAAATGATTTGTCATCAAACCAATTGAAACCTTACTCTTTGAAGGTGTAAGAACTTTAATGCGAAGAGTGCCCTTGGTTTTATGTTCTCTAATTCTAAAGCCTTCTATAAGGCAATGATTCACTAGACTCAAATCTACTTCTTTTTCTTTTTGAACCATTATGCCTTCTTGAGGAATTGCCAATTCATAATAAATCTTAAGCTTCTCTTCAGAATGACAATCCTCTCTTGAAGCGACAATCTCATAATCATCACTAGGAAGAATAAAATCAGATTGCCCCTCTTTTTGTTGCGAAGCATCTATCAAGGGATATATTCCAATTGTATGCTTTGGCGAATGCCAATCAACAATGCCCCATATAAAAACCCCCACTAAAACTACCACTGCCAATAAAGAAAACTTAATAATTTTTAATATCATACCTTTCACCTCTTTGAAAAATTCTATTCTAAAATCCCCGTTTTACAAACCTGGGCATAATTTCTAGCGCTTTGGCGAACCGTTCTCTTCTGCGTAACGTAATCGATCTCAATTAAACCGAATCTTGGGGTAAAGCCTTGGGCCCATTCAAAATTATCCATAAGAGACCAGTACAGATACCCTGCTACATTAGCGCCTTGGGCTATCGCTTGATGAACAGCTCTCAAGTGAGACTGCAAGAATTCCCAACGCTGATTGTCATCCTGCGTACAGATGCCGTTTTCCGTGATCACAACCGGCACCTTATACTTCTTAAGCTTTAGAAGCACCTGACAAAGGCCTTGCGGATAAATATCCCATCCTAAGGAATTCTTAGTACAGGGATCATGATTATTCTTACAAACATCAAAAATCATTGCGCCGATATCCCACGTTTCCAAATCCACCAGCTGGCGTGAATAATAATTAAGCCCTATAAAATCCATGGCTTTATGCCGCGCAATGGTATCAAAAATACCGTAGTGAAAGAATTTCTTCCTTATGTAAACAGCTAATTTATTTCTTAAGCTTTGAGTACAGGGGATAATATCTTGAATATGTTGAGCTACGCCAATCGCAGGCTTTGGAATATTTAATTCTTTATAAATCTTATGGATCTGATGATAAACCTTAATATACGCCCAAATCATATTGTCATAAACAGCCTTTGTTTTTAGAAATGACTTTGTCTGCGGAGGCCATTGCCCAAAGATATAGGAATGGGAAGCATAGATACTGGGCTCATTAATCGTGATCCAATAATGAACATGTTTTGCTAAGGCACGGGTGACAACATCGCAATAACGAAAGAACCTTTCGGTGGATCGTTTATTCTCCCAGGCGCCAGATTGGCTAAACCAAATTGGATTGGTGAAATGATGCAGGGTCACCATCGGTTCGATATTACGGGCGCGTAAAGCTAGAATAACATCAATATAATGTTGAATTTCTTTTTGAGAGAATTCTCCTTCGCGAGGCTCAATGCGCGCCCATTCAATTGAAAGCCTGTGCGCATTGTGATTTAAGTCGCGCACCAAATCAAAGTCCTGTTCATACAATTGATAGTGACGACAAGCGGCACCTGAATTCTCCTTACCTACCGCCTTCTCCCAGGGCCACCAATCGGAATTAGAATTATCCCCTTCCACTTGATAAGAAGATGTCGCAGATCCCCATAAGAAATCTTTTGGAAATTGAATCATAAAAAAAATTATATCACTAGAAGAACATTTACTTAACAAATTATGTTAAATTAAACTCATGCGAGCTTTAATCAAACGTATTAAGAAGACTTACAACATGATCAGCCCTCTAGAGGGCAAAATCGTTCTCAACAATGTTGTTTCTCTTTCTTGGCTTCAAGCTATCACCTACATTCTTCCCCTAATCATTTTGCCTTATATTTTCAGAGTGATCGGACCAGAGAAATTTGGTCTCATTGCATTTGCACAGGCTTTTGTTCAATACTTCATCATCTTGACCGATTATGGTTTTAGTGTCAGTGCCACTAAAGAAATTTCTTTGTGCCCGGATGACAACAAAAAAATCGCCAAGGTTTTCTCAGCCGTCATGACGATTAAAACAGCCATGCTCCTTTTAAGTCTTTTAATTCTGTGGATTATTGTTCGCTTTATTCCGAAATTCGAAAATGACTGGATGATCTACACGCTTAGCTTTGGTGTTGTGATCGGCAATACTTTATTCCCTTCTTGGTTCTTTCAAGGAACAGAATCTATGAAATATATTGCTAAACTCAACATTTTTGGTGAATTTATTTACGCATTCTTAATTTTCTACTTTATTAAAAACCCGAATGACTACCTACTCATTCCCCTGATCACCTCCTGCTCTTCTTTCATCACAGGCCTTATGGGGCAATACATTGTCTTAAAGAGATTTAATATCCCCTTCCAATTACCAAGCGGCCAAGAGATTATTAAACAACTCCAAATAGGGTGGAATATTTTCATATCCATCGTAGCAATTAATACCTACACAACCACGCGTATTTTTGCCGTTGGACTTCTAACAAACAACACTCTTACAGGATTTTATTCCATTGCAGAGAAAATTGCTAATGTAGCCCAAACCTTCCCCCTCTCTTCTTTCTCTCAAGCCATTTTCCCAAGGCTTAGTAAAATTTTCCATAAAAATAAAACTAAAGCTTTTGAGATGATGGAACAAATCCAGTTGATCACCATTTACATTTCTTTAATCTGTTTACCTATTATCTTTATATTGTCTCCTTCGATAATCCGTCTTGTCTGCGGTGGAGAATACCCAGCAGCAGTTACTTCTTT
Source organism: Candidatus Omnitrophota bacterium (assembly GCA_043742785.1). Lineage (GTDB taxonomy): Bacteria > Omnitrophota > Gorgyraeia > Zapsychrales > Fredricksoniimonadaceae > JACQCF01. The sequence continues at coordinate 70,198 of JAYTXU010000048.1, forward strand.
AAAGCTCTTGCTCATATCTGTATTATTTGTTGCCTCTAATGCATTTCGAGTACAATTTCTTTTAGTTTGTGGAAAAACAGATACTTACTCTAAAATACATATCACAATGGCCGTTATCGGCCTTCCTCTTATTCTTATCTTAATCCATTCTTTCTCTTATATAGGAGCAGCACTGGCAACAGTAGCTATTGAGGGCGGGATACTAGCGATTACTTATTTTAAAGTCAAAAAATTTAAACTATCCTAAAAACTCTTTCGCGCGCTTAATGGCACTATCAATATCTTTAAAAATATTCTCCGTACCTATCACATTAATAAATTCGGATTTCTCAAAAACCATATACGGCTGGGTGTGAATACCCGAAATAATAAAAGGAATTCCTTTTTTAAGTGAATTCTTGTGCTGTTCACGAAGAGCATTAAGACCTGTCGCATCCAAGGAAAGAACATGGCGCATGTGAATAATTCTGACCCTTGGCACTCTTCCTGTTGAATTCATCGCCTCCATAAATTTATAAGAAGCACCAAAGAAAAAAGGTCCTTTGATTTCGTAAACTTCAACACCTTTAGGAACCTGTTTACTTTCAATAGAATTAAGCTCCTCATAGGGGTCTTCTTTATCTTCTAATTCATCACTAATCACACGCACATTGGTGACTAGAGACATTTGACGCATAAATAAAAACGCTGAGAGAATAACCCCCGCTTGAATAGCTACCGATAAATCAACAATCACGGTCATTAAAAATGTTGTCCCCAAAACAAGAACATCGCTGCGGGGTCCTTTAAGCAGCATCATAAATGAACGCCACTCACTCATATTATAAGCTACCACCACTAAAATTCCCGCCAGGCAGGAAAGAGGAATATAAACAACCCACTTGCCTAAAAAAAGCATAATCAGCAACAAAACAATGGCATGCACAATACCTGCAATCGGTGTTCTTCCTCCACTATTAATATTAGTGGCTGTACGCGCAATCGCACCGGTCACGGGGATCCCTCCAAAAAGAGGAGTAATCATATTGGCCATCCCTTGAGCAATCAATTCCATATTAGACCTGTGCCTGCCCCCCACCATACCGTCAGCCACAACAGCAGAAAGCAAGGATTCAATACCTCCTAAAAGAGTAATCGCAATAATCGGTGATGATAACTGTTTGATTGTTTCTAAACTAATATGCGGGAAGCTTGGTTTAGGAAAATTATGAGGAATACTTCCAAAATGACTGCCGATGGTTTCTACAGGCCATTTAAAAACCGCTACGATAATAGTCCATAAGATTAACGCAGCCAAAGCCCCTGGCACTTGTTTGATCAATCGTCCCCAAAATATAATAAGGAGAATTGTTGTTACTGAAATTACTAACGCATAGATATTAAGAGTATTGATATTCAGCCAAAATTGAATCCATTTATAAAAAAAATTAGACGGAACATCTCCCATCTGCAAACCTAAGAAATCTTTAATTTCTGAAGAAAAAATAATGACCGCAATCCCGCTGGTGAAACCAACAATCACAGGATACGGCATAAATTTAATCATGGATCCGATACGCGCTAAACCTAAAACAATCAGAAAAACCCCTGCTAAAATTGTTGAAACATAAAGACCCTCCATACCGTATTTCTGAACAATTCCATAAATAATAACGATAAAGGCTCCGGTAGGTCCTGCAATTTGAACTCGACTTCCACCTAAAACTGCTACAACAAGCCCTCCAATAATAGCTGTAATCAAACCTTTTTCCGGAGAAACTCCCGAAGCAATAGCAAAAGCAATCGCCAAAGGCAGAGCCACAACACCCACAATGACGCCTGCACCGCAATCTGCAATTAATTGAGATAATGAATATTCTTTAAGATTTTCCAGTAAAGAAAAAAACTTAGGCTTAAGCACGTTAATAGAGATCCTTCTCCAAATTTTGATTATCAAATATCTTTTTCTGAGCAACCTTAGTTTTATAGGCTGCTTCCTCAACGGCCTTAGTCACTGCTGGAACAACCCTACTGTCAAAGATACTAGGTAATATATATTCTTCACTAAGCTGTTTACTAGAAATTAAATTTGCCAATGCCTTGGAAGCGGCCAGCTTCATCTCATCATTAATAACCTTAGCACGTACATTTAAAGCTCCTCTAAAAATTCCAGGAAAAGCCAACGCATTATTGATTTGATTAGGAAAATCAGAACGACCTGTAGCAAAAATCCGGCACAATTTAAAAGCTTCCTGAGGATTAATTTCCGGATCAGGATTAGCCATAGCAAAAACAATGCAATCCTTTTTCATTTTCTTAATATCTTTGCCAGTCAAGATATTACCTGCTGAAACTCCAATAAAAACATCTGCCCCGCGTAAGGCCTCTTTCAATGTCGTACTCGATGTTTCCGTCTTCACCGAAAATAAATCTTTGCGTGCTTGGGCTGCATTCTTAGGATCAACAACCACCACCGCGCCTTTTGTATTACACCCAATAAGATGCTCAACCCCTGCAGTCAAAAGAATTCGACAGCAAGCAGCTCCTGCAGCACCCAATCCATTAACAACCACTCGAATTTTCTTAATATCTTTTTTAACAATCTTTAAAGAATTCTGTAATGCTGCCAAAGCAACTATAGCTGTCCCATGCTGATCATCATGCATCACAGGAATACCAAGCGTTTGCAATCTTTTCTCAATTTCAAAACAGCGAGGAGCGCTAATATCTTCCAAATTAATTCCTCCAAAGGCAGGAGCTATATGCTGAACTGTTTTGATTATTTCCTCAACATCTTGAGTGGCTAGACAAATAGGCCAAGCATCAATATTAGCAAATTCTTTAAAGATCATCGCCTTACCTTCCATAACCGGTAAGGCTGCCTCGGGCCCTAAATTACCTAAACCTAAAATTGCAGAACCATCGGTCACAACAGCGACGCTATTACTTTTTATAGTCAGTTTATACACATTATCTGGTCTTTGAGCAATAACCCTGCAAACTTTAGCAACACCTGGTGTATACGCCATCGAAAGTTGATTACGTGTCTTAATAGGCATTTTGTTTTGAATTTGTATTTTACCACCAAGATGCAGTAATAAGATGCGATCAGAAACAGAAAGAACCCTAACATTCTTTAATTTACGAAGATTCTTAAATATCTTTTCAACATCATTTTCTTTGGACACATCAAAGGTAATGTCACGAACAATCTTCTTAGATGTGACCTCTACAATATCTACAGCCCCTAAACCCGCTTTCTCTCTACCCAACAAATTAGCAACGGTAGCAAAAACTCCTGGTTTATTAGTAAGTTCAAGACGAACTGTGAATCTATTGCTTGATGAAAAATTAAGCCTATCCATATCTTATTTTCCTCTCTTTTAAGGAAAGATACCTTTAATAAATATCTTATCTATCGTGATAATTAGCAACTCATCTGTTTAGACAAGATGAACTATTGATCCTGTTCAACTTCAGACTGGGAGGGTGTTTTAGGTTTGACATTAGCATCGTAATTCTTTATAGGTTTAACTCCTCCTAAAACCTTGGTATAATCATCATCACCTTTGAGAATATGCGGAGTAATAAAGATAATCGTTTCTGTTGCCACCACACTATCTGAAGTGTTACTGAATAAATGCCCCATATACGGCATATCCATCAACACGGGCAGCCCTTGTTTGACATGCGTTTTATTTTGACTTTTTAAACCTGCTAGAACAATTGTTTGACCATCTTGAACCATAACCTTAGTTTCAGCAAAAGTTCTATTGACCTGAGGAATACCACCGCTGCTATCAGAAGTGACATATCCAGTAACAGAAGCAATCTCAGGAATTAATTTGATTGTCACCATTCCATCTTCATTGATGGTTGGAGTAATATCTAATTTCAAACCAACATCAATAAAACGAACATCCTCACTCTTAACCGCGCTGGTTCCGGTCCCATTAGTGGTGCTGACAATATAAGGAACTGTGTCCCCAATATGAATCTTAGCCTCATCATTATTAGTAATAAGAATTTGTGGATTAGATAAAATTTTAGTCTCACTCACCTGATGAAGAGCTTTTAGAGCCAATGCAAAATCACTAGCCCCGAAAGTACCCACCCCTACCTTACTAAAAACAGATCCAATATTACTATTAGGAAATGCCCCCTGTAAACTAAATTTATTACTCCCACTGTTATTAATCAAGGCTTCCCAATCAATCCCTTCATTGAAATTTGGCTGAAGAGTAACTTGCAGAATGCGAGCTTCAATTAAAACTTCCTTAGTAGGTTTATCCAATGAACGAACAATCTTCTCTACCTCACCCTGACGACCAGGAAATACACGAATCAATAATTGATTGGAGCGTTCATCAGAAGTAATAGAACCAACCGCCTTGGCATCAATACGAGCGCGCATTTTTTCAGCTACTACATCTGCTTTTGCATATTGCAATTTATAAATCACAGTCTCCAAAGGTTGTTCAATTGTGGCAATAGCCTTCTTCATATCTTCAATAGCTTTTGGGGTATCTACCAAAACAACGGTTCCCGTATCTTCATCAATGATAATTTTTCCAATATTGCTCTTTAAATTATCTAGCGCTGCTAATACATAGCTGGGTTTGGAATATTGCAAATGGATAACATAAACGATAGTCTTATCACTAAAACTCTTACCATATCTGGCTTCATACTCTGGGGCGCTCATAACCTGTACAATGTCATTATCAATATGGTAGGCCAATTTGTTAGAGACTGAAACAATATCTAACGCATCCTTAATCCCAACACCATGTAACAATACCGTTGTACGACCCTCTACATTGGGGCTTATAACAACATTGAATTCTCCCTTTTGGGCCAAGAACTTAATAACATCCACAACATTCATATCACGAACATCTAGTGTGATTTTACGAAGAAATCTTTCTTCTAGAGATTCTTTAGGTTCTGTAAAGATGATGGGTTTAGGAAGCTCAGCTCCAATATTGTCTTCCTGAGAGCTAGCTGATTCTTGGAAAACTAAAGAAGCACATAGAATCATTACCGCTAATGGAAAAATCCTAAGAATTTTAATTTGATTCATAATATAAGTTATTGTAGCTCAGAAATTATAAATTCAACAAAAACAATGAATTATTTCTATAATTCTATTTTTCCTTTATAAAAACATGAAAAAGCAAAATTAAATATTGTTTCTCGCGCAACTGCATTTACTCCTTATAAAAAGCTTTCTGATACACTTAAACAAGAAAATATAAATCTTCTAAACAAAAAAAGGATAAGCTACTGCTTAACCAAGATAAGTTTAGATAAACGACACAAAGTCTTGTCGATTATAAACAGGAATAACAATTCAGATCCTCTTCGAAGAAAAAGACATTCTAATTATCCCTCTATCCTTATATTCTTCACACAATGATATGTCCCTTGGCATGATGGAATAGTATAGCCAAATCTTGTACAAGGTGAACAGGAAACTCTCTCTGTAATAATCTTGTGTTGATCCCCTTTAGGTTGCCATTTCTCCAAATGACCCGGACCAAAAACTACCTTCACAGGTGTTCCCACCGCACATGCCAAATGCATTAATCCTGAATCCGGGCCAATAAATCTCTGACTTCTATGAATAAAAGCTGCACTTTCAATTAAAGAAGTCTTTCCGACATAATTCAGAATTCTCTGATCATTAATTTCTTTAACAAGCCAGCTAGCCATCAGCAAAACATCATTTCCACCTAATAACACAGGATGAATATTCTCCAATAACAAACCTCTAATAATATCTAACAATTGTTGCTTAGAAAAACGTCTCAAAGCAATGCTTCCTCCTAAGAACACCACCACAATATTTGCTGGAATCTGTTGTAAAGCCCTCTCTTTTGCTGACATCGAAACATCAAAGCAATTATTAATATTCTTAATTTCCTGCCCTAATGCAGGCAAGAATTCCTCAAACAATCTTAAGAAATTCTCTAATTCGTATTCCTTGGCCCCATACATCACTTGCTTATTAAATAATTTTGCACGCAGTGGTCTTGTGCCAAAACCAATCTTATACTCAGCCTTTACAAAATAACTAACAATAGCACTTAAATAATGCCATTGTTCTGTATCGATAACAACATCGTAAACATTTCTTAATGTTTGCCCTAAAGATTTGGGTCTATTATAAAGATACACTGAGTACCCTTGAGAAGAGAAAACTTCTGCATTTCTCTTTTCACAGAGGATATCAACCAATACTCCTTTATCTCTTAAACCCTTAAGAATAGGTAACAGAAATACAGCGTCCCCGATTCCTCCAGGACGAATAATTAATATCTTAGAAATTTTTTTCGTAGAACAAGAAGAAGGTTTTTGAGAAGATAAAATAAAAGCTACTGCCGATCCAATAGAATAATCAAGAATCTTAAGCAACTTTAGAGACCATCGACCATGGGACAGGAAAATATCAGAAAGACCAATCTTAAACATAAAAGAAGAATACCACAATCTCACAAAGACTAAAGAATTTAATGCCCCCTAAAGGCAGGTCAGAACTCTAAACGACCTGAATACTAACCTCTAGAGGGGCCTCAATTGATTAATTCAAATTATAAAGAATACTATCAACCTCAACCAATTCTTTCTCCCTCTTGAAGAATTCGATTTCATCCCTCAAATGAGAAATAAAATGGTTCAATAAAATACGACTCTTCATAGGCAAATGGTTACGTAATTCTTGATAAATATCTAACCTATACCCTGCCACAACCAAGCCCAAACTCAAAACGGACTCAAGATGAAAATCATCGGCAGGCAGAGAATAGGAATCATATGTTTTATGTATCTCAACATCTTCTGAGGAAACCTCAAGCAAAATTTTCTCCAATTCTTTCTCGTTGCTCAGCGAGCATTGATAAAATGTTTGACATTGATGACGAATATTTCGATTATGAATCATTACTTCTAATGACGCATAACAAAATCTTATTGCTCTTTCAAAACATAACAAATTTTCCACCTCGTAATACAAAACTTTACTATCAGCCTTAGATTGTCCTTCCTCTAATGAATAGACTAATCTCTCCCGTCCTAAATTCATAAATTGTTTATAAAAAATCCCTAACATATTCATAAAAATTCTCCCCCCGACTTTTTTATGACGCCGTATGCGTTATTGTATTCATTCTAGATTCTTTTAAAACAACCTCAATTTTAGTAACAATATCCACTGGATTAACCGGTTTAAGAATAGTCAATCTCATGCCAAACATCTTCATCATCAAGACATGTTCTTTTTCTGTAAAGAATCCTGTGATAGCAATAATTGGAATTGCTTTTGTCTTAAAAGAATTTTGCAATTCATCAGCCAATTGAAAACCACTTTTAGGTTTCATTTGTAAATCTGTAATAATCAAATCTGGCATTATTTCACAAGCCCTCTCAAAGGCAACTGCGCTATTAAGCACAATTTCTACATCATATTCATTAAATAATAAAACATCCTTCATCTCTAACAATGACTCTAAGTCATCGTCAACAAGCATAATTTTTGGTACGATTTTTTTATTATTTCTAAATGGTTTGAACTGAACTTCTGGCTGGATCTGCTGTAGGGGTGGCATAGTCAGCGTCCTCTCTTAGGCTTCCACTGTCTATTTCAAAATACTCCCAAGATAGAATTAAACCATTGGCTAAATCCTCTTTTAACTGACTTTTATCTACTCCTTCTTAATCATTAGAAACAAAAAGAAAACCCAGATTCCTGTTGGAAAACTGGGCTTTCTTTTAACCACAAACAAGTTAATTACTATTAGACCTATTATTATTCTTAAACATATTTCCAAAAACACCTGTTAAATCCATCAAGGACGTATTGTTAGCTCCAACAGGAATTCCCCAAATCTGAAGTTTATCAGGAATGCTTTCTGCAAATTTAAGGGCAACCACATTGGCTCCGCCACCTAAGGCTTCTGCCTGTAAACGCTTACCTTCTGCGTCAGCTTTATACTTGGCCAATTGACCAGCCGCTTCCTGTTCAAGTTTATAGCGCTGTGCATCCGCTTCAATTTTAACAGATTCCGCACGACCTTCCGCTTCTTGAATCGCGCGTAATTTTGCACCACGCGCTTCAGCTTCCTGACGTTTGGCTTCTTCTTCTTGAGCTAAAGCAAGATTCTTATTAACCTCGACTTGCTGAGCCGCCAGTTTTTTCTGTTCAATTGCTTTTTCAAATTCTGGACTAAATGAAAAATGTCTAATCAATGCATCCTGCACCTGAATAGCGGGATAAGATTTAAATGCCCTTACCAACTTTTCTTTAATTTGCATTTGTATTGTTTCTCTTACCTTGCCTTGATAAATTTCTTCAGCGGAGTATTGACCGATAGCTATACGTGCTTCCGATCGAATCTGAGGAAGAAGAATCTGATCTTCATAATTGGAACCAATTTGAGCGTGTAAAGAAGGAACCTCTTTAGCAACAAGTGCATAAATAATCGTTAAATCAAGACTAATATTCTGACCATCATTGGTTTTAAGATCTAAGGTGTATTCCTTACCATTCTCATTACCCATGGTATTAGATGGATACGACCTTGCAGAAACTTTATAAACAACCATATCGGTAGTCCAACGATTGTACACATGATAGCCAACCTCTTGAGGCTCTGGAATAACCTTATGCCCAATTTTATCTACTTGAACAGCTACTTCATTCGGTTCAACAGTAGCAAGCCCAATGGGTAATAAAACAAAGAATAACGCAAGAAAACCCAGTAACGCAGCAATTTTCACAACTGTTCCCGCATGTTTTCCTAAATCAAAACCATCTGGCATCTCCATAATTTATTCTCCTAAGTAATTAATCCTGTTTATTTTTTTTAGTCTCATCAATATTCTTTTTTAAAAGTAAATAAACACAATACAAAATCCCACAAATAACCACTAATTCAAAAATTGCGAAAAAAGAAGTTCTCATTTTCCCCTCCTTATTAACCTTCCCTTTTAAGTTCTTCCCTGCCCCTTTTTAGGCCAAGTCTTCGAAGATTTTCCTGCTTTATTAAACATTTTAAATGCTCCCCCAGGTTTACCTGTAGATTTAGAGAAACCTTCTCTCTTATCCTTCTCCCATGGTTTCCCCTCAGGACAAGAAGTTCCTGTTGAACTTCCTGTTGGTCTTGAATCTCTTTCATCTCTACGATAAGGAGGTTTTGAACCACCTTCTTTCTTATCCCATGGCTTCTTAGATGCACCATCATATTTTTTATAAGGAGACTTTGATCCTCGATCATCCTCTCGATGAGAGAACTTTCCACCCGCCGGTCTCCCCTCATGCCGAGAGTTCCCTGTTGGTCTAGAAGAACTATAATTACTCTTAGGCTTCCCCGAATCCCTTTCATCTCTGCGATAAGGCTTGTTATCTCTACCCTCAAACTTCTTATAAGGCGGTTTTGATCCCCCTTCAAATTTCTTATACGGAGGCTTTGAGCCACCTTCATTCTTATTCCAAGGCTTATCCTCTCTACCAGCCGGCAGAGTGGAGGACCGAGTATTCCCCGTTGGTCTCGAATCCCTTTCATCTCTGCGATACGGCTTATTATCTCCACCCTCAAACTTCTTATAAGGCGGTTTTGATCCCCCTTCAAATTTTTTATACGGAGGCTTTGAATCTTCCTCTTCACTTTTAAACCAAGGTTTAGTTGCGCTCTGTTCAGATTTAAATTTTTTAGGTCTTACTTCTCCTTTAACCTTAGGAGCAACGAGACTCACCGATAACACTCGCCACATAAATTCCTTACCGTCAAGACCAGCTATAGCCTTATTTTTCTCTTCTTCATTAGGCATATCCACAAAACCATACCCACGGGATTTTCCCTTTTTTCTTTCCATGATAACCACATTCGCAACAGCTCCAAATGGTTCAAAAAGTTTTAGAAGCTGTTCCTTAGTCGTTGTAAATGAAAGATTCCCTACAAAAATATTATTCATGTGTTTCCCCTTAATTTAAGCCTTACCCACCTTATATTTTTTTCCTTTAATTTTCCCAGTACTCAAATGCTTGATAACCCTATCCACCTGCGCTATAGCAATCCCAACATAACTATTAACTTCAAAAATATTGATCTGTCCCACATCTTTTCCATTTAACCCTGCATCCTTAGTAAGCGCCCCCAAAATATCTCCTGGGCGAATATTATCTTTTCTTCCACCGCTAATGTAAAGTGTCTCCATTAACGGCTTAATCGAAAATGGCTTACGAGCCTTTAACGTTTCTAAATCGAGGGTAATACAGGGCATTTTCAAATAATTCGCAATGTTTTTAAGATAGGGGCTTTCGTTAGCTGTAAATAAACTTAAAGATAATCCTGTCTGCCCAGCCCGGCCCGTGCGTCCAATCCTGTGAACATAAAGTTCATGCTCAGAAGGAAGGTCAAAATTAATGACCGCCCCTACATCTTTAATATCGATCCCACGGGAAGCCACATCAGTTGCAACTAAAACACAGCAACTCTTATTAGAAAATTTGGTTAACACCAAGGTTCTATCTTGCTGGTCAAGATCTCCGTGAATTTCTAAAGCACTGATCTTTTCTTTCTTAAGCAATTGCGCCAGTTTAATACAAATTGCCCTGCTGTTACAGAAAATAATTACAGACTCAGGCTTATAGTGGCCCAACAATCTAAGCAAGACTGAGAATCTTTGTTCTTCATTCTCTACTTGAAAAAATAACTGCTTAATATCATTAAGCTGATGCTGTGAATCCACCGTTACCTGTGCTGCATTCTCCTGAAGAGATGCACTTAATTCTCTAATTCCATGAGGAAAGGTTGCAGAAAAAAGCAAGGTCTGTCTTCCATAAGGAGTAAACGCTGCAATCCCATTAATCTCATCAATAAACCCAAGCTCCAGCATACGATCGGCTTCGTCGAGTACTAGAATCTTGACTGAATCCACATTTAAAGATTTTTTCTCTAACAACTTTCTTATACGTCCTGGTGTTCCCACTATAATATGGGCTCCATGTTCCAATGACTTCGCTTTATGTCGCTCTTCAGTTCCTCCACACAAAGACAACACTTTAATATTATTAGTAAATCTGGCCAGACGACGAATCTCAATACAAACCTGTTCAGCTAATTCTCTCGTTGGGCAAAGCACCAAGGCCTGCGGTTGCGTATTGGCTATATCTAATTTAGAAACAATGCCTAATCCAAATGCTGCTGTTTTCCCGCTTCCTGTATTAGCTTGACCGATCAAATCCCTACCTTCTAGAATAAAGGGCAGAGCCTGTGCCTGGATGGGTGTCATCTCTGAATATTTAAGCGATTCCAAATTAAGAAGAATTTCTTTACTGAGACCTAAACTTTCAAACCCTTGCTTGTTCAAAATATATTCCTTATGCTTTTAAAGTCAAAGCTCTTGCCTTGTCTTTCTTGCTCATCCGATGGCCCTTAACAGGAGCTTTTCCTTTGTTCTGAAAAAACACCTCTCCTGTTAATTCAAAGCCTTTAATACTTTCTCTTGTTAAACGTGTCTGTACTCTCTTTTCAATCAAAGAAAAATGCGCTTGATCTTCATGCCCTATAAAAGAAACAGCCACACCAGTTTTTCCTGCCCTGGCTGTTCGTCCAATCCGATGAATATAATCATTCGATGAACGAGGAAGATCATAATTAACAACGTAAGGTAATTGATCAATATCGATTCCTCGGGCAACAATATCAGTGGCTACCAACACCTTAATTGTCTTACTTTTAAACTCATTAAGAACAAAAGATCTTTGCGCCTGGGTCATCGCCCCATGCAAGGCATCAGCTAAAATACCAGCATCTCTTAATTTGGCAGCTAAGATGTCCGTTGCTCTGATACTGGCCACAAATACCAAAACATGATCCCAACCTTCGGTCTTGATGAGATATCGCAACAATGGCCCGCGATTGGTTCTATTAACTTCAATGGCTCTTTGATGAATAGTCTCAACCGTTGGAATTTCCTCTTCTGCTTTCACATGCACGGGATTAACCATAAACTTATCCGTTAAGCGAATCACGTCTTCATTTATCGTTGCAGAAAATAATATGTTCTGGCGATTCGCAGGCAGTTCTTTTAAAACCCCCTCTAACTCTTTGGAGAATCCCATATCAAACATTTTATCCGCTTCATCCACAATCAATACATTCAAGGAAGAAAAATTGATTTCTTTACGCTTAATCAAATCCAATAAACGTCCAGGAGTCGCGACCGCAATATCCGCCCCGTGATGCAAATTCCTGATTTGCAAATCAATATTTAAACCTCCCACCAAAAGAATTATTTTTATTGGTTTCGTTAAACCTCTCCCAAATATTTTGATCACATCCGCCACCTGCATCGCCAATTCGCGAGTGGGCGTTAAAATTAAACATTTAAGTACTTTTCGTTTAGGATCCTTGTAATCTTCAAAAAGCTGGAGAATCGGTAGAACAAAACTGGCTGTTTTTCCGCTTCCTGTTTGGCTTTGCGCAATTAAATCCTGCCCCTTTAAAATAACAGGAATGGAACTTTCTTGAATGAAGGTAGGTGTTTCATACCCTGCTAATTCAACAGCTTTTAATAAATCCTTAGATAGTCCTAATAGTGAAAATGACATGGGGGCTATTGTCTCATACTTGCCCTTCTTTAGCTAGAGTCAAAAATTACATATCCAAGAATTACTCCCCCACCTAGCAGATGATGACAGGCGAATGAAATGATATAATCTATCCAATTAATGAGTGCCGCAAGACTTTGCTTAATAATAGACACCGATACCTGATCAAGATTCTCTTCAAGAAGATATTGTGGGGCACTTTAATAGCACTATCTGCTTCTAAAAGCCTAATTCAGAGAATAATCGGTAAGGACTAGGAACATAGTAAAAGACTCTTATGCAATAAAAAAGCAGCCCCAAAGGGACTACTTTTTACTTACAACATTTTCTGCCATTATTGCCACTAATTGTGCGTCCCGAATATAGAACCTTCCTTACCCTAAATTATATCAATCATCTCTTAATCATATACGTAGAATCACTGCTTGTGATAATCATTCAAATAAACTATACTTACTTTTTTTGAAGTTCACAGATTCAAATAGGAGCTTTTATGATGATCATAAATTTCTTAAGTGATTTGGCCACTAAACCCTCTGCCGCCCAAAACCTTATCGCCATCGCCGTCACCATTTCTCTCGGACTAACAATCGGTCGTATCCGTATCGGACAGATTTCCCTAGGGGTCGCCGGTGTACTGTTTGCAGGCATAGGTTTATCCCAATTAGGGCTCCACGCCAACCCGGAAGTCTTGGATTTTATAAGAGAGTTTGGTTTAATCATTTTCGTATATACCATCGGTGTTCAAGTGGGGCCTCGCTTTCTGAACAATTTCAGAAATCAAGGTCTCCTTTTAAATGGGTTAGCCATAAGCGCTATCCTGTTAAGTGTTCTGATTGCTTTTTGTGCCTATAAATTTGGCGGTATCCAGTTAGGTGCCACAGCTGGAATCCTATCGGGAGGGACTACTAATACCCCTAGCCTTGGGGCTGCCCAAGCTATTTTAATCCAACAAAATGAAGCCGCCGTGAGCATGTCAACATTGGCTTATGCGGTCAGTTACCCCCTGGGAATATTCGGAATCATAATCACAATGCTTCTTCTAAAAACATTTGGCAAAGTTGATATTAATAACCAAGCGGCAACCTATGCAAAAGAGCATTCAACACAGGTTATCGGAATGAATATTACTGTCGATAATAAGAGTCTAGATGGCGTTCCGCTAAACCAACTCCCTTCTTATAAAGACACTAATATTATCTTCTCAAGGCTATTGCATAAAAACGAAGTGGTGATACCTCTTTCCAACACTTTAATCCATTTAGGAGATACGATCCGTGCGGTAGGAACAAAAGATAATATCCATAACCTACAAATCTTAATCGGCGCAGAATCTAACATTCAGCTGCAGGAATTAAAAAGCGATATCGCTGGTCGAAGGGTGCTCATAACCCATCAAAAAATTGTAGGAAAAACGATCCAAGATCTTCGTCTACGTGATCATTTTAATGTCACCGCAACTCGCATCAGCCACGATGACTACGAACTCCCAGCTACGCCCAATACCATCATTTACTACGGAGATTCTTTGTGGATCATTGGCGAACCAGAATCTATTGAAAATTTTTCCAAGTATGTCGGAGATTCTCCGCATGCCCTTAACCATCCTTTTATCCTTCCTATTTTTACAGGAATGTTATTAGGTATCATTGTTGGACAAATTCCCATCCCATTACCTGGCATCCCATCTCCTATCAAAATCGGTCTCGCCGGAGGTCCATTATTGGTAGCCATTTTTGCCAGCCGATTAGGCCGATTAGGACACGTGATATGGTATATGCCGACAAGTGCTAATTTTGTCATGCGAAAATTTGGAATCTCTATGTTTTTAGCAGCAGTTTCATTAAAATGCGGAGGGAACTTTATTGCCACTGTCATGAGTCCTGATGGTCTTAATTGGTTCTTGTGGGGAGCTGCCATCACTATCTTGCCCCTCTTAATTGTTGGATCTTTTGCCTTGTGGCGCATGAAGCTTAATTACTTAACCATTTGCGGTATGTTAGCGGGTAGCTTGACAGATCCCCCAGCTCTTGCTTTTGCAAACAGCCTATCAAATTGTAACGCTCAATCGGTTGCCTATTCCACTATTTACCCAGTAGTGATGATACTACGCATTATCAGCGCCCAGATTTTAATCATTATTATCAGTGCTACTCACTAGCTGGTTTGACCAGCTAGTGAGTACTGTTTCCTACGTTGGTGGACGATACCCCCTAAAATTTATTCATTAGACAGAAGCTATTTTCTAAAAAAGCAAGAAAGCCATCCACAATGTATACATGTTGAATGGCTCTTTTCAAATCCTGTCCCCGCAACCAACATTTGATTCTAAAAGACTTGTAACATTTTCTACCACTGTTTGTCACCAACAAAACTGTGTTAGAACTGTTTAAACCCCCTCACCTAAAAATCACTCAATTTTTTCCCCATGAAAGCAACTCGTAACGCATTTAATACAGCCAATAAGTCGATAATCTCTTGAGCAATAGCACCTGCCACAGGAGTTAAATGACCTTTAGCTGCCAGAAACATGCCAACAACAGATAACAACATACCTCCAAGAGCACTCTGCAAAGCGATACGGCGCATACGCCTTGCAATATGAAAAAGCTCATCTACTTTACCTAATGAACTTTCCATAATAACAGCACCTGCAGCTTCCGATGTAATATCACTGTTTTGTCCAAAAGCAACGCCGACAGTAGCCGTTAACAATGCAGGGGCATCATTAATCCCATCACCTAAATAAATGGTTTTCGATTTAGCCGTTTGTTCCCTCACAATCTCTACTTTCTGTTCTGGGCTCTGACCAGCATAAACCGTTTTAATCCCCATTTGATCAGCTAAATAATGAACCTCCTCTTGTCGGTCGCCGGAGACAATCATCACGTCTTCAAATTTATGTCGAGGCCTTAAATGCTCAATAAAAGAACGCCCTTCAAGGCGTGGTTTATCATGAAACTGTAGCAAAGCAGCTAATTTTCTATCTATAAAAACAACACATTCCAAGCCAGACTTCAATACAGGCAATACTGCTACATCGTTGGGGTGGTTCTTCAACCAAGCTGATCGCCCTGTAATGCCTACTTCCCGCTCACCTACTAGGCCACGTAATCCTTCACCAGGACGTTCACTAATTTGTACAGCTTCTAAAGATTTTACATTTAAACTTTTTGCTTCTTCCAAGATGGCCACAGCCAAAGGATGCTTGGAATAACGTTCAAGGCTGGCCGAAAATTCTAAGATCTGCCAACGGGTAAAACTGTTAAAACAATATACCTCTGTAACATGCGGACGACCGTAAGTCAATGTTCCTGTTTTATCTAAAATCATGATACGGCATTTATCGGTCTGCTCAAGAATTGCCGGGTCTTTAATAATAATACCTCTTTGAGCACAAAGAGAAATGGCACTGATAATCGCAACTGGAATGGCGATTAACAGCGGGCATGGGGTTGCGATAACCATGACAGCTAAGAATCGATGTCCATCGCCGCTTAAAATACCCGCAGCTAACGCAATGATCACGGCGACTGGCGTATACCAAGCCCCCAATTGATCTCCCAAACGTCTTAATTGTGGACGAGATTGTTGACTGGTATTCATGACTTTCATGATTTTTGCATAACGTGAATCTTCCGCCTTCTGAGTTGCTTTAATCGTTATCGCCTCTTGGCCATTGATAGCCCCAGAGATAACAGCCGAACCTTTAGTTTTTGAAATTAAAAATGGTTCGCCAGTCAAAAAAGACTCATCCATTGTGCCGTGACCATCAAGCACAGTCCCATCAACTGGACAAATTTCATGTGGAAATATGACGCACTCATCTCCCACACGGATATCTTGTACTGTAATATCCTTAATCCCTCCGGTCTCTTTACGATGCGCCCGGTTAGGCATACGCTTAGACAGGGCCTCCAAGACCGATGATGCTCGACGCAAAGCATATTGCTCCAAAGCTTCTCCACCGGAAAGCATCAAGACCACTAAAGCACCCGCCAAATATTCTTGAAGTAGTACAGAAGTAACAATGGATATGCCTGCCAACAAATCTGAACCAAATTGCTTCTTTAATATTTTCTTAATTAAACCCCAGACAAGAGGAATCCCTCCGAAGATTAAAACTATCCATAAAACTCCCTGCGCATTTTGTGCTGGCCAGCCAAACACAAAGCGCATCACCACATAAAAAACAATACCAATCAAAGCTAAAACAGCAATTGAGAATTCTTTATTTATTTTCATATATAAAATAATTTTAACACAATTAAAAAATCTTCCGCCATTTAGTTGCAAGAGGTAAGAAATGCTTAATCATTTACGTAATTTTATTTTGTAGTTTTACTTAATAAACGGTTACTTCATTGCCACCATTTTTCCACTACTATAATGAATCAGAGTTCTTTCAATGCTTTAAGATCACCTTTGATCAAAGCGAGTTTCTTCTTACGAGTCCAGCCTTGGATTTGCTTCTCTCGCTTTGAAGCTTCGAATTTGGTGGGAAATTCTTCGATGTAAAGCAGAGTTTTAAACCCAAAATTTCTTGTAAACTTAGCTCCCTTACCATCTTTGTGTTCTGCTATACGACGAGGAACATCATTGGTTGTGCCAGTGTAATAACGGCCATCGTTAGTTTCAAGGATGTAAATAAACCACATGGAGGAATGATATCATACTTTGTGCTTCGACTCAGTCGCTTGCCCTGAACCACAGCTGAAGGGCTGAGCGAGCTACCAGGCGACTTTACAAACCGCTGAATTTAAATGACTTACGACAATTCTTGCCCCTGTTTGCCACTAATCTTACCCCAAGTATTCGACTGATTAAAACCTTACTTCCGTCCCCAACGTCCATTCAAAGCCCTGCTCTTGGGCATATCCATTCAACTTTTGTGAAATAGGATATAGAAATGTCCCCGTAAAACTTAAATTCTTATTGGCATTGACCTTAATCGCCGGTCCCATTAAAACTGTCTGTCCTCCGCTATCTATATTCTTTACTCCATTCGTCTTTTCTTTCCATTCGTCCTGAAAGACAGTATCTAGCCCAATACGCGTTTGAAAATTCTTTGCACTAGGATTAATCAAATAATCGCCGTAAAGGGACGCCGTGAATAAATCCCCATATTCAAAACCTTGCGAACCTTTAGTTGTAAATACTCGGGAGGCATTGGCTGTAACAGAAAATCTGTCTAGCTGAAACTTATATATACCGCCGACGATATAATTATATGCCCCAGAACCTGGTTGCATATCTGTTTCAAATCGATCTCCTTGGAAACTTTTTCTATGCGTATCGCCCGTTGGGAATTTCACTCCACCGGCTAAGCTGGCTCCGTTATGATCATTATGCCAAAAACGGTAATCACCTAATAACTGCACGTCTCCTAAACCTTTGGATGTCTGTTTAGCTCCTAAATTATCCACATCTTCAAATTCAATTGCACTACGAACCATGTACGGAAGATCAACCATCACATTAAGATCATCCGTTATATAACGGCCAATTTCATAATGATGGGTAATATCTGTTGTTTTATCGTGAACATCATGGTCGTCATTCATAAGACCATTCTGGCGTTCAGCACTTTTCTCACGCCACACAAGTTGGTCATATATATACCTGATATACCACTTCTTATCCGAATCCTGCCCGTCACTCTTACCTAATTGACAGACGGTACAGCCACAAGTACTGCACGCATAACTATTAGAAATAAATGCAAAGAATACAATAAACATAAGAGATAAAATGTAACTGATTTTACGCATCATAGACTCCTTATAAATTTTAAAAATTACTAAACAGACAGGTGGAAGCACCTATCTGAACAAAGAACGAGAAAAATAATGAAAGGATTTATACTTTTGGGACGTGTTCGATGGACGGAAGGAAAGGTTTTGCTTCTGCTAAAAGCATTTCACGATTAAGCAGAAAAACATTCAAAACATTTTGTGTTTGGGTGTTTGAAGCAAGGTAATAATTCCCCGCCCCACCGCTTGATGCGGAAGATTCTTTATTACTGCCAGAGTTACCTTTAAAGCCATAACCTTCTATAGGACTTCTCTTGACTTTAGCTTCCATATGATGGCACATACAAATGGCACGCTGACCATCGCAGGTAATTTTCTCTTGGGAAGGCTTAATGAAAATACCTAAAGGAAGTATCCAAATAAGAAACAAACAAATAGTAAGTAATGCGGCATGTCGGCGCATGGGATTTACTATACTTAGAAAAACTAAAATCTCAAGATATTAAAAACAGAAAGATTCACTTAAATTCTTGCCACTATTTTGCCACTACTTTAGCTATCAACGTGAAGCAACTATTAGGTAGGGATGGTTAACTAAAGATATTCATCGTCGGTAAACTGCAAACGAAGCACAACCTGCGCCCCCTCGACGATAAATTATGAAAAAGTTTAAATATAATCTAGGCAAAGAAAAACCCGACCTCCTCGTCGGAAATCGGGTTATCTTATGGTTGCGGGGACCAGATTTGAACTGATGACCTCTAGGTTATGAGCCTAGCGAGCTACCGGGCGACTCTTCCATTCATTGAAATTACATGACTTACGACAATTTCTGCCACTATTTGCCACTATTTTTATAAAACGTATATTTCTTTATACTGCCTTTGGCTAACTTTACAGGATATTTTTTCTCATTCTTCTTTATCTTATTAAGAATCACACTTTCAAAATCAATTCCGTATAAATTACAAAAATCTATTAAATAAATAGCTATATCAGCAACCTCATCTTCAATTTCAGACCTTTTGTCCTTATCGCTTAAAACCTTGACCGCTTCTTCAACGGTATTAGTCCACTGGAAATGCTCCATTAATTCAGCTGCCTCAATAGACAAAGACATACTTAGGTTCTTGGGTGAATGAAATTGCTCCCAATCTCTTTCCCGAACAAAACTATTAATCTTTCCTCTTAATTGTTGAAATGTATTCTTATGTTTGCTCATTATTTAATCTCCATAGATACCTCTTAATTGACAGCGCTGCTCATGAGATATATACTATCATTTCTCATTATAAATAAAAGTTTCGACTGAAAGAGTGCTCAACAATGACCGTACAAGATGATCGCAGGGAAATCGAATTAATAAAACTATTTAATCTGGAACGTGCGCCTGATGCAGGTCGCAGCGATACTGATGCGTATCTTAAAGTTAATGGAAAAAATCTTCCTTTTGAACTTAAATCTACAACCACCGGATCTGTTACTACCGTGCGAGATTTTGGTCCAGACCATATTAAAAAATGGAAAGAAAAACACTGGCTGATTGGAGTATACAATCCAACTAATCAAAAACTTCAATACTGTTTATATGGATCTATTAAGATGATGGCGCCATGGATCAGTGAAAAGGAGGAGTATATCCGTGCAGATTGGGAGCTTTCAAAAGAAGTCCCTGATAAAATAACAATGGATATATTAATAAAAATTGTTGGAAAAAAGAAAATTTATACTTTTCAAGATGCTGTAAAACTACAAAAGAAACAATACTCTATCCAAAAGTATAAAAGTTTAATGGATGTTGATTCAGGCTATTCTCCGCAACGAATGCTGGAAATTCTTAAAGATAGATGTAAATATCTTCTGCAGCGTGGATCAACATTAAACAACCCGCACATTCCACAATCCTATTTTGAAGAATGGGAAAAAATCACCGGTAGTTACGCTGAGACACTAAGAAAAATTATCCTTCAACACCTATAAAAATATTTTAGCAATAGATTTTGCTAAGTTATAAGCGACTGGTGGGCAAACTGAATTACCTATTTGTCCTGCAGCTTTATAGACGGGGCCTTCGAATTTCCACGACTCAGGAAATCCTTGCATAATTCCAACATCAGGCACTGAAAGACGAACATGATTATCCCTCGCACCAAAAGCCTTAGCCATGTATCGGTTTTCTTGCACACCATTAGGCCATATTTTAAGCTTCTCATATATCCTTTGAGAACTTGTGCTACTTAAAATAGAAGTCGTATGCCGAGGGCCAGTAAGCGTGCTGCGCAGCGTTGGTGCTAAACAATCATACCCAATATCTTCTAATCCCAAAGCTTCCCTTATCCCCATACATCTTTTTAAAGGACTGATCGCTGGGATTAGGCCAAACTCTAACTGCGACTCTTCATTATCTTTAAGATAGTGAAAGGAATGTGTTGGTGTTGGCTGTTCATAAGCATTTGATGCTCTTTTATTCTTGATACCAATAAAAATTATACGTGTTCGAACCTGGGGAACTCCAAAAGAAGCCGCATGTATCTTAAAACAATGTATTGTGTATTCTTTTAAAGGTAAGAATAAAGTATTCTTAAGATAATCTTTAAACTTATCATTCAAAAGACCAGGAACATTTTCTGCCAAGAAAACTTTAGGTTTTATAATATTCACCGCACGCACAAACTGCGGAATCATATCTCTGACATCATCTTCACCCTTTTGTTTCCCCGACGTTGAAAAAGGCTGACAAGGAGGCCCTCCATGAACAACATCAACTTTACCTGCATACTTCTCCCAATTAATCTTCGTTACATCTCCATCATTTCCTGAAAAAACCTTCCACTCAGGACGATTCAAAGAAAGAGTTTTCCCGGCAAAATCCAACAACTCATATGACGCTACATGCGTAAAGCCCGCTAAATCAAAACCTAAGTCTAAGCCACCGCCTCCGCTAAATAGGGACAAGGATTTTAATCCATGTACTTTGCATTTAGGCATCAACTTCTCAGGCCGTAAATTAGGTTGGTTGATTTTAAATTCTTGATTTGATTTAACTAGAGCTAAAGCATTTTGTCTAGCTAGGTGAGAATTCTGTGATCGGATTCGATATTTATGAGCTTCCTTTTTCGTAATATCCCATCCAGAATACCACGAAGCATTAATTCCAGAAGCTGTATATGCCGTATCAATTTTATTTACCATTGTGTTTATTTTAACATACCCTTATTGATTCTAAAAACTATTCTCAATTAATTTTTCTCCTAAATCATCAAATAATTTATCTTTCTGTATAGTTTGACACTCCCATATAGTAATCACTTTCCATCTACTTTTTAGCATTTCTAATTTATTTAATTTATCTCTCTCTGTATTTTTCTTAAATTTTTTAACCCAAAAAGTTCTGTTGGACTTTGGAATAAACGCTCTTTTACAACCCTTGTGCTGATGCCAGAAACAGCCATTAACAAAGATTAGAATTTTATATTTAGGTATGATTATGTCAGGTTTGCCTGGTAAATCCTTGGGATGTAAACGGAATCTATACCCCATTTTATGTAATGTACTCCGTACAATCTTTTCTGGACTAGTATTTTTAGACCTTATTAAAGACATGTTCCAGCTTCTTTTACGTTTGGTTAAAGTATCCATATTGTTTTCAAAAAGACCTTTTGGGGATTTTTTAAAGTAGAATCAAGTATGTACTGGTTGGGGAAACCAATGATCGAATTATAGCACTGATAATTTTGTAATAGCAAGGGCTTTTTGCCTCCCCTCTTCTGTTGTTTTTATATAAGACATAAAACTTTCAACATCCGTGTGGCCTGTTATAGCCATAGCATCCTTAATGTTGACACCAGCGTTTATAAGTTTGTTTGCAACAAAATATCTAAAACAATGTGGTGTTATATGATTTAACCCGTGTTGAACACATACTCGATTTAAATAATCACGGTATGTATTAGATGAAATTTTCCTCTCAGCAAAATTAGTAAAAAGATATTCTTGGTTAGGGTGTTTCATTAAAGCCTGTTTAATGACCGCGGCTAACTCTTCATCAATTGGGACTTCCCCAGCTTCCTTAGTCTTGGTAATCTCTGGCCGTACAACAATCTTTATTGGATTCCCTTTTTCATCTTTAAGCACATCCTTCTTTTCATAAAGCGTAGTTTCCTCAACACGATGACCAACCCTAACCAAAAAGGTAGTTAATTCTTCATAACTTGGATCTCCTTTAACAGCCTTTAAGATAGTTTTAATCTCAAAATCTGTCGGCAAATGCTTTTTCTCTGGCCTAGCCTGTCGTGAGGGAATCTTACTAACTGAACTAAAAATATTCTCCCCAATAAACCTCGACTCCTTAAATTTCCTAAATATAGCTCGAAGTTTTGAAATATCAGTGTTAATTCCTGAAGGAGTCTTGTTTGAAAGACCCAGTAAATGATCCTTATATTTTAAACCCTGTTCAATAGTTAACTGACGGACATAAATTATTTCTGGATAATTCACCTTCATAAAATTTGTAAAGTGTCCATAGATACACTGTGATCTCTGCAGGGTGTTTGTTTTAAGAATTTTCTCGTTAACTGTAGCGTAATGCTCTATGGCTTGCTCAAAAGTTACTTCACCCGCTTCCAAAACCCTTCCAGAAGCGACCTGAGAGGTCTCCATACGCTTTAAACGTATGATATAGGCCTCGCCTTCGGTTTTTACATGAACGGTCTCTACAATTCGTTTTTTATTAATATAATAATTAATTTCAAACGAACCCGATCGTTTCCGAACACCAGGAAATTTATTTCTTTTATTTTGCGCCATTATTCTTAAGATGCCTTCTCTCAAACTCAATTCTTGCCTCATAAGGAATCCTGTAATGCCTCCCAACTTTTAGAACGCCCTTAAACTCACCTTCTCGTATCATTTTCCAAACAGTAGTTTTAGGAATTTGATAAAGTTGCGATAACGCGTCCGGTGTATAAAATGTGCTAGTCATACGCCCCCTTTAAGCCTTACCTTCAAGGACTTCTTGTAATGTATGTTCACCAAAATAAATATCCCTTTCTATGCCTAAACCAATCCGACCCTTTACAGCTTCAAGCTCATCAATGCTAAAATAACCCAATTCAGTATCCATACCTTTAACCAGACCAAAACAAACTCTGTCTTTTGAATCGTACTCAGTGGCATACCAAGTCCACTTACTGCAAGGGTCAAAGAATTTAACTATAACTCTGATATTCTTAGGGTCTTTACCCTCTGTTGCATATAGAATTGGAAACTTTCTAATTAATTCCTTTGTTAATAATTTCATAAATGCCTCCAGACTTTTTGACTTTTTTAACTTGGTTTAATGTGTGTATATGATTAATTACATACACACGCTTTGTCCTTTCAAAAAACTTTAAAAGTTTACTTTTTGTTCTCTTCCCTCATATTGGAAGCTCTTTTCATCTTGTATTATTTTATTTGCCAAATCTTCTGGAGTAATAAGTCCAAGGTTTTCCTCTAACTCATCTATCCTTATAAGCCTATATTCATACCTCTGCCCTTGTCTACCTGATACCTCTTCCAGAAATCCACTATCAACCAGAGGATCAAGGTATTTCTTTGTCTCAATCCTTGTCCAACTAGTTTTCTCAATGAACATAGCTAAAGTGAAAGATTGACCATTAAAACTTCTAGCCATATCAAGCAACTGTCTGCTTTTAGGCGGAATTAACGCATTGTATTCAATGAAAATCTTATGTGCTAAATCGTAGGCAATGCAGTAGTCGTCTATTGTGGCAATCAATACTTCACCACCATCAAAACAATTTATTTGTCTTTGCTTTTGATGAATGATAGTAATGCACTCAATTAAAGCGAGGAATCGAGGAAAATCACGCCTCGAACGAATATTATTAATTGGAAAACTAATATGTTTTATAAATGGAATTAAGACTTTATGCGACAATAACAGACGCTGTACAGTGTGATGCTTCTTGATAATCACATCTTTTTCGATTTTATTAGACCCTATTAATTGATACTTAGATTTTTGACTTTCTTGTATCCTTTGTGTTTGTTCCGAGGATTCATCTACAAAAATTGAAAAATTCCTTGTTTCATTCTCTGGATGAATCGTTGTTTCAGTAGTTGTTTCAATATAAGCTAAAGGACCAGCAATTTCTTTCTCTTGCACCCTGAACTTTCCAGTTTTAGGGTCTTTAATTGTTGTAGCTATCTTAAAATTCTGTTCACTTTGCAAAATACGTATTTGATAATCACCTGCTTCAGCACCAGGTCTTTCATAAACAACCAAGACTTTATGCCTCAAGCTCCCTTCTTCCATATAACTAAGAGCTTTAGCACTAAGATGGGCATAGTCTTTAATAACTTCTTTAGGCATAAGGCTCATAATACGTTTTACAAGCTGTGATTTGCCTGCAGAGCTACTTCCCTTGACTATCGTAGATAAGGGATCACTTAGAAGACGTGAGGTTGCTATAAGGTAAATTAACAGCGCATTAGGTTTTTCACCAATAACACCAATCTTTTCAATATCTTCACTTATTAAATTAATAAGCTTTGGCTGACTAAGAAAATCCAAGGCAATTTTCTCTTCCTCTTGAGTAATGACTATTTTTTGTTCCTCTTTAGAAAAGCTGTTTTCTTCTAGGATTTTTTTCTGGCAAATATGGGCTATGTCAATTAAATCTTGGTCGACCATTTCTTTTTTGACAGCTATTTTACTGGTAAGAATATTAGCGAATTGAGTCCTAGTTTTAGCAGATGTCAAATTAGGGCTATCAGTAAAAATTAACCTCCCTTCTTTAAATACTTGAATTTGGGTTTTAATCCCCCCAGGAGTTTGGGTTGCATATAATATGCGATACTCAAGGTTAATAAGTTTTGACTGATGGGTTAAAAGTGGTTGTTCTGAGCTCATCTTAATTTCCTCTCTTTTTACTTCTTTTAATATGCCTTAATGTGCTTAATATGCCTAGTTAAAAACAAAAAAAATTGCCCTTATAAAATACTTTTATTTACCTGTTTTATATTCAGCCAGTACATCCTTAGGAAGCTCTCCTTGAGCAACTTTTGTTATATACCATTCAGCCATTTTTCTCCCATCAGGATCATTAGCTAACCACGCAGCTTTAGTTGTTGATCGCTTTTTGCCGCCTCTCCTTTTCATCCGGTCATCTAAAATCTGATGTAAAACTTCTACAATTTCTTTCAAGCTGGAATGATCATTCCTAGCTAGATTACAAATTTCAGTTAATGATAAACGGAATACTGCTTTTAGAATATAAATGGCATTTAGCTCAGAATAAATATAATCCTTTTCATAATACCCCTTGTTGCCTATGTGTAAAGGCTTTGGGATTAAGCCCAAAGTCGCATACTTTGTTACTGTCCTTAAAGCTAATGGAAACTCTTTATCTTGAAAATAGTTGATAATTTCTCTTATAGAAACAAGTTTTTCTTTTGGTGGTACAAAATCTTCTACGATTTTCTCAAATTCATTATTTAACATATACGCATATTACGCCTAATAAGGCATATTGTCAACAAAAATTCTAGCACTAAATATTTTATCTTCAAATAATCGGTCGTTTTTTTACCCATGTTTATCCACTCTCAAAGTACACTCTCAATTCGGGGGGAGGATTTTTTATGCTTAGCATAACGTAAATAATAACCTGATTTTGATCTCGGCTTGGAATCCCCCTTACCTTTTGGCCTACCAAGTTTCTTACCTTGTTTTAACGCTCTGGAGAGACCATCCATAGTCCTTGATACAATTAACTCACGCTCGTACTCCGCCAACACCATAAGCATCTTTAGGAACATCCTGCCTTCTGGAGTATTGGTATCAATATTTTGAGATAGAGAGACAAATCCAATTCCTCTATTAGTAAACTCTTCAAAAAGGTTAATTAAATGTTTAAGGCTGCGGCCAACACGGTCTAGCTTATAGCAAATAACAGCTTGTAGCTTACCTTGTCGCATATCATGGAGGAGTTCTTCAAAGGCAGGACGCTTAATATCTTTACCACTGAATCCTTGGTCAATATATTCTTGATGAATTTCATACTTGTGACGTTGACAATATTCTCGGAGGGGAATAAGTTGTGTTTCAATAATCTGATCTGAAGTGCTTACGCGGGCGTAGATGCCGACCTTCATCCAATCCCCCTAAATACAAATAAAAAACGGAACCCCCCATCTGGTCGGATTAAAGAGGCTCCGCTAAAAACATCAAACGCAAAAAAATAATTCCCGACCAGAATTAGATTAATTATTGACTCAATTTATTAAAATGTATAGGAATTTATTTTGATAAACAGCGACGAGTAAAATTATAAATTTACTTTT
The DNA here is from genome assembly GCA_043742785.1 of Candidatus Omnitrophota bacterium. Taxonomy (GTDB): domain Bacteria; phylum Omnitrophota; class Gorgyraeia; order Zapsychrales; family Fredricksoniimonadaceae; genus JACQCF01. The sequence continues at coordinate 96,892 of JAYTXU010000048.1, forward strand.
AATAAATAATTTGTTTCAAAATTTACTTATTTCTCTACCTCAACTTAAAAACTGCTTTGCAAAACTTTTATATCAGATTCTAATAAAACTTTATCTTCAATGGCTTTCTTTATAAGAGGAATGAAATCCTGACTTAAAATTATCGGACAAAATTGCCCCCATATCCATTTGCCTTTAGCACGCCCAATTCTACCCACAATAAAATAACCAATCCTGTATTCAATATCACCCTCTTTCCAGGCATAATTATAAGCTAACGCTCCCTCATAATTCGTTTTACGTAGTCTTTCAAACACATACACTTTCTTATCAAGATTAGATTGAGCTAAAAAAGTCCATGCCTCCCTAATAAAAAAAATCTTTCCTTCCCTTCCAATATCTTTCATAGGGATCTTGGGTGGGTTATTCTTTTCTTCAATAAACTGTGAATTTTTACGTTCTATGAATTCTTCAACACTTTCCATTGTGGAAATACTACACCATCATATAAGGGGGTGTCAAAGATAAAAACACCGTGTGATAATGCGGTGTTTATGAACGCAAAAATTAATATAGAAGTTGGCAAGAAAATTAAGGAATTCCGTGCAAAACGAGGCATTACACAGGAAAAATTAGCCGAACTGGCCAAGACAAGTTATAAATATATCCAACGAATTGAAGGTAAGACTCCTCCAGATATCCGACTTAGCACTATTCAAAGAATCGCTACTGCTTTAAAGACTTCTCTACCAAAGCTACTTGATTTATAAGCTACCATTACGCTTGCCATCTTTCCTTTTAAGGAGTAAAAAAATGCCTCCTTTTAAGGAGGTAAAAAATCCCGCTTTTATACGCTTCAACAACTACTTCTTATAGCTGAATACAATAACTGATTCCCTTCGAGTAGACACTCATCAGAGGCTTATTTCTTTGCTTTAGCTTTCTCATAGAGCGCCTGTAGGCTTAAATCTTCATTTCCTGGCTCCTGCGCTATCTGATACATAGCATATTTATATTCTTCCGCATCTTTTTGATTTTTTATGAATTCCTCTATTTCTTTGATCCTGTCCGCATCCAATCCCCATTCCTTCTCTGGATTTTCAACTTCATCAATCCTCGGAGCCCAAAGGAGCCATCTGCCATCTATCCGCTTAACATCCCAATAGCCTTCAAAATACTTATAAACAATCTCATCTCCAATTAAATCTTTGGTAGAAAGCTTAACGAGTATTCTATTCGGCTTTTTCTTATCACTTTTGATTGTAATAATAGAAGTGTCAAGCATGGGTCGGTAGCCCTGGATCCACTGATCAAAACTATAACCTTTAACAAAATTCTCGGATAAAAGATCAAATGCCTTTTCCATCTTTCTAACTTTAAGATAATTATAAAAACACCTAACCGCTTCAAGAGGGTTCTTATTGGATTCAAAAGTCGCTTTCTTAACATCTTTCAAAGGCTCCTTAGAAGCTGAAAGTTTTTTGTATTTCTCTAAAATGGTATCTGAAGATATAGCCATACCCATTCCACCCAGAACTAATCCAGCAGTATTAATCCCAAGGACATCCCCACAAATATTTATCATTGGCCCACCGCTTATCCCAGGAATCATGGTCATATCCGTTAGGAGATACTTAACACCATTTTTCTTGTCTTTTGAGCTTCGTGAAAATGATCCCCGCACAACAAATGATTCACCTGATAGTTCGCCTCCCAAAGGATATCCTATGGAAAAAAGTTCTTCAGCTGGACATACTGAAGAAAGATGGGCAAATTTAAGTAAGGGGATGTCTTTTTTTATCTTGACGACTGCAAGATCAGCGTCCTTATCCGCCATGATGACTTCACCTGTCTCAAAAGTATTATCCGAAAATACAACTTTCGGAGCTGGTTCAGAGTCAATCACATGGTAATTCGTCAAAATAAAGCCGTCTTTTTTGATTGCAAAACCCGATCCCTCTCCTTCTCCGCCAACAATACGAACCACTGACTGACGTATTTTCTGTAAAGTATCTTTTTCGTTACAGGATATTTTCTTGGCTCCCCCAAGCTTATTTTCTACTCTTTGGATTCGAGCAGATAATATGGAAATCTGATAACCCATATAACCGATGACCGCTATAACAATAATAGTGAGTAATATTTTCAAGATTCTTTTCATTAATATTCCTTCGTTGCTTTTAAACTACTCTCTTTTAAGGAGGAAAGAAATCCCGTTTTCACACGCTTCATCTTAACCCTAAAACATCACTAATTTTCTCTCGATTTATTATACCTGTATCCAAAAATAAATACTCCAGCCTTGCATGGTCAATTTCTGGACTCTGTAGCTTTGCTTCAATGATAAATAATAAGTCTGCAGCGCTAAGAAATGTAACTGGGACTTGAGTTCTTCGATAAACATCCTTAACTAAATTTAAGTTTGATCCCCCTTCATCAAAAATCGATGAAACAATCACAAAATAAAGCTTATTTATTCTTTTACGCCTCAGCTCCTCTTTCTTTTTCTGAATATACTCATAAATTTCCCTATCTTGTGTTCCAATGCTATATTTCGTTTCTCTAGCTTTAGCATCGTAAACAACAGCATAATCCCCATCTGCCACACCTAATGATAATGCTACCCCATCAGGCTCTCTTCCTGTACCTTGTCCAAGTTCTACTGTTTCATACCCAAGTAGCGTGAAAGCATAACGCAATTTTGTTTCAAAAACTTTCTCCGGTTTCAAATTTCTTTTCTTAGACCACTGAGTTTCCTTATTAAACGCCAAATCTTCAAGGTCACTTATTACCGGAGGAATCCACTCTCCTAAAGAACCTGGTGCTATTATTTTCTCTTCTTTATTATGTGAAATAGACCCTTTCTCATCAAGGCGCTGCGTCTGTAGTTTCATAAATTGAACCCATAAAACATGTTCGATGTACCAAGAAATGTATTTCTCCTTAACCCCTTCTGATTTAAACAAATCTTTAATTTCTTTAATTATATCTAAATATAATGAATACTCCCTACCAAACGATTCACAGACATCTAAAGGAAATCCCAAGCTTAATAAGACCTTCTTGGTTGATCCATAGTAAACCGTCCAATGTTCGTAATCTTGCAACTCCCAGAAATAAGAAAGCATGTATGTTTGAGAAATCCTAGGAATCAGCTTAGGATTATCCGTCTTCTCTTTAAATTTTAAAAGATACTCGGCCATCTTATCAATAACTGCAATAGCATCATTCTTTGTCTTAGGCGCTAATAAAGCCTCCCTTAAAAATGATTCTTTATCGCTGCTCTCAATATTATTTGTATATTGATTTAGCTGCATTTGACCGCTGAAATTCTTAAAACCCCAATAAGGATATTCCCTACAAGATGTTTCGCTCTTTTCTTTGAATTCTTTTAAGCTTATTTTTCGAGAAAGAAATTCATTAAGTAAAACCCGCAAATGAACTATTGCCTCAATTCTTTTATCATCAAATTGATTATATTGTTCTTTAACACCCTCATTAATAATAACGGGATATAATTTAAACTCATTTAAATATCCAATAAGTTTCTTTTTTTGCTCTGCATTAATCATGCTTTATCTCCAATCAATCCTATGTTGAATTTCTAAACTTTTTGCCTTTATCCAGCATTGATATTTTAAAATGTAAATTTCGTTATTTTGCCACTTATTTGTTCGATTTTACCCCAAACTAACTAAAAGGTACACGATTTATTAGATGTCAACAAATTGTGTAAATTTGACAAGATGAAAAATCAACCCTACTATATAAAAAAGAAAGGAGGTACGACAAAATGCCTAAAGATAAACCAGAAACAAGCCTCAAAGGCCGTGACTCAAGAACAGGACAATTTATTCCTGTTCAAGAGGCGCGTAGACGCCCCAGTACCACAGAAGTTGAAAGAGTTCCACTTCCTGGCAAAGGAAGGAAATAATGTCATAGGTATTTGTGATGTTATTTCGTTATGAATTTTGTTTAAATTGTTAGGTTATTAAATTTCTGTAGCAAGATTTAATTCCAGTTGATTCCTGCCTGAATGATAATGCCTTGCATTTTTTTCAAAATTCAAAAGCAGTAGAGCAGTTCGGTAACCCTATCGAGCTGCTCTATTGTTTTTTAACAAAAGACCTTACCTACGAGCGCTTTCTAATTAAAACTCTTCAAACAGTTTGCCACTATTTTGCCACCATTTTTGCTTTTTAAGGCCAATTTAAGAGAAACTAACGAAAAGTTGACAGAAACTGATTAAAACGATTTCTGTTCCAAAAAGCCTGTTCCAGCAAGGTGGTTTTAGGGTAATTTATCGACGATGAAATTAAAAAGCACCCAATCTTTCGACTGAGTGCTTTTCAATGGTTGCGGGGACCAGATTTGAACTGATGACCTCTAGGTTATGAGCCTAGCGAGCTACCGGGCTGCTCCACCCCGCGATATCACACCAACATTATTACTTGACTACGTTTACTTCCTTTACTTCTTGAGCTGCATTTACCTCTGGAACTTCCTTTGTTTCTACTACTTCTTTAGCAGAATCCGCCTTATGGTGCACGGCACAACAAGGTTTCGTACAACCCACCTTGCATTGATGTTTCATTGCACAACAACCTGATACAAAAACAACGGCCAATATAATCATTAAATTACGCATTTCTATTCTCCTTTTTAAATTCTTTACTTTTTCGCAGCTTCAGGAACGATCTTATATACTGTTTCACCCTGTCGTATTAATCCCATTTTCTCACGTGCAACTTTTTCTAAATATTCAGGATTATTCTTAAGGAACCGTCCTTCTTGTTCCAACTTCTTATTCTTAACTTCTAAATATTTAATCTTTTCTAAAAATTCCTGATTCTTTTGCTTTAACTCCTGCATCTTAGAATAAGAAGGTAAAAAGACTAAAAGGACTATAACAGTAATTATAAAAAGCGATACAGCATTCTTCATCATTATTAATAAATCTTCGACCAATTAGATCCAGCATATACAGCTTTGTTACCTAATTCTTCTTCAATACGCAAAAGCTCATTATATTTAGCTAAACGATCTGTACGAGACAATGAACCTGTTTTAATCTGACCAATATTGGTAGCCACAGCCAAGTGAGCAATGGTCACATCTTCTGTTTCGCCGGAACGATGCGACATAATAGAATGATACTTATTCTTCTTTGCTAAATTAATTGCATCTAGAGTTTCAGACAAAGAACCGATTTGATTAACTTTAATCAAAATCGCATTCGCCGTCTTTTGATCAATACCCTGTTTTAAACGTTTGACGTTGGTCACGAATAAATCATCGCCCACTAACTGTGTCTTCTTCCCTAAACGGTCTGTTAAAGCTTTCCAACCTGACCAGTCATTTTCATAAAGACCATCTTCGATAGACACAACCGGATATTTAGAAACCATTCTAGAATAAGCTTCAATCATTTCATTTGAAGATACGTTCTTGCCGTTATAACTATATTGGCCATCCTTATAAAAAGAGGAAGCGGCTGCATCAAGTGCAATAAAAATATCCTTACCCGGCCTATAACCTGCTTTTTCAATAGCAGCAATAATCACATCCAAACCTTCTTCGTTGCTGCCTAAATTTGGAGCAAAACCACCCTCATCACCGACGGATGTGGCCAGATTTTTATCATGCAAGATACCTTTAAGAGTATGGAAAACTTCGCAAGCCATCTGCATAGCCTTAGTGAAGGTTGGAGCACCTATTGGCATAATCATAAATTCTTGAACATCCAAATTGTTATCGGCATGCATTCCACCGTTGATAATATTCATCATAGGAACAGGCAATATATTGGCTTTGCTTCCACCCAAATAACGATACAAGGATTGTTTCTTTTCTGTGGCCGCTGCTTTAGCCACGGCTAGAGAAACTCCTAGAATGGCATTCGCACCCATATTCCCCTTATTCTCCGTCCCATCAACCTTGCGGGCAATCGCATCTATGCTACGAAAATCAGCTTCTTTTCCTTTAATCGCTTTAGCAATCGCAGTATTCACATTATTCACAGCCTTCAAAACACCCTTACCCTTATAACGGCTTTTATCACCATCACGGAGCTCAATCGCTTCATGTTCACCGGTAGATGCCCCTGATGGAACAGCAGCACGGCCTAAAACACCAGAAGATAAAATGATATCTACTTCTACGGTAGGATTACCACGAGAATCGATAATTTCACGAGCTTTGACGGATTTAATTTTTGACATATCCCTATTCCTTATTCTAATATTTAGAGAAATTCCTCAATGCTGGAGGAAAATTAAGATCTTTTTGCTTATTTGAAGTGAGCAATTTAACATAAATTAATATATGCGTCAAGGAAATCTGCTTAGAGCGTAGAGCTTAATACCTCCCCCATCAAAATTATTCATAATTTGGAAAATATTTATACTTCACCCTACAATAATTTGAAGGCTGTTTGACTTAATTTATAGTATATGTTACTCTTTCATGAGTTATCAGCTTAACACTCATTATCTAAAAAGAGGTTCCCGCATGCTTCGTAAGCTCTTAATTTTCATTCAGTTATATTGGATTAGAATCCTTTTTATTTCAGCTGTTATCACCATGCTTGGCTGGATGATTCAGTTTATGATCGTCTCTAACGGCAATTACGATCAATTAGAATCCTTTTCACGCCGTGCAATTTCTGCTCAAATAGGCCAAAGCCTTATTATGTTTATTTTCGTTACCCTTTTGCAAGCCCCCCTTTTTATTGGGATGAACTACTGGATGATGTCTGGGGGAGCTATGGGTAAGTTGGGAGCTCTTGATTTAAAGAAAACCAAAGTTAATGTCAAAATGGATGATGTTATCGGTATGGACGAACCTAAACGGGAAGCCATGGAGTTGATCAAACTTCTCAAAGACAGAGCCCTCGTTAAGCAAATAGGGGGAAAGATCGTCAAAGGAACGATGATGTTTGGTCCTCCTGGATGCGGTAAAACTTATTTAGCCAAAGCTATTGCTACAGAATCTGGCCTTCCATTTCTATCTGCAGTAGGTAGTGAATTTGTTGCTATGTTCGTTGGACAAGGTGCTGCACGAATGAAATCTTTATTTAAACAGGCCCGTACCCTGGCACGTTTAGAAGGCGGATGTATTATTTTCATCGATGAAATTGATTCCTTTGCACGTCCTCGCCAAGCTGATGTGGGCTTTGGTGGGCAATCAAGCCAGAATGCAACTATTAATCAATTCTTAACCGAACTCGATGGATTACGCAAAGCAGAAAACAATATTATTTGTATTGCCGCAACCAACGTCCAAGAACAAGATTTAGACGAAGCGGTTATGCGCGCCGGACGCTTTGAAAGAAAAATCTATGTGAATCGTCCCAATCTTAAAGAACGTAAAGATATTTTTGATTTCTATCTTAAGAAAGTAACGATCGATCCTGCTGCTAACATCAATACAGAAATCTTAGCTCGTAAAACACTGTGGTTCTCTCCAGCAGACATTGATTATATGATTCGTGAAGCAGGTATCATTGCTCTTCGTGAACGTCGCGATATTATCAACAGCAAAGATCTTTCTGAAGCTTATGACCGCATTGCCTTTGGTATGAAATCCAATATCACCAGAAGTGATAAGTCAAAACTTTGGACAGCCTATCACGAAGCAGGACATGCCATCATTGGATATTTACTACACCCAACAGACGATGTAATTAAGGCTACCGTCATCCCTCGCAAAGGTTTTTATGGTGCCGTCTTTAGCAGTCCCCAGGAAGAATATAAATCGTCCAACAAAGAAGAACTCTTAGCGGATATCAAGCGATGCATAGCAGCCTACGTTGCTGAACGCATCAAATTTGGTACAACCAGCCAAGGTGTTGGCGGCGCTCCTGGTTCAGATTTTTATACCGCTATGACCATCGCGTCCCGCATGGTGCGCAGTTACGGTATGGGGAAAAGCGGACTCGTCGGAGACTTCCTCTACCCTGAGAAATACCATTACCTTTCTGAAAAAACTAAAGAAACTCTCGATAGCGATATGCAAGACATTCTCAACATCTGTATCAAAGAAGTGGAAGTTGTTCTCACTGAAAAAAGAGAGCTGTTGGAATATTTTGCTCAAGAACTCTATAAAAAAGAAGAATTGGAATACGATGATATCGAAGCAATTTTTGATAAATTTGGTCTCAAGCGCGCCCCCGTGCCAACCGTTTAAACTTTTTAGCCTATTAGCATCTGCTATTTTTATTTTAAGCAGTTGCTCTCCAGCTGAAAAAATTGAACCAAAGTTTACAATTACTCAAGCGCAAAAAAGATTTGAAGATAAATGCATTAAAGACTTCAATCTCCATGTGCGCACCCATCAAATAGGCCATACCTTATGGGTCTATCTACCCATCAAAAATCCTATTTTTGATTACGAAGTACAAAAAGAAAAGAAAACCAACGAAGCCACCGATAAACCTAGCTTCATTGTTAGTTTTTCTGATGGAAAATATCAAAATAATATCTTTTCTTTCGAATACGATATCGTAGATAAGAAAAAATCTAAGGATGATGGTCCTGGCTTTAATAGTTCCTACACCGATATCTATACCCGAACTCAAACAAACCTTCTAACCGCCATCTATGAAATATTTTTAAATGCTAAAACTCAAAAAGATGAACAACCTATTCAATTTTTTGTTATTACAATCACCGATATCAAAAAAGGCATTGAAACCCATCTAACCTTTTATATGCAGGATTTCATGCGCGCCTGGTCTGGAGACATTCCTAATGATGAATACATGAAGCGTGTCTTAAGTGATCAAAAAGGATCTCCTTCGATGATTGGTGATGAAACAGGAAGCCATCTCAAATATGAAGACATCACCATGGGTGACTTCTTAACTAAACAAATTCTTAACCGTATTCGCTTAAAATTCCAATACAGTGATTTTCCTCCCAAAGATAATAATTTTGACAACACTGTCATTGGCATTGTTGCCGACACTGTAAAGTATTACAAATTTGAAGATTTTACAAATGTGCGGCTGAATAATTTACGATCGGTTAAGAAATATCTTTTTGACAAATCACAACTGGTTAATTTTGGTGAGGAAAAACCTAAAGAGAATGCAGGACGACTTATTCATATCCGCTTTAAAGACGGCAAACCAGAATTCAACGAAGACAATTCTTCGCAAACCAATCAATCGTTTTAGGATAAAGCTTGTGTTCAACCTTATGGATTTTCTCCGATAAGGTTTCTAACGTATCTTTAGGACTAATTAAAACAGTTTCTTGAGCAATAATAGCGCCCGCATCCATCTCTTCGCTAACGAAATGCACGGTCACTCCTGTTACCTTAACCTTATACTCAAAAGCGTCCCTGATCCCATGAAGACCCTTAAACGATGGCAAAAGAGCTGGATGGATATTAATAATTTTACTTGGGTATTGATTAATAAAATGAGAACTAAGCAGTCTCATATATCCCGCTAAGACAACAAAATCAATTTTTTGCTCTTTTAAATATTCAATAACCTTACGATCAAACGAAACTCTATCAGGATGATTCTTAGGATTAATATACACACCCGCTATTTTAGCTTTCTTAGCTCTCTCTAAAGCAAATGCATCCGCCTTATCACTAATGACTAATTTTAAATTTGCTTTAATCTTATTTTTCCCAACAGCATCGATGATGGCCTGAAGATTACCACCATATCCTGAAGCTAGAACTGCGAAGTTCATTTTATTTTCCTCAATCTATATTTTAATAAACCAATCAATCCAACCAAAAGGAATATACCACCAACGCTCATTAAAATCCATACCCGCGCCACATACTCTGCTAAAAGGGAGCTAGCTAACATCGCTAAAAGAAAAGCTAAATGCATGACAAACTCTAACGCAGCAAACACCTTGCCTGACATTTCATTAGAAGAAACCTGATGTACCACTGTATTTGCAGCGATCACAATCGGGCCAATGACAAGACCAAAAACAAAGGATAAACCAATCGCTAATAAACGATTATGTGTCCCTTCCACACAAGATGCAAAAACAATGGTCATAATTCCCCCTAAAATCAACGATAAAAATATCGTCTTAAACGCGCTGATCTTAGCTCCCCATTTTCCATAAGCTAAACTGCCTAGAAACAATCCTATCCCCAATGGAACAGCCAAAAAACCCAAATCCTTAGTCACACTATGAAAAGCTTGTTGAATAAACACAATAATAACCACATAAACAGCTCCTGCCGCCGAGAACAAAATCGACATCACCAAAAAAATAAAACCTATTTCCCTTTGAGATTGAATATAGCGAATACCTTCAATGATTTCTCCCCAGACGCTCCTTTGAGTTTGAATGATTTTCTTTGTATGAGTCAGAATTGTCTTTCTATCTGGCAGTTTACGCTGCAATGTAGACATAGAAAAGACCAACATTCCCGATATGAAGAAAGTCACTGCGTCCCACAGAAATCCTCCAAAAGAACCTGAATGTTCAACAATCAAACCTCCCAGCAATGCTCCCAAAACTAAAGCAATCATTCCTGTTGTAGTAACCAGAGAATTAGCAATCAGTAAATCTTCATGAGCCACCATTTGAGGAATGATCGACATCTTAGCCGGCACATAAAAACGACTAAAAGAAAAAATTAAGAATACAGCCACATAAAGAGGCCATATATCTTTTAAATGCATCAGATAGAAAGCAATCAATAAAACTAAAATTCCTCTAATAAAATCACAAACAAACAAGGTTCGGCGTCTATCCCAACGGTCGATATAAACCCCAGCAATAGGACCTATAATAAAAACAGGAATAATCGTAAAACTCAATAGCTTAGCTAATTCTACCGATGAACCAGGATTACGAGCTGCAATTAATCCGACCAAAGCCATTTGATGAACCCTGTCACCAAACTGAGAGATCAATTGGGCTAACCAAAAAGAAAAGAAACTTCGGTTATCTTTATTTCGAAAGAATTTGAGCATGTTGAACTAAACGGAGTGCCGCCTCTTTATTGTCCTTTAATAATTTCTCAAAAGAACCTGGATTCTGAATCTGATTATAAATATCCAAACATTCTTGATACCGCCCTTGATCGCAAATAGATTTAGCCAACGATATGCGATACCTTGGATTCTGAGCATCTTTAATCACCGCTTGAAAAAAACATTCTTGAGCCTTATCAAATTCCCCACGAGAAGCATAAACAAGTCCTAAGGATGATTGAACTCGAGCATTATCCGGCTGCATTTGTAAAGAACGCTTCAGCATAGCCAATTCATTACCAGCATAAATATTCTGTTCCACATTCATTAAAAATAAGAATATAAAGAAAGCTCCTGCCGCTATCGTAAGAACCTTTGTATTTACCCAATTTTTCTGCTGATTAATTTGCCATAAACTTACTCCTGCCTCAATCAAAATTATAAAAATTGGAATGGAAGCTAAATACAAAAAATGATCCGCACAAGAAATAACTCCAGGAGCCACCCCAACAGTCGTTACGATTTGTGAAACAGGAAACAATTCTAAGACAAACCAGCCTAAACAAAAAGCCGTGATCATCTTTATACGCCGACGGTTCATCCATAGAATGCTCCCCAATGCCCCCCATACCAACAAAGTCAATAAGAATTCTCCCTCCATCACAAACATAAAAACCCTCTGACTTCTATCAAAATGCAACCCCATTGGACAGAAAAGAAGATAAAGATCAGTTAAAAGAGAACGCAAGAAGGTTACAAAACCTAAAACCCTCTCGAAGAGACTATTCCAAGGAAAGGTCTGCGTAATACCTAAAGATAAACGTAAAAATACATACCCACCCACAACCCCCACAAAAGGCCAAAGACTCGTCAGCGGCTTTTTCTTAAACCATAAATAAAGAAAAAGAACTCCCGGCAAAACAGCAGAAGATTCCTTACACAAAAGACCTAAAATAAACAAACAAACTGAAAAAAGTAAAAACCTTCTCTTTTCTTCCTTGTCATAAAGTAAAAAACAAATAAAAGCAGTTAAAACAAAACTTGCTCCCATAAGAATGGCTCGACCAGAAATATTGCTGACCGCTTCCGTATGAATAGGATGAATAATAAATAACAGTCCCACCCAGAAACCTATAAAAATATTTCCTGTAAGCAATCCCACTAAGACCCATACTAAGAACGTATTTAAAATATGTAGAAATAAATTATCAAGATTATAAAAAAATGGAGTTAATTTAAAGAAATGATATTCCGCCATAAAACTAAGATTAACTAAAGGACGGTAATAGGAATGGTCATTAAAATATCCTTGGATAAATATGTCTTTAATATGTTTCGTATCGCGAATCAGAGGATTATTAACAATGGAAAATTGATCATCCATTGTTCTAAAAGGAGCGCCAAACATAAAGGCATACGCACTAAACCCTAAAAAAACAATCAATAGAACTTTAAACCATAAACGATCCAACATAAAAATCCATTTCCCAATTAATCCACTGTTCTATCAAATATCTCGCACAAACTTAAGAATAACAAATATTCCTTCATCTATCAATCTATCTCACAGCTTAATACTCCTTCTATCTTTCATTACTCTGTTTGGCTTTTAAATCCGCAATTCATAATTAAGTTGAAGATAAGAAATAACAACCCTTCAAGACTCTCTCCACAGGAAACATTAAAGATTCTTACTATAAAAGATGATAAAGAAACCTCTCTTTCGCATGCTTACTTTGCTGTTTTTATTTCTTTATCTATTAAATAATTTATCTTCATTAGATAGACTTTTGATCGCTCATCGCCTTCGAATGCTAATTGAGAGAAAATAGCTCCCGCTTCAGCGTATTTCCTCTTCTTATATAAATCAACTCCTTGGCGGAAAACAAACTCAGCTTGACGTTGATACCCCTTATCTTTAAGTAAAGCAGATTTTCTAGTCTTTCTTTTAGATAAGCTGCCCTCTGTACCTTTATAGTTAACGATCTTTATCAAACTCCCTAAATCTTGAGTCATGATCTCTTTGAATCTATCTAATTTCATTTTAGCCAATTTATAATTCCCAGCTTTGACTATTTGAGATGCCTCTTGATCCAAGTTATCCGCTTTCTGAACAATTTGATCTAACTGTTGTTGAGTATACAATTCTACAATCGCCTCTTTGGCCGTCTTCTCCTTCTCTTCTTTCAAGTTCTGCAAGAAACCATCAACCTTAGCGAGTTTATCTTTTACAACAACAGTCTCTTCATAATCCCCTAACCCTTCGGCCTGTTGATACAAGCTGGAAGCCCTCTGCGCTAAACTAAATACTATAGAACTCTCTTCAATCTGCTTGACCTTACGCATTTCTATTTTGAACTTCAACAGACTATGGTTATCAATATATCTTAATAAGGATTCCGTTGATTTATAATCAACGATGGAATCTTCAACATAAGCCAACACTTCTTTAGCCTTCTTAGATCTTTTTTGATGATATAAATCAAGAGCCTCTTGGTACTTCTTTTCCGTGTCTAAAGCATGTTCTATTCTCTCCTGCCGTACATGTTGTGTCTTAATCTTTCTTAAAACGACTTCTCCTTTTGTCAGCATCTCGTTGATTTGCTGCTCACTCAACTGTGGAGCACGGTCATTATCCACTTGCTTGACAGACTGATTCTCTGCGTAAGCGCTAAAAGCGCATCCGTAGCAAATGAAGATTGTTAATAAGATTTTTATTACACTGATCATCATAATTTTTTCAAACTACCTATGTCTCTCCTTCAATACTCTTTTCAGCTTCAAATAAAGGACGAATAATCTTCTGAACAATTTGATTTCCTTCATTAATGCTATAAATATGCTGCTTACCTATAATTTCAAAAGTAAGAATGTTACGAGAATAGAGATCTTTTAAAGATTCATGAGTTGAAGGCACAGAATATCCTGCCAATCTTGCTATCTCACGGCCGGTATACTTAAGCCCACGACGAGAATCTAGGACACGTAAAATGTCCAGTTTCGAGGGTGAAGCAATAATGTTGTTAATTTGAAAAGGTGAACTCATAAATTTTGTCTAATACTTCTTAAGTTAGGTCCCCTTACCTATTTTTTCTTGTATATCGCGTTCAGCTTCAAACAAAGGACGAATGATTTTCTGAACAATTTGATTTTCTTCATTAATGCTATAAATATGCTGCTTACCTATGATTTCAAAAGTAAGAATATTGCGGGAATAGAGATCTTTTAAGGATTCATGAGTTGAAGGTACGGAATATCCTGCCAATCTTGCTATTTCACGGCCGGTATATTTAAGTCCACGACGAGAATCTAGGACACGTAAAATATCCAGTTTCGAGGGTGAACTAATAATGTTGTTAATTTGAAAAGATGAACTCATGAGTTTTGTTTGATATTTCTTATGTTAGGCAAACCTAACATCTGTTAGGTTTGTACAACATTTGTTAGGTTTGCCTAACATAAAAAGTATAGCAATCTCAAAAGTATTGTCAATTTTTATGTACTTAAAGTTACTTGGTTAATACAACAGGGAAGAGGGGAGTATGAAGATTTGAAAAATCGGTAGGGAATTACCCCTCTTTTTAAAACAAAGAAAACTTACTTGCCCTATCACTGATGATCAAGAAGTTTATTGGTTAAAGCGAATGGAGAAGGAGGTTGAATGAGTTTCAATGATGGGTGCTTTACCGTTAAAACATCCCCCACTATTTTAGAAATGTCCTGATCCTCATAATAGTTGATTCCAATACTCCCTTCACCCAAAGAATCTGGGAAATTAAGCTCTCTTGGAGAAATTTTCGTATGTAAAGCCAACAAAAGCGTGGTCACATTATTCTGATCATCGATCTGATGATTGTTGATGCCGCTTAATAAATAGGCATAGTTAAGAGCCTCTTGATATTTTCCTTCCAAAGAAGATATTCCCATTAGACTTTCTCGAATGGATTTTTCCTCTGCCTTGCTTTCTACAAAATCCTTGTTATTTTTCAACAGCTTAAGAGTTGAAAGAGCCTCGCGGTAGCTCTCTTTTGCCCCTTCAAAATCCATTCTCTGATAAAAATCCTCTGCCCTAAGTTTCTCTTCCATAAACTGATACCTTAACCCTTTAAACTTACGGATCATTTTCAATTCTTCCCTCAACGCTTGTGGATCCTCTTTCAAAACCAGGCCTGATACCATACGATCTTCAAAATATGGTCCATCTCCAACAAACTTCCTATAGATGTCCTGCATACGCTTCAATTGAACAATCCGTTTGGGCAAAGCCGCTGGTTTAAAATAAACTAACGACTGTCTTTTCCAAATAATAGCCTCTCTCAACAATCCCTTTTTGTTGAAAATATGAACAAGATCATCTCCCCAAGCTAAAATTAACAGGGGATACTCCTCTCTATCAACTTGACTGAGAGTTGTGTTGACCAAATCTAATGCTTCATCATATTTTTCCTGAGCGTAAAGACTTTTAAATGTCTTCATCGCGTCTTCTAAATTGACTACCTTCAGGTGCACGAGCAATATAGGTTCAATCCCCTTCGAAGATTGATACGATTCCCTAGTGAAATTCATCACCAGCTCATGTAAATACGGCTTATCGTTAACTGAAAAAGTCACTTCAATAGAATTAGTAGTCAATATAGAATCCGTAGCTGTAATCGTAGCTACCTCTGCCTTATACAATGTCATCAACCCCCCTGCACTTAAAACACCATTGGTAAAAGTTAATGTTTCACTGGTACCAAAGTTAATCGCAAAGCCTGTCTTATCCGTCACTGTCGGATTATCCACCCCTGAAGACGCCCCACTAAAAATAAAGGTCTTATCTCCTGTATATCCTGTTGCTATATTGCCATACATATCTTTAGCCGTGATCGTCAATTGATCCGTATCACCCATCGTGAGTGTCCCGCTAGCGGCCGCCAATATTAAACTTGCCGCTGTTGCTGGATTAACCGTTACACTGACCGCATTGCTTGTTAAAGTTCCATCATTGCCAGCCACAAAAATACTCTCAGCTTTATATAAGATCATCACCCCACCAGCACTCGAAACACCATTGGTAAAAGTTAATGTCTCGCTGGTACCAAAGTTAATCGCAACCCCTATCTTATTCGTTACCGTCGGATTATTTCCTCCAATTACATTAGCCCCACTAAAAGTATATGTCTTATCCCCAGTATATCCTGTCGCTATATTGCCAAACTGATCACGCGCTGTAATTATTAATTGATCATTATTCCCGGCAGTAACTGCTCCTAAAGTAGCCACTAATGTTAGGGTTGTAGCCACCCCATGATCAAATATCACATTCTGTGTTGAACTTACAGTTAAACCTGTCAACTGTGTATCACTTAAACTTAAATTCACTGTCTGAGCAG
>JAYTXU010000049.1:0-15480 GCA_043742785.1 Candidatus Omnitrophota bacterium
AGAAACGAGTAAACTTGAACCCTTAGAGTACCCGTTTGTACCAGAGGTGGTGTAACCCATCTCTCCGGTACAAACTGTTACCCATGTGTCCGGTACGGACCAAACAAAAATGGCGGAGAGGCTGGGATTTGAACCCAGGATCCGACTTATGTCGGACAACGGTTTTCGAGACCGCCGCTTTCAGCCACTCAGCCACCTCTCCTAAATTCGCAACTTATTCATCTTTATAAACTTACAATACTATACGAGTTTACTCTAAAATTAACATCTTGGCAATTGTGACTAAGCTGTGACTGTTTTTTCAACTCCCACATCAAACGAATTTTTATCTAATGCCATTTGATGTCCATTAATATCACCTACTACTCCATTCAATACTGCAATGGCATTATTTTTATGCGAGGGTGACAAATGAGCATATCTTTCAGTCATCGTAATGGTAGAGTGACCTAAGATATTCTTAATGGTATACAAATCAATCCCAGACATTGCTAAATGACTAGCTGTTGTATGCCGAATGTCATGCCAATGAAAGTCCGCTATACTAGCTCTTTTCTTAGCTTTTTCAAAGGCTCCTCTTACATTTATGTTAGGCTTACCTTTCTTATGACAAAAAATAAAAGGTGAATTAACTTGCTTAGAAATGCCAGAGAAAATCTTCTTCACATCATCATTCATAGGCAAGATTCTTCTATTTCCATTCTTGGTGTGACGAATAGAAACAATACTATTCTTAAAATCTAAATCACTCCATTCAAGATTTAATTGCTCTGAATACCTTAAACCTGTATGAAAAGCAATTAATACATACGGCTTAAAATTTTCTTCACAACAATCAATTAAACGTCGTAAGTCTTCTTTTTCTAAGTAACGTGTACGTCCAGAAGGCTCTTGAAGTTTTTTAACTTTAGCAACGGGATTAAGATTATCAAAATCTCCCCATTCTATTGCTCTATTAAACATACACTTCAAGCAAGCTACAATACGGTTAATACCGCCATTCTTAGTACCTTCTGCTTTTTTCATCGCCCTATATGAATCAACCAACTCTTTAGTAATTTCTGAAAGGAAATAACCAGAAAAATATTTCTTTAAGGCTCGAATGTAAACCCAATCTGATTTTTTCCATCCCCTATTTTGAACCTCTGAATACTTTTTCAAATACTTATCTGCAAACTCCTCGAATTTAATCTTTTTGTCTTTTTTCTTATCGAGGAATTTTCCTTCAGCAATCTCTGTCTTACGTTTATAGTAAAATTCATACGCTTTGGCCTTATCGGGAGTTTCTGTGCTTTCTCTATGTCTTCGGCCAGTCGATTCAACATAGCTCATCCAATAAATTTTATTTCTAAGATAGACACCCATAACATTCTCCTTGTAAACCTAGGGGCAATAAAATCACCCCTAGGCTGATTAGTTAATTTATACTAATAATCACTTCTTTTCTACTTGTTTTTCTTCAAGCCAAGCATCAATACGTTTTAAATCAAAACGGATTCCTTTGCCTATCCTCAAGAATGGTACTTTTCCAAATCGCACCCAATCTCGGATTGTGGATTCTTTAAATCCGATGTATTGTGCTAAGCATTTAATGCCCACATACCTTGACCCATTATCGAAGTTCTTTTTTGCCATTTTCCATGCTCCTTATTTAAGATTTATGCTTTCGCCCAAGCATTACTATTAATAAAAACCAAGCGAAGCATTTGGTTAATTTATGCCACGAATTAAATCGTGGCAGGTTATTCCTAAGTATTGGAACATCTAAATAACATGTATAGATGTTACAAGGCTCTTATTGCTCAACAATAAGCCTAATAAAAGCCAAAAATTAACTATGGCTTTACACAACTAATTACAACTCTACGACCGCCTTAAAGCGGTCATTTAATTCAATGAGCAATGTTTATGTTGCTAAAACATTGCTATCCTTATTACGTAGTAATAAGGATTAAATATTACTTTATTATTATATGGTGGCATAGTAGCTATCCTTCAGCCTGGTCATTCTTTGCCCTATTCCGCCATTTTATCCGATAATTAGATGCCAATTTCTGGCCTAATGAAGAATAATTGTGACTTTTAGTTTCAATAAAACCACCTGCAATTAATTCTTTTTTAGCTGATTTAACTGAACCAATGCTCAAGCCTGTATCCTTGGTTAAGTCATTTAAGCTACGATAAAACCACCCCTCTTCATCAGCAAATCGATTAGCATGCTTAGACAAATAGCAGTACAAAACGATTGCACTAAGATTTAAAGATTTAAATTTCCCATCTTCAAATACCTCATGAGACAACGGGAATGCATTTTTCCATGTATTTTTTTCCATTTATCAAGCCTTTCGTTGGTTGTTATTTATTCAAACAATTTATAAGGTTAATTCTTTAAATCGCCCCTTTAGGGGCAATCTTTACTTCATAATGCTTACTTCCCCACTCTGAATTATTAAGCTCCTCCTTGGTCATTTCTTACCTTCATGACTTTGGGAAAAACGTACCGCGATTTTAGGGTCTGAACTTTAACACCAGCTTTAACCCTATTTTGGTTCTTTTCTCTTGGTTTTAAACCCAAAAGTCGTGCAATACGGTTATAGAACTTTGATGGAACAATAAAATCCCATGCCCGTTTGCCCTTAGGATAAAAGTACTCACTGACTTCTTTCACCTCTTTTAATTCTCCATTTTCTTTGTACTTTATCCTACTTATTGCACTTCTTACTGATGCCTCAACTACGTGAACCTTCAAAAAACCTTTTGACCAAAAACTAATTAGATGTTCATTTGTCATTGGATTGCCTCCTTTTTTTGCAAAAAAAAATGACCGGAGTTCCACATTGGAACTTCCGATCATTTTTCTTAGGAGATTAGTGTCCTAGAAAATTAGTTAAAACTTTACCTACAAACTCAAAACTATAACTATAAACTTAAATTCTTCTCGACCAAAATAATCTTGGCATGAATTTCTCAACCCATATGTTAAAGTATACCATATTTTTGAACAAAAAACCAGTCAACCTGATAACGCCGTTCTAAAATATCCCTTCTTAGTAAATAAACCTTCTTTTTCCTTTTGAAAGCCGACCCAAAAAGAGTTCTTATTGCAACAGCTAAATTAAGCCATTTTGACACATACAATTCTAGGCATGTTTTTGCAACACTCTTTGTATGGTTGAATAGCTTATTTGATTCTTTTTTAACCTATCCCTGTTAAACTCCTCGGCAATAGCCCTTAAACTAAGCCCCTTTGCCTTTAAAGCCTCGATAATTCCTAAATCAAGCCTAAATGCTGGTCTTCCCCCTTTATAGATGCCTTTTGCTTTCTTTTGTGCTATACCCCTCTTAACCTTCTCCCCCAAATCCTTTGAGAATTTATTCGCAAAATATGTAAATAGAGGTTTCACAACATGCCAAGTTAAATCATTGTCGGAGTCAATGCCCTGCTGAATAGCTAAGAATCGACATTTGTATTCTTCCACTATCCTATCTAATAAAGCATTAATCTTGCTTGGCGATTGTCTTGAAAACCTATCCATAGAGTAAACAAGAAGCACATCAAAATGTTTAAGACGGATACGCTCTAATATTTCATCCAATTTAGGCTGATTATCTGCCTTGTATCCACTGCCGTATTCCCAGACCTCCTCATACTGCCATCCATAAGCCTCACAATACCGCCTAAGCTCCTTTAGCTGTATTTCTACATCTTGCTTGCTTTCATCAGTACTACAACGGCAATAGGCTATAGCCTTCGTAACCTTGTTATTCATTTAGTCCTCCTTATTATGTAAATACTTTGTAGTGACATTAATGTGCAAAAAAAATTACTTCTTCTGATTCTTGTTCCCGTATTTCTCAACTAACCACAAAACAAAAGCGGAAAGATTAACATACCCGTGGCTCGTGGCCGCTTTTTCAATTTCCAGCTGTTCCTTAGCATTTACTCGAATCTGGATAAAACTATCTTTTCTAGCATTCTTCTTTATCATCACTTTAAGTATACCATCTGTAAATACAGTGTCAATACGACATGTACGCCCTATACCCTATCTGATTTTTGGCACCACATTAAAATCAAAGGTTAAGGCTACCACCCTTCTACAAACAAAAGTAAGCTAAACTAACGGTGTTTAAGGGACGTAAGAGCATATTAAAGAATAAAAATCACTATTTACGCACAATCTCTAAAATAGTCGGAGAATACTCGGAGGAAAATCGGACTAGACCGTAATAAACCATAAGAACCAGCAAAAGAATCACACTCATCAAACACATCTTTATTTAGTCTTACGCCCGACATAATTCGGCCACTGGCCGTTTTGTCAAACTTGTCCATTGGTCTACGGAATCTTTTAATCCTACACCATCATAATCTAATTCAAACTGCCCATGTGCTAGTGGCTCCACAGCAACCATTAATTTAGGGTCAAATTTACCCCCAAGCATGGCTATTAAACAACGGCCAATATAATACGCAAGATTAACTGGTACAGCATTACCAATTTGCTTATATTTTGATGCCGTAGAACCTTCAAACTGCCAATTGTCTGGGAAAGATTGAATCCTAGCATACTCCCTAACCGTGAGTGGCCTTGTTTCAGTTGGATGACATCTTTCTGTTTGTCCTTGTGCCGGCGTACATACCAAAGTCAAACTTGGCTCATCCCAAGATAATCGACGAGCCATACCCGTCTTACCACCACCCAAAAAGAAACTACCCTTCATATATTCTTTTTGCAAATTAATAGGCAAATCTCTCCAGTATCCACCTTCAGGAACATGGGACATTACAAATTTCTTTTTCTCTGGATACGTTGCCCCTTCAGATTTCGGACAATCTTTTATGACATCCCGAAGCGTTAAAACATAATCTTTTTCTTTAGGGAAAATAAATGGGATGTCTAAATCTTTACGAATCCCTATAATGACCAAACGTTCTCTTTTCTGTGCAACATCAAAAAACTGTGACTTTAATAGCCTGTAAACAACCCTATAGCCTAACTTATCAAAAACCCTAAGTATTGTCTCTAATGTCTTACCCCCATCATGATTAATCAAACCCCTTACATTTTCTGCTAACAAAATTTTAGGTTGTACTTCTTCAACGCATCTAGCAAACTCAACAAATAATGTTCCCCGTGTATCACCAAAGCCTTTTCCATTCCCTGCATAACTAAAGGATTGGCAAGGAAAACCACCAGCAACAATATCCACCTTGCTCTTGTGTTTCAAAAAACTTATCTTACGAATGTCTTCATGGATAGTACCCCATTCTGGACGATTTTTCCGTAAAGTAGCAACTGCATCCTTATCAAATTCAACCAATAATTTTGACTTTAATCCAGCATTTGATAACCCCAATGCTAAACCACCTGCACCCGAAAACAATTCAATAACACTAAAATTTGTTTGCTCTGATTTATGGACTTTAAATACTTTAGCTGGAGCCTTCCCAGACATCTTATCTTTAAGCAGAACAACTTGATTTAAATCGAAAACACGCTGGCTATTTGAAGACCTTTCAGAACGGAGAAGTCCTTTCTTCTCCCAGTCAAGGATAACATCCCTGGGAATTGATAATTCTTTGGACAACTCATCTAATTGATATTTTCTCTTCATTTCCGCTTCCCCAAATAAGTCCGTTCAAAAATCTTATTAAGCACTTCTTCTTTATCGAATTCCTTAGAAGCAAATCCAAATTTATCCCTCATTATGCCAGGTAAAGCCTTGTATAACGAAAATAAAGCATCGTTATGCCCCGTTGCTAAATCATAAAAAAGAAATCCTGACATTTCTATAATACGCTCATCTTCTGGTCGACGTTTATCCTTACCTTTTGCATGACTATCCGAAGGGATAAAAGTTTTAACATGGTTGCTTTTCTTAGCAATGATTGGTACATAATACGCTTTAAAACCTTTATTTTCTTTTTGCTCCAAAGCCAATTTCAATTCATCATAAATCTTTGGAAGATGTTGGCCTGTTACAGTATTAAATTTATTCTTAATTTCAGCGACAATCTTTAGCTTCTCACAACGCACATCACCACGCTCACCAATAAGCAATTTTTCCCAACCGTCAATACCACCAATTATAGATTCATGGAATTCACCAATCGCTTGCTCAAGACCTTTGTTAATTTGACGAACTTTTTCAGACTCAATCCATTCCGCATATGTGCCACCTTTAGAAATTTGGCTAAATAAAGCTAGAAACGGGTCAAGCATGTTCCTGTCTAAATTGTTGTCAACTTTAGAAATAACAACTTTGGCTTTCTTAACAACTTTTCCTACAGCATCAATCAATTTGTCATCGGAAATAAAAGGAACTATTCGTTTCTGTGCCATACCTATCCCCCTTGAGGATTATTATAGGCACAAGTCCTTTCCATTGTCCATTCTGTATCAATAAATTATAATTCTAAGAATTGTAAGAATAATTCTCTAGCGTAATGCTTTGCGAATCGATTCATACGGTATAACGCAATCAGAGCCACGACTAATAAAAATAAAATAATTTTGTAACTACAAAGTTCACTAAAAACAGAACATCCAATAAGAGTTACCATAGCCGCCGCAATTCCCCTGTTCATCCCATAATAACTATTAAAAATATCTATCCGTTCTGTACGATTTTGATTAATAAGCATTATGTACACCTGACGAGTAAGACTACTCCACTCATTAACACCGACTTCATCCAAATTTATTTTTACATCGATTTTTGAATGTATTAATTTTACTAACTTCTCTGATTGAGAAACAGTAAGTAAATTACCCTTCTTTTGCCTTACCCAATCCGATGGCATTCCTCCATGGAATTTCCACCAAACATTTTCAACAAAATTTCCAATTGCTTGGATAATTTGACCTGTAGTGTACGCCAGAATTAATACCAGACCAAAATCCCCCACAGATAAAGAATTATTAAATAGGATGTTCTTCAAATTAGGAAATAAGATTGAAACCCCCAATAAAACAATCGTCCCTGGCAAAACAATGCCTGCAAATTCATAAAAACTAAGTGATTTCATTCTTATACCCCAACACTAACATCTGCAAAAATATGCCATCCTGTAATTGCTTCTTGAATACGGATAGTGCCATCATTGCGTGTCGTTAGAACTTTTCTAGAATCATTCCCATTCAATCTTATCCCTGTAGCATGTGGGCTATAATCGACATCTTGTGTATCATGCATTATTGACTTGTCCGAAATAATGATTATTTCTGGTTTGCACAACTTAAAAACATCAGGCTCATACCCATCTATACGGCCATGATGTGACGCTACAAACACATTGACCATCTTTAATAACTCACAAAATTCAGCATTCAGGAGAAATTTCTTCCACCCAGCAACGGTCATGTCACCAGGAAAAACAATACCCATTTTATTGTAAATAACAAAAGTAACGACACTCAAACTGTTTTCATCTTGGAAATCGCTTACGCTATGTGAAAATGTTTTAACTGTTGCCCCACCCCAATCTATTGAAATTGGTGATGTGTACAAATCAATCATTTCACATGCTTTTTCTATTCCAGCTCCCATACCAAATTCTTCTTTAGCTTCCTTTACCCACGCAGAAGTTATATATTGATTTTTTGTAAGCGACAATGGCTTACATTTTTCATAGACATTGGGTAAATCTGAAACATGGTCTTCATCCAAATTTGTAATGGTAAGATTTGTTAATTTTATTCCATTTTGCACTAACCATGAAGACGGCCTCCAATTTGTGCTGGTATTATGTCCACAATCCATAAGCATTGTCGTGCCATTGGGGAATTTAATTAGACTACATGCACCATGTTCAACATCAAAAATTGTAATTTCCATAACAACTACCCCCCTCTGGCAAAATAATACCCTGCTACTGTTAATTAAAATTTGGTATCGATGTAACCACAATCCCTTGAACCAAAAAATCTTTTGTTAAAATAATAGGCTTATGTACAGGGTTTGTAGAGTTTGGTTTCAAGATAACTGTCCCTCCAGCCCTATTGAATTCTTTTACCGTAGCTTCTCCATCAATAACAGCTACAATATTTTCACCGTCTCTAGCATCTGGTTGTTGGCGAACTAGGACGAAATCTCCATCGCTAATTCCTGCCTTATCCATAGAGTCACCCTTTGCACGTAAGAAAAAATACTTGTGTGGAGGTCGGGCAAGTCTTACAGATACAGGAAAAAACGCCTTGGTATTCTCTTCCGCAAAGATTGGCATGCCACAAGCGACCGCCCCTACCAAAGGCACATTTACTGTTTGATTTACTAATTCTTCGTTAGGATTATCAATGAGCTGAAATGAGCCATCATTGGTTTTCTTTATGACTTTCTTATCAATCAAACTTTTAATAAGCAAAGACACTGAACGGGGGGAACGATAATCTAGAACTCGCATCAACTCACGTACTGAAGGAATCTTTCCTTGATGGACTAAGAAATTCCTAATACCTCTGACCGCTTCAAGTTCTTTTGGAGTTAAGGATTTTTTGACCATGCATACACTATAATACAGTTGTGTATGTATTGCAAGATTTTTATTTATAGGTACGGCTTAGGCAGGAACTTACTTGCTTGGATTTTACAGAATCCGTCGATAGATTAATATTTTTACATCCTAATAACGCTGGAACCAACAGGATATTTCTTAGCGTTCTTGATAATCTTATTCTTTATTGCATCACTTAAATCAACCATAAGCACATCGCTTAAATCTAACAAATAAATAGCCACATCAGCCAATTCTTCTTTAATCTTTTCTAACTCTTCTGGCTTAAAACTTCCACGTGATTCTTCTTCGGTAACCCATTGAAAGTGTTCCATCAGTTCCGAAACCTCAATAGCTAATGACATGCTCAAATTCTTTGGGGAATGGACTTTCTCCCATTTACGTTCGCTTATAAACGCCCTTATCCTGGCTTTTAAATCTCCTATGGTTACATCATTATCCGCCATTACCATTCCTCTTTAAATTGTGACAAATTTGTGACTCAAGCAAGTATTCTTAACCATTACGTCCCATTAAATAACTTCACATGAATTTCATTTCATCGTCGATAAAATCAACGTACAGTAATGTATTTTGCTGGCACTTAGGAATCGACATTGCATTTCGAGACCGCCGCATTCGACCACTCTGCCACCTCTCCTACTTAAACCATCTTCTTTAAAATATAAATACTCTGCTCAGAATTTTGAATTCTTTTAATTACTTTAAACAAATTTCCATAAAGAAGATTGTCATTAAATAAAGTACCATTACTAGAATGATACAAGATTATATCAAAATCTAATAACTTTAGACTATTTTGTCTCATAATAAAGTTCTCAAAAATAACCACCTCTGTTTCTTTATCAAACTTTTGAGGATATGGAATAATCTGAAGAAGACTAGGAGAAAAATGATACTTATGAAAATAAAAATCAATTCTAAGATATGGATAAGTTTGACCCAATATTAAAAGACGTTTATTTTGATATCCCTGGCTTAAATATTTGATAGCCTCCTCATAAGGATAGGTGTACTCTGCAATATCTATCTTTGGAGAACCCCAATTAGATTTCCTAGCTCCATCCCAATGAATAGGTAACAAGAAATAATTAGATATCAATAAACCAATAATAAGCACATAGCGCTGATACTTTCTAAGAACAACAATAAATTGGACTGCAGTGATCACAAAAAATGGCATAAAGTAAAGATTCCAACGGGAATACCCAACAAAATCCGCATGATGATAGATAATAAAAAAGAAGGTTGTACTTAAAAATAAACTAATAAAAAACCAGAAAACCAACCTATCTTTCTTAAACAATATTGAAAAACCTGCCACACCTATCAACACAAACAAACCCATCTGATTAAACAAAGATTGAATAAGAATATAATAATTTGAGAAATCTGAAAGATTAGACCATTGCATCCCATACGGACTTTGATCTTGAAACAAAGTTCTAAAAAACAAGTAAATTAATAAAGGCATCAAAAACAAAACTTCTATTAACAATTCCCTAAAAACACCCATCAATTGAACTTTAAAATCAAGTGTAAACATCATCTGATAAACCAACCTAAAACCTATAAAAACCATACAAAAAACAAAAACAGTTTCTTTTAAAAAAGGAATTAGTAAAAGACAATACCAGGATGGCCTTAGTTTTAATTCATCGATCTTCAAGGTAATTAATGCCCTGCTATCCATTAAACAAAGGGTCATCAATGCCATGACCGGCATTTCTAAATACATTAAAGAACTATAAAAATAAATTAACGGCAATGTTGCAAAGGCAAACGAGAATAAGATTGAAAAGAATTTATCTTTTGTATTATTGAATATTTTATAAAAAACTGCGGTAGCCATTATAAGACATGATAAAAACGGTAGGATTCTATGTAACACAACATCTGAATATGGAGCAAGAAAGACAAAGAATAAAGCTATCCATCTTTCAACAAAAGGATAACGTAGAGCATGGACGGTTAATTGTCCAAAACCACTACAATGTAACAATGAAATTCCAAATATAATAACAAGAAAGGCAACAATAAGAATAGGAATATTCTTAACCCAATCTCTTAAATTATGTTTTTGAATAATACAAACTAATCCGCCTAAAATCAATACAAATAGAACAACCGCAATAAACCAGGGAATAAAAAAAACATGTGCGTCATTCCAGAAATCGTAAGTCAAATAATGTAACAGCTGTAAAACCACGCCAATATGATAATCTTCATCCCCCCGCCATGATATATCACTCCTTAAAGACTTAACATTAACAACAGCTATCAAAACCCATAATATAATAAGTGATGTTATTGATTCGAATTTAAAATTAATGCGGATATTAGAAGAAACAGACCAAGCCCAAAAAATACCAAGAACAAATAACAAGAAAAAAGAAATCAACCGAAACTGGAAAAGATTAAAAACATTACAATAGGGTGAAAGAAGATAAGCTAATGAAAAGAAAAAGAATAAAAAGGCAAAAACATTTTTCTTAATGAAGAATTTTAAGAACATTTAATAATATCAATCCCACCCATATAGGGACGCAAGACTTCAGGGATAATCACATTCCCGTCCTTGGTTTGATAGTTCTCTAGGATAGCAACCATGGTACGCGGCAAGGCAACGCCAGAACCGTTAAGAGTATGCACAAAGCCTTTTTTCTTGCCATCCTTGCCCTTATAAGCAATATTGGCTCTACGCGCTTGGAAATCTTCAAAATTAGAACAGCTAGAAGCCTCCAACCATTTATCAAGACCAGCTGCATAAACTTCAATATCATAACATTTGGCAGCAGCAAAGCTCATATCTCCACTTGCCAGCAACAGAACACGATAAGGTATGCCTAAAATCTCAAAAACTCTACGCGCATTACCAAGCAAGGTTTCCAACTCTTGATAAGAATCTTCTGGTTTAACAAATTTAACCAACTCAACCTTATCAAATTGATGAATTCTCACTAACCCGCGAGTATCCTTGCCATAAGAACCTGCTTCACGTCGAAAACATGTTGTATAAGCTGTATAATAAATAGGCAATTCTTCTTCTAAAAGAATTTCATCTCGATGAATATTTGTAACTGGAACTTCTGCTGTTGGAATTAAATATAAATCATCAGCCTGCACATGATACATATCCTCTTTCATTTTAGGCAATTGACCTGTACCAGTCATCGATGCCGCATTGACGAGCACTGGAGGAGACATTTCACGATACCCATGCTCTCTCGTATGCAAATCCAGCATAAAATTGTATAAAGCACGCTCTAAGCGGGCTCCCAAACCTTTATAAAGAATAAAATTAGAACCACTGAGTTTTGTTCCGCGTTTAAAATCGATAATATCTAGGCTCTCAGAAATTTCAATATGCGTCTTAGGTTTAAAATCAAAGGTTGGCACATTCCCCCATCGAGCCACCTCTTTATTCAAATCAGGTCCGCCAACAGGAACTGAAGAATGAGGAATATTTGGAATCATCATCAAAATTTGATTAATCTCTTCTTCTGTTCTTTTAATAGCAGGTTCCATCGCATCAATTTGAGAAGCAATAACCTTCATAGAAGCAATCTTTAACTTAGGATCTGTTTTATCTCTCAGCATCCGAGTAATTTCTTCATTAGCAGTATTCTTTTGAGACTTTAAATCATCTAATTCCATAATCAAAGCACGTCGATTAGAATCTAACACAGAAAGACGAGCCAAGTCCACTTGAACTCTTTTAGCCTCTAGGCCTGCTTTAACTTTATCAAAATTTTCACGAATAAATCTTAAATCTAACATAAATCAAACCCCTTAAATTTTATGTTTCTGAAATGTTAATTTACATCGAACATATGCGGTATGCTAACTGAACCGACTGAGACTGTCAAATTAAAAGGCAAATCAATGGTAGGATAAAATCTATCCTGCGGTATGCAAAGAAAGAGAAACACTTCCCTCTTTAACAACATACGGATTATTAGTATCCGGAGTACAACAATTAGGAAATCCCGTTGGACATAATGGAAGACCAGGATCACAACAAGAAGGAATCGTATTATCTAGACAACTTTCAACCTTAACATTAAATAATGTTTTTTGCCCGCCTACGGAAGAGTTATTAATAGAAAATTTTTCTGTTATATTTTTAGCTGTTCCAACTATTTTATCAGTAACATCACAAGCAGCTGGAACAATCCCACCCGTTCTAATACATGTATATATATTCCCATTTGTTGTTGGACCCTTAGGTAAAGATGGAGGAACCCAGGTATAACACAACCAAGAATTAGACGTTGCAACAGCGGGATCACCAGCTGTTTGATTAAAACAAAAAGTATTAACATTCCCTCCCCCTGATACACGGGAGCTAATAGTATTCCCTTGGCTATCCATCCCTAAAGAAGTTCCCCCTGCTGTTCCTGTGGCAAAACCAGGATAGGCAGGACTTCCTACCGCAAGCGAAGCATTCTTAAGAATATGATTTAAAGCATTGCTGCTGTTTTGCATAACGTAATAGCCGTCAGAGGATATTCTGTTCATTTTCTCTAAAGAGATCATTGAAGTAACAATGCCCAGCATAATAATAGCAACCACTACTGTCGAAATAATAACTTCAAATAAAGTGAACGCCGCGGTTTGATGATATTTTTTCATTTTATATCCAAACTAAATAATATTCTACCAAGTTGCTGTTGCTTCTACTTTTCTAATACAGTTAGGAAGCGCAACAAGAGAAGGACTACTCCCAAAAACACAAGGAGGAAGAGTACAGTTAGCAAGAAATCCCGTTAAAGAGTTCTCACAGGTAACCTTCCAATAAACTTTATAAGCATTCACTGTTGTTTTACAATGACAATTCCCAGTACCATAGGCGGTAGGACAAGAGTAAGGAGCACTATCACAAGCAGTAACACCTGCCTGGCTTAAATCTTGAATATAATCACCTGTAACAGAATTTATATTACTAGGATCAATCTTTGATCGTAGATCTTCCAAAACAGTTCGAGTAGCTAAAGCTGCTCCAACCGCTTGATCATTATCAATTACAGGTTTTCTTAAAGACTTTAGAACCAAAAAAATAGCCGAAACAGCAATAACAAAAACAAACGCAGCTAAGAATGTTTCAAGAAGAGTAATCCCTTTAGAATTTTTATTTAACATAGACTATGGACAATTATCCCCAGCAGCAGCCCCCGCTACCAGTACACAGCATGGGTTATGGATCGTCCCATTACAATAAACTGGAGTCGAAGTAACTGTAATAGGATTATTCAATATAATTTGCATTGTAAAAGCAGTACCTCTTGTTGCAGTACAAGGAGAAGGTGTAGGAAAAGTATTAGCGGTACAAACGTAGGCCGTTATTGGGGAAACAATACCTACACCTAAACCTGCATCAGGGTTAGAATCATTTATACAAGCTAATGTAGGACAACTCAAATAAGTTTCTCCATGATTGATAGAGAAATTCTGCTCTGCTCCATAAATAGCAATTAAATTATGCATGGCATCTTGAGCATAAGAACGATTGGTTGTTTTTGAAAAATTAGGTATAGCCATAATAGCTAATACGCCAAGAATAACAGCAACGATGATAATTTCAATTAAAGTAAAAGCCTTATTAGACACTAAAGAATCTCCTATTAACAAAATTTTTTATAGGCACCTGACCCAACACATGTGAAATTTCCCTCCTTTTTTCTGCTAATAATCACAGTATCAGTTGAACTCACTCTTGCTGCCTGTATAGAAAAACAAGTTGCAAGAGCAGCTTGTGCATTACAATCAAGATGTATTGGTATTGTATAATTAAACTTTGCCCCCGGATTACTAACAGCGTTACTCAAAAAGTCCACTCCAGTATTTGAAGGGTCTGACATGTTGATAGAATTAGGAGCACTGCCAGCTAGAGGACTATAATTAACACATTTTGAAAAATCATAAGAATTTTCTACGCCGCAAGATTCAATGGAGCTTCTAATTGTAGTCATTGTATTAACAGCTTCCTGCGCCCGATTCCGCTCTATTTGAGAAAACAAATTTGGCAAAGCAACGGCCGCTAAAATACCTACAATAGCCAATACAACAACAATTTCTATCAAGGTAAAAGCATTGTTATTTTTTTGTAACATATTAATACACCGCCTTTTATAAATATTCCTTATTTAAATATACCACCCTCTACCTACAGTGTCAAATAAGGTTAAAGAAAGATTGCAAATTAAAAATTAGGCAATAAAAAACCCCAGCTGCTTTGCCTTACAAAGCAATGCGGCTGGGGTAAATAAAAGCGGTAACGTTCTACTCTCCCATAGCCTTGCGACTAAAGTACCATCGACCTTGGTAGGCTTAACTTCCGTATTCGGTATGGGAACGGGTGTAACACTACCAGTAAAGTTACCGCAAATTTAGTGACAATTATGAAATATAGGATAATACAAATTCAAGATCAAAATTTATTAAGATCAAGCGTTTGGCAGATTAGTACAGCTTAGCTTAAATCCTTACGGATCTTACACCTGCTGCCTATCAACGTCGTAGTCTACAACGTGCCTTCATACCCGAAGGTAATCGATGACTCATCTTGGGAGGGGCTTCGTACTTATATGCATTCAGCGCTTATCCCTTCCGAACTTGGCTACCCAGCCATTGCCCTTGGCAGGACAACTGGGACACCAGAGGTTCGTATCTCCCGGTCCTCTCGTACTAAGGAGATCTTCCCTTCAATCATCGTGCGCCCACACCAGATAGAGACCGAACTGTCTCACGACGTTCTAAACCCAGCTCACGTACCCTTTTAACCGGCGAACAGCCGGACCCTTGGGACCTTATACAGCCCCAGGATAGGATGAGCCGACATCGAGGTGCCAATCCGCGCTGTCGATATGAACTCTCGAGCGCGATCAGCCTGTTATCCCCAGAGTACCTATTGTTCGTTGAGCGATGGCAATCCCACATTCAACCACCGGATCACTAACCCC
>JAYTXU010000050.1:0-6969 GCA_043742785.1 Candidatus Omnitrophota bacterium
TAAAAAAACCTGCCAAACGCTCTAAAATTGCCATAAAGAAAATTCCTAAGAAATCGAAATCTTCTAGAGTTTCTACGTTTAGCCAAAAGAAACCGCTTAAATCAGCTAAAATAGTTAAAATAGCCAAGATTTCAGTTTCTGCTAAATCTAAGAAACCACTAGTAGACTCTCATTTAGTTCAAGTAGGGGAGATTACTCATTATTTTGAGCGAATTAATGTTTGCGTGGTTAAAATTACTCAGGGAACAATCTTAATTGGAGATAAATTAACCATGGTAGGCCAGAAAAACAAGTTTATTCAGAAGGTGTGGTCTATGCAAATTGAAAGTCAGGATGTTAAAGTAGCTAAAAAAGGGCAATTAATAGGATTGAAGGTGGATAAACCAGTAACGGTTGCAGATCTTGTTTATAAATAGAGGATATGGTATATTAAGATCATGAAGGCAAAAAAAGGGCAAAACATCGTAGAATATATCCTCTTGGCTGTGGCCGTTATCCTCGTTTTTTTGGTTATTTTAAATCCGCAATCAGGTCCTCTTAAGAATTCTGTGGAAAGAACGATTAATAGTACCGTAGATAAAATCAATGAGTTGGGTCAGAACAATTCAAATACTATTCGTTTTCAATGAAAATAAGTGTTACTCAGAAAAATCTTATTCGTCGTTATTTAATTTGGGGGTATAAGTCCACTAAAGAGTCTTTTGAACGGATTGAACGTAAAATGACTCAATTGATGGTGGATGAACATCTATTAAAGACATTGCAGAGATTTGAGAAAAAAGAAGGAAAGAATCAGAAAGATTATCAGAAATTTATTGAAGAGTTTGTTAAGTATATGGCTCATAAAAAGCAGGATGAGCGGACACAGAAATTTTCTGATGGGAATGACAAGGTTTTAAATGGTGAGTATTTGTATTTAAGAAACCGTCTGAAAGCAATCGAAGGGGCTATTAAATATTTTTTAGGTGCTCTTGAGCTTAAGAAAATTGAATCGCTCTATGAAAAAGAATTTGTTGAACGTATTTTAAAATCTAGGGAACATTAAGAGTGATTATGAATATTTTTTTTCTTATTATAATAGTATTAATGATGAATATTCGTTTCTCTCAGGCGGCAATTGAAGTTTATTCAGCAGGGAAGCACTTTAATACTTTTGAGGATTACAAGAAGGTGAATCAGAATGCCACTGTTTTGCCCGTTAAAATAATTGAGCCTGTATTTCAGGTGAAAGAAGCTCCTCCTGTCCTAGATCCCGGTTTGCAGAAGATGAGTAATTTAAGTTACAATAATGGAGTTTCTCATGTGGTGTTTAATTTTGAGCAAAATTGGAAAAATCCCAAACCTAGATTTATTGTAGGCTCCGATCAACTTGAGTATGCTATTGCCCAAGCGATGAAGAATCAGCATGAGCCTACCTTGGTTATTTCTGATCCTAAAAAATTACGTATTATGTCTTTTGATCCGCAGCAGAATATATCTTTTAAAGGAAGCACTAAGAAGTTAGACAAAACGATTAAGAAATAGGATAATATCTTAGATTAAAAAAAGGGGGAAATATGAGTGAAGAAAAAAAGGAAGAATGTTGCGGTACAAAAGGTAGTGGTAGTTGCTGTGGTGGGGTTAAGAAGCTTATTGTAGCTTTGGCTTTCGCTTTAATAGTTTTTACTCTTGGGTATACTTTTGGTAAAGGCTATTGTCCATTTAGCTCTAGTCCATGTCAAAAAATGTGTCCAATCACACAAAAATAATTTAAAAATGTTGTACAGAGCCCCTATCGATGTGATGGGGGCTCTTTATTAAGAAAGAGGTTGATTGTGTCTAAAGAAGTGATTTCATTTAATTATAAGTTAACCGATAAAGACCAAAAAATTCTTGATGCATCTACTGAAGGACATCCCCTTATTTTTATGACTGAATCAGGTCAAATTATTCCTGGCTTAGAGAGTGTTTTAATGCAGATGGTTTCTAAAGAGAAGAAAACAGTAACCATTCTTGCAAAAGAGGGTTATGGAATCTATAACCAAACCTTGGTTTATAAGGTTTCGCGCAGTAAATTACCAACGACAAAAATTAATATAGGGGATGTGTTTGAAGCGGGTAATGGCCAGAGCAGTTCTCCTGTATCGGTTATTCATATTGAGAATGATGAAATTACTTTGGATGGGAATCATCCATTAGCAGGCCAGGATTTAACCTTTGAAGTTGAAATTATTGAAAAAAGAAGAGCTACCGTTGATGAAGTGGCTCATGGTCATGTTCATGGGACAGGCGGTTGTCACCACTGAGAATTTATGAATAATGCCCTATCTATCAGTCTGAGTTCTCTGATAAACGGGCGTTTTTTTATAAAGGGATGTGGTATACTTTGTAGGGTTTAGAAGCTGTTTAGACTGAAAGGATTGGTATGCGTTTTGGAGTTATCGATATAGGTTCTTCTTCCACCAAGCTGCTTATTGGGGAACGCCATGGGGAAGACATTAAGATTATTGAGTCGCTGAAGAATAATGTCCCTTTAGGGCGTCATGCCTTCTTAAAAAGTCGTATTCCTCAGACTATTATCAATCAAACCGCTGTCATCTTACAAAAGTATAAAGATACTCTTAAGGAATATGATGTAACTGATGTTTCGGTGATTGCTACTACTGCTGTCCGTGAAGCTAGAAACCAGGATATTTTCTTAGATACAGTTTTGCGTAAGACAGGTTTTAAAATTGAAGTCCTTAACGTTGGAGACGTTGTCTATTATATTGATTATTTTCTTTCCCATAAATTAAAGAAGACTTATCCTGTTGGGGAAAAGAATCTATTGATTGCGGAATTGGGAGCAGGAAGTCTGGATATGTCGGTGATGGCTCATGGCTTGACGCTCATGAATATTGGTTTTCCCATTGGGACGCTTCGTTTGTCTCAATTTATGGATAACCTGGATGGTTCTATGCAGGAAATTCATGAGGCAACGGAGGAGTATATTGAGAATGAGATTTTATTCTTAAAGAAAAATAATCCTGGTCTTTTGATTGATGATATTATTCTTATTGACGAAAACTATTCTGTTTTTATTCAGAATATCCTCCCTAATAAACGTCGGGATTCAGATTTCTTTAAGTTCAAAGCCTCTGAAGCTCAAGAGTTTTTATCGCGTTTGCGTCAAATGAATGCGGAAGAAATAGCTAGAACTTATAATATTCCTGCGGATATTTCTACGACGATTATTGGTTTTGCTATTATTCTTAACACGTTATTTAAATTAAATAAAAATGAGCATGTATACATTTTAGAGGCCTCCCTCTCAGAAGCTATTTTAGCTAATCAAATGTTTCGTTTGGAAGCAACTGAGAAGACAGATAAATTAAGTCAGTTGATTTCTGTTGCTCATTTTATTTGCCGTAAATACGGGATGGATTTGGATCATTTAAAGCATGTTGCTTTTATTACGGATCAATTGTTTGATGCTTTTAAAGATATTCTAGGGTTAGGACAGCAGGATCGTAACTATTTGATTTTGGCGGCTTATTTTCATGATTTAGGGATGTTTATTAATAATCGCGCTCATCATAAACATAGTGAATATATTATCAGTTCATCGAATTTGTTTCGCTTAACAGAGGATGAGATTAATATCATTGCCTGTATTGCTCGCTATCATAGACGTTCCCCTCCTCTAAAGACTCATTTGGTTTATAATTCGTTATCTTCCAATCAACAGATTTTGGTGCAGAAGTTAAGCGCGCTTTTACGTATTGCCAATGCCTTGGATCGTTCCCATAAGCAAAAGGCTAAACGTTTAGATGTTAAGTTTAATGCCGCTGGAGATGCAACGATTGTTGTCTTTACGCATGAGAATTTTTTATTAGAAAAAGAAAATTTCTTAGAGAAGAAAGAATTGTTTGAGGAAATTACTGGTAATAAATTAACCTTAACAGTCAAGAGTCAGGATTAGTATGGAATTAAAAGATAAATTTATTCATCGAGACCTAAGCTGGTTGGAATTTAATCGCAGGGTATTGGAAGAGGCTGCTGATGAACAAAATCCTTTACTGGAGCGTTTGAAGTTCTTAAGTATTTTTACAACTAATCTTGATGAGTTTTATATGGTGCGTGTGGCAGGAGTTAAGAAACTTCTAGATTCAGGGTATAATCGTAAAGATCAGTTTGGATTTTCTCCTCAAGATCTTTTTAGCGATATCAAATTAAAGGCAGATAGTTTAGTTAAAGATCTTTATGAGATTTATACGGGATCGATAAAATCAAGTTTAGAAAAGAACAAAATATATTTAAAGAACGTTGATGAGTTAAGCGAAGTCCAAAAGAAGTTCGTTAAACGTTATTTTGATATAACGCTTTATCCTATTATAACGCCCATGGCGGTTGATCAGGGGCACCCGTTTCCTGTTTTACCAGCTAAGACGATTGCCTTGGCTGTATCCATTACCCGTTCAGATAAAAATCACCTGGCTATTATCCCTGTTCCTAAATCTGTGCCTAGACTTTTAAAGCTTCCTTCAGAAGGGGAAGAGTTTAATTACATTCTTATTGATCATATTATTAAGGAGAATCTTAAAGACTTTTTTAAAGGCTATAAGATTCACTCAGCATCTGAATTTCGTCTTTTAAGGGATAGTGAAATTGCCTTTGATGAAGAATTTGCTCCTAATTTGCTTAAAGCGATGGAGAAAGAATTAAAAAAACGTACGAGCGCCAAGACGGTATATGTTCAAATGGAGCAGGGGGCTAATGAAGAATTAGTGGATACCCTTTGTAATGGTTTAGTTTTTCCAAAAGAAGAAATTATTTTTATTCCTTCTGATTTAGATTTAGCTTTTTTCTTTGAAATGGCCAATAGCATCGATAATCCTGGTGTGCGTTTTGGATCTTATGTGCCTTCTAAAACCCAATATGAGAATATCTTTGATAAAATTAAGGAAGAAGATTTTATTATTCACATGCCTTTTCAATCGTTTTTCCCAACTGAAGATTTAATTCAAACTGCTGCTAAGGATCCGGATGTTTTAGCTATCAAAATGACTTTATATCGAACCAATGAAGATTCTAATATTATTAAAGCACTGATGGAGGCCGCTAAACGCCGTAAACAGGTGACCGTGGTTGTGGAAATTAAAGCTCGTTTTGAAGAAGAAAAGAATATTCAATGGGCGCGTGAACTTGAACAGGCGGGATGTCATGTGATTTATGGGATTGCTGGATTAAAGATCCATTCTAAGATGAGTTTAATTGTTCGCAGGGAAGAAGGCCGTATCCGTCGTTATGTTCACCTAGCTACGGGTAATTACAATGAGAAAACAGCGCGTGTTTATACGGATATCGGTTATTTTACTGCTAACGATGATTTTGCAAGAGACGTGGCTGACGTTTTTAATGTTATCACCGGTTATTCTCAACCAAGTCCTTGGAAGAGGATCATTTCTTCACCGTATGATCTGCGTAAATATTTCTTTGATTTGATTGATAGAGAGATAGAGTTTCATTCCAAACATAAGAACGGGTTGATTATTGCTAAGATGAATTCTTTAGAAGATATTCAAATGATTGAGAAGCTTTATACAGCGTCTCAGGCAGGGGTGAAGATTAAATTGATGGTTCGTGGTATTTGTTGTTTAATTCCAGGTGTTGAGGGGTTAAGTGAGAATATTGAAGTTAGAAGTATTGTTGGTCAATTCTTGGAACATTCACGAATTTTTCTTTTTAATAACAATGGGATTCCAAGAGTCTTTTTATCTTCCGCTGATTGGATGACTCGCAATTTTGACCGACGTGTGGAGCTTTTGTTTGAGATTACGAAGAGCGAAATAAAAACTCATTTACAATTTATATTGGAGAATTATTTGAAGGACACCCTGAAGGCTCGTGTATTAAAGAATGATCAAACCTATGCCCGCCTTGTGAACAATAAAGTTTCTTTTGGAGCTCAGGAATATTTTATTAACCATTATACTCGATAATTATGAATGATTATTTTATTGGAATTGATGTTGGCGGTACAAAAATAGCAGGGGCTGTTGTAACATCTAGAGGAAAAATTCTTTCCCGTTCAAAGATGGCTTCCCCCTCAAAAGCTAATCCTAAGACAATTCTTGCGTGTTTGTTTAATTTGATTTCAGACTTGCAAAGTTCTGTAGGTATAAAGTTATCTCAGATACAGGGTATCGGTTTAGGTGTTCCTGGGATTGTTGACACGCATAATAATCATATTTTAGCTGCACCGAATATTAATCTTTCAGGCTTTCCTTTAAGTGCACAATTGAAAATGAAGTATAGAACTAAGATTTCTATGACTAATGATGTGAACGCTGGTCTTCTGGGTGAGGCTTGGTTGGGAGTGGCAAGGGGGCTTCATCAGGTTGTGGGTATTTCCCCAGGAACAGGAGTAGGTGGGGCAGTATTGATTGAAGGAAAATTACTTTTAGGAATGCAGGGGGCTGCGACCGAGTTAGGGCATATGATTATGCAGGTGGGGGGTCCCTTATGCCATTGCGGAAATCATGGGTGTTTGGAAGCTTTAACCAGCCGTTGGGCTATGGAGAGAGATATTAGAGTTCTTATTAAAAGTGGAAGCAAGAGTATAGTTAAAGAACTTAATAATGGTTCTTTGACTACCATCAAAAGCCGTGTAATCAAGGAAGCTCTTTTAAAGAATGATGCTGTTGTAAAAAAAGTAGTTAAGCAGACGGCTGTTATTTTAGGACAGGCCTGTGTTTCTATTAATCATACTTTTAATCCGCAGGCCATTGTTTTTGGCGGGGGTGTTATTAAGGCTTGTGGTTTTTTTATGCTTCCTTTGATTGAGAAAGAGCTCAAAGCGGATCCATTCTTTAAAGGCTTCAATAAATGCCGTATTTTACAGTCTAGTTCAGGAGATGATGCTGTTATTCTAGGCGCTGTTGCCTTGGTTAAAAATAAATAGTGACAGGCACTAATTTCTTTTAAAAGAAATTAGTGCCTGTCACTATT
>JAYTXU010000051.1:0-9781 GCA_043742785.1 Candidatus Omnitrophota bacterium
CATCTAAAATTGATTTTGCATTTTCAACCGCTGTACCTATCATCCAGAAACCTAACTTCTTTGCTTTCTCAATAGCATTAGCTAAATTAGATACGCGAGCTACCGAAACAAAATTATCTCCACCACAGGCCACTCTTAAGACAGATTCAGTAACACTAACAGACTCTGATGTTGGAAGAACAATACCAAAGTTGCCTAAACTGCCGCAAGTACGAATGATCCCGCCTAAATTCTGTGGATCTGTTAAATTATCCAGAAAAAGAATAGTCCAATGCTTATTAATAGCCATCTCTAATAAATCGTCGATATTAACATATGTAAAATCCTCAACATCAGCAACGATCCCTTGAGAATTAACGTTCTGTGCAAGCCTTTGGATTTTCGTATAGGGCACTGCAGTCACAGAAATTCCATTTTGTTTGGCCTTCATGTGAATATAGGCAGACTCAACATGTCCTTGCTCAATAAAAATACATTTAATGCTTTTAGGATTACTCTTCAATCTCTCTAAAACAGGATTTTTACCGTATAATTTCATAAATAAACACCTACCTTATTTTTTAATTCCTAATCTCAAATAAAACAATGGCTTCAAAATACTCCACCAGCTGACTAAAGGCACCATCTTAGTATAACCGCTTCCCTGTCTTGGCGGATAAATCTTTGTTACAAATGCTTCCTTATATTTATATCCCAAGGTAATCGTTTTCCAGATAATATAAGGTTCAAGCTCATAGGTATTAAGCCAATCTTGATTAAGATTGATACGCTCATCATCAAACATCGAAAGACGGATAGCGCGAAAACCATTGGTTGTATCTGTTAAAGACCTGCCAGTAAACAAAGAAAATATCCACGGATGAAGACGAGTAGCTATCTTGCGGTAAAAAGGCATTTGTCCACCGGAACCAGTCTTACCTAAATAACGAGACCCTTGAATAAGATCAAAACCTTCAGAGATAATAGGCTCAAGCAAAAACGGAATCTCTTGTGGATTATCTTTATCATTACCCGCCATAATCACGATGATTTCATACCCCTGTTGATGGGCATGTTTGATAGCAGTTCGAATGGCCGCTCCCACTCCACTTCGCTTGGTATGTTTAATCGTTTGCACACCGCGAGTTTTGTATTCAACGATCATTTCTGTGGTGCCATCATCAGAACCATCATCAACAATAAGATAGTCCGCTACGTCATGGATACCGCTTTTTAGAAAACGTTCAATAACATTACGTAATTTAATACACTCATTAAAAGCAATAGGACAAACGAGAACTTTAGGCATCATATGTAGCAGTAGCTTTTATTAAACAAAGACAAGCCCATTTTCCCCTACATTTAATTTATATTTCAAACCGCAGAAGCATCCTAAGTCTTTGTCTAACTTACGTCCACAACGGCAAGCATAACCGAAGAGTCGAGCAGGATTTCCAACAACAATAACATGAGCAGGCACATCTTTTGTAACAACTGCACCCGCTCCAACAACTGCATAACTACCAATAGTTACACCACAAAGAATGGTAGCGTTTGCACCAATCGTAGTCCCTTTTTTAACCAAGGTCTTTTCTAAGATCCAATCATCCTGACGATTACTACGCGGATAGCGATCATTAATAAAAGCACAGTGAGCTCCTAAAAAAACATCATCTTCGATTGTAACTCCACTATAAATCTCAACTCCATTTTTAACCGTCACATGATTTCCAACAACAGCACCACCTTCAATATAGCAACCATCGCAAATATTACACTTCTCACCAATAACAGCCCCTTGCTGAATATTGACAAAAGCCCATACACGAGTTCCCTCACCAATCTTGGCCTGCGGATGCACTAACGCCTGATCATGTTTAAAGAAGTTCATAATTTAACTAGTTCTCCTTTACGATTAATCGATTCGCTAATGGCAGACAAGGTACGCACAACTTCATAAGCTTTCTGCGCATCGGCAATATCAGGAGACTTATTGTTAGCGATACAATCTAAGAAATATAAAGCTTGGTTCTTTAAAGGTTCATTAATACCAATTTTAGGAATCATAATACTGCCTTCACGAGATAACAGCTGAAATTCTCCATAAGTTGCATAAAATACATCTGTTTTCTCAACATGTTTATCATAAAGCTTAATAGGTCCTTCAATATCTAAATCATCCCAAGCCACCATCTTTTTATCGCCGATAATTGTGATCTGACGTACTTTCTTAGGATCAAGCCAACTCACATGAATATTAACCATCACATTATTAGGGTAATCAAGAGTCGCAAAAGCCAAATCTTCTAATTTGTCACCTAGACATTTATGTCCCCTTGCAGAAACACTGATGGGAGCACTGTCAAAAAGATAATTAAAAATAGAAATATCATGCGGAGCTAAATCCCAAAGCGCATTAACATCATAACGAAACGGACCTAAATTTGTACGTTCAGAATGAGCATAGTGTACTTGTCCCAACTCACCCTTTTGAATATATTCACGAAGCTTAACCACTCCTTGATTAAAAACAAAGATATGCCCCACCATCAATAACCTTTTCTTTTGAAGGGCCAGTTCTTTGAGCGTCAAACATTCTTCTCCTGAAAGAGAAAGAGGTTTTTCACATAAAACATGTTTACCTGCTAAAAGAACTTCTCGAGTAATTTGAAAATGAAAGTTGGTAGGAAGAGCAACCACCACAGCATCAATAGCAGGATTATTAAGAATATCGTAATAATTCTTTGTCGTCTGAATTTGAGGATACAAAACAGCCATGGCAGCCAAACGTTTCTCATCCAAATCCGCACACATAACAACCTTAGAACCAGGCAATTGTGAGAAAATACGAATGTGATTGGGACCCCAATGACCGCAGCCGATTACACCTATTGAAATCATACACAGATTATACTTAAAGTACCCTTACCCGCAAACTATTTTAAGACAATCTATTGAAATTCAGTTGCATTGTCCTATTGAAGCCAGTAAAATCCACCCATGTCTAAGATGATCTTAATATTATTAATTCTATGTACTGCCTTTAATAGCGCACAACTAACCCTGCACGTCTTATCCCATCAACTTCATCCAACGGCTTTTCCCCTTCATAGCCTAGGTGATAAATTTAAAGGTCTTGAAACCATTCTTAATACTCAACGGAGGGTGGGATACTATTCTGATAAAAACATGGATAATCCTTTATCTATCGCTCAATACGAGCAAGCTCAATACATTCTGGCTCCAACCGTATTGGATTTAAATAACACTCAATACCCTTTTGTCATTTTGGATTGCTCAACGAGCGAAATAGCCCTTAATAAAATTAAAGAATTAGGACTTCAACCCATTAAAGCTAATAATCAAGGGATCATCCTTGCAATTAATCCTCAAATACAAGATTTAAGATCATGATCTATTTATTTGCTTTAACAATTGTAGCTTCTATAGGAATCTTGACCCTTCGCCTTATCCTAAATGGAAGTTTCCATTCTTATTTAGGATTATTCTTAGGAACAGCTCTTGGTTTTGGCATAATTGGCCAAATCATCTTCTATTTACAATTATTTGGAAACAACTTTAACCATTTTCTTCCCCCATTATTTTCCTTAATTCTTTTAGGAATATTAATCTTTCTTAATAAAACTCTAAGAACTTCTCCTATGAAAATTTCCAATAATTGGAGCCTTATACTCTTACCTCTTTTAGCCATTCCCCTTTGGTTGGAAGCTCATTATTATCCTCTAGGGGGCTGGGATGCCTGGTCTTGTTGGAATTTAAAAGCTAAATTTATTTATCTAGGAAGCGAACACTGGAAAGATATGCTTGG
Source organism: Candidatus Omnitrophota bacterium (assembly GCA_043742785.1). GTDB lineage: Bacteria > Omnitrophota > Gorgyraeia > Zapsychrales > Fredricksoniimonadaceae > JACQCF01. Next base: position 3,809 of record JAYTXU010000051.1, read on the forward strand.
ATCTGACCTTTGGCGAAGCAATACCAACTACCCTCTAGCTCTGCCCTCCATCAACGTATGGTTCTGGCATTGGAGTGGAGCTTCTCAAAATGTCTCCATGTTCAACGCAATTATTCTGACTCTTTTGACTGCAGGTGTTCTACTCTTAGGTTTACAAGAATTAACAGTATCTAAAAAGATTTCTTTTCTAATAACGCTTGCTGTATTCACTTTAAGCTTAGGTAACACCTTATCGATTAGTCAATACAGTGATATGCTTTCTAGCCTCTTTATTCTTTGCACCTTTGTTTGTTATTTACTTAGCTATAAAAATAATAACCCTCGTTGGTTAATTCTAACTGCACTCTTTATAGGCTTATTAAGTTTTACAAAAAATGAAGGATTAGTTGCCTCTTTCGTCCTTACTACTCTTATTTTATTTTCAAGACCAAATAAACCCTTAATCTTCTTAAGCATGCTTCTCCTAGCGGCCCTGCCTGAAATTATATTCTATCTTTTTATGGCTCCTCACAATCAAGCATTTATCAATGGATTATTCTCCGTTAATAAACCATCAACTCTATCTAGATTACAATACGTTTTAGTTTACCCACTACATGAACTGATTGGCCTTCAATGGAGCGGGCTTTGGATATTAGCTATGACTGGGCTTATAGTTGGTAGAAAAAAAGCTTTTAAAAAGCCTTTAGCGGTCATTGGACTCTTTATAGTTTCTTATTTAATCGTAGTTCTAACCTATTATCAAATCAATACCTTCTTTGAAATAGACTGGTGGATGAACAATACCCTCAATCGTATTATTTTCGCGCTCATGCCTACTACGTTCTTATGGTTGGGTTTAAGTCTATTTGCTACGAGGGACGTTTGATCTTCTTAACCTTATAATTAAGCGTTCCTGCTGGCACTTTGATCGCCAACGTTTCTCCTGCCTTATGACCTAATAAACCTTTACCGATCGGTGAAAAAATAGAAATCTTATTTTCTTCAAAGCTAGCTTCTTCCGGAGAAACAAGCATATAGGTTAACTCTTCATCATTATCAAGATCTTCTAAAGTAACGATTGCTCCAATAAATATTTTATCAGAAGGAATATTCTCATTCTCAATAATACGAACATTGGATAATTGAGATTCTAAATTAGAAATCCGGGATTCATTATGCGCCTGTGCATCTTTAGCCGCATCATACTCTGCATTCTCAGAAATATCTCCTTGAAGACGAGCCTCACCAATTGCTTTTGCAATCTTCTGACGTTCAGTAGTCTTTAATGCTTCCAATTGCTCTTGTAATTTCTGAAACCCTTTACGGGTTAAATAAACTTCATTAGCCATAAATCACCTCATTAATTAAAAAACTTATCCCGCCCTTTAAAAGGCGGGATAAGATATTAAGCCAAACAAAATCTTACATTGTTTCAATAGCCTTCATTAAAAGAGGAGCAACAGCTACAGCTTCTTCCTTATTTAATCGGCCTAATTTTGTAAAACTCCATGCACCATCAATCAAATTTTCACGACTAATTTGAAGCTTTTTAGGGGCTCCATTATACGAGAAAACACCAACAGTCAAACGAGTGCTTTCAAAATTAATCACTTCTTTGAACGTGGACGCATCTAAAGTGGCATCGTAAGGCATAGTTCTTTTCCTTTCAAAAGGTTACGACAATCCTGGAATATTAAAACCTGGCATATTTTTCATTTTATTAGCCGCTGCCTGCTGAGATTTCTTGACCGCGGTATTAATACTGCGCAATAAATCCATTTGAATACGATTCTTCTGAGCCGGATTTAAAATGCTTTCATCAATTTCAATTGATTGTACAATCTGAGCTCCATTAATTCTTATTTTAATAGAACGCACATCATTAACTTCAATAATAACTGCTTCTAACTCTTTTTTTAACTGATCTGCTTTTTTCTTGAGCTCCATGAGCTCTTTAACCTTATCAAACATATTCTTCCTTTCAGAATGCTTTTATTTTTATACATTAAACTAAAGACTTTTGCAAGTAATAGTCTTTCTTACTTAAAGCCTCGAAGCAAAATCGTACAAAGTAGTTACTAAAAACTTCTTCAAAAATATAATTGCAAAAAAAGCTATCAAAGGTGATAAATCAATAGCTAAATTAGGTAATAATCGACGAATAGGCTCCAAGATAGGTTCAGTTGTTCTGTTTAGAAATTGTACAATAGGATTAAACGGGTCAGGAGAAACCCAGCTAATAAGCGCCCTACAAAGAATTAACCAATACAATATCGTTAAAGCGATATTAACCAAATATGCAAAAGCATTTATGAAATTCCCCATCACAAACATAAGAACTCCTAACTATTTTAAAGATGGTAAACACCTTAAACCATTAAAACAACTTAAAGAAATTGCCTTCTACAATTTTATCTTCAACACGATTAATCAATCGTCTTGCTTTGTGAGAAATATACTTCCACTCACCTAAAACATCATTAGCATCCTGACTCGTCTTCTGAATCGATATTGCCGTACGAGTAATAACCGCTGCCATATCCTCCACATTTAATGGATCCTCACCCACAATAGGAAGAGCGATATCAAACATTTTACGACTATGATCTTCACTAATTTCAACTAATTTCTGTCCCAAAACACCTTCTGTTTTTATAGCAATTCTTGAACATTTACGTAACTGAAATTCATATTTCTTGAAAATATTAAGCGTAACCTTAAGACTTCTTTCTTCAATAGGTTCCGTTAAGAAATCAATATTACCAACAACACCCACATTAACCCCCGAAATACGGATAGGAGAACCTTCAATCAACCCTCCCACCTCATCAAAAAGAGCAATCACTTGAAACTTAGGTTGAGTTAACCCTTTATCAAAACCAATAATAAAGATCACTAACCCAATCAACCCAAACCCAATGATAAGAAACATCCCTGCAAAAAACTTCCTTACTATGCTATGCTCTTCCCTAGTTCTCCCTTACACGGTCGATGGTTTTAAAAACTCTTTAACAAAAGGGTTTTGACAAAGTAATACATCCTGCGTAGAACCTATAACTTCAATATTTCCTTCATTAAGAATAGCTATTCGATCCGCAATGCGAAAAGAATTAACCACATCATGTGAAGTAATAACGGTCGTAGCCCCAATCTTCTTAACAACTGTACGAATTAAATTAGAAATATCAAAACTTCTAATTGGATCCAGCCCTGATGTTGGCTCATCACACAATAACACTTTAGCACCTAAGACAATTGCACGAGCTAAAGCAACACGCTTCTTCATACCCCCTGAAAGTTCTGAAGGCATTTTAATTTCTACATCCTCTAGGTCAACCATATCCAAAACTTCACGCACACGTTCACGAATCTTCTGATTATTATACGTAGTATGTTCTCGTAGAGAAAAAGCAATATTCTCAAATACATTCATAAAATCGTAAAGAGCCCCTTCTTGAAATAAATAACCAAAATCTTTTCGCATCTCTAGTTGTTTAGATTGAGCCATCAATGTAATATCCTGGCCATTAATAATAACTGAACCGCAATCCGGCTTTAAAAGTCCAATCAGATGTTTAAGCAATACTGTTTTACCTGTACCACTAGGTCCTAAGAAAGCTAGGATCTCACCGCTTGCGACATCAAAACTAATATCGTTAAGGACTTTCTGATCACCTAATGTCTTAGATAAATGCTCTACTTTAATCATGATCTCTTTTTTCAAAATAACGAAATTTATTTTTAGCAAATTTTGTGTAAAGACGATGATACGGTTTAGTATCTACCTTATCGACAAAGATCTGAACACCCTTATATTCACCAATCTGATATACTTCTGAATCCATCAGAACTTCCACATCATTAACTGGATACCATTTCTGCTTTTCAAACTCAACAGGAGATCCTTCACGAATCCAGCCAGATTCCACAGTTGGTGCAAGATAACTCTGCAATTGTCCTTCATTATCGCTAGGCGAATGCGCGCAACCAATAAGCCACAAACTAAAAACTAACGAACTAAAATTCACTAATTTCTTTTGAATCATGTTAACCCCAAGTTGTTAAAATAATCATTGTTAAAGCGGCATTAGAAAGAATAACCGCTATATAAGAATACGCGACTGCACGAGTCGTAAATCTTCCCACCCCTAAAGCACCCCCCGATGTAAAAAACCCTTGATAACAACAAATCCATGCCACAATAAACGAAAAAAAGAAAGTTTTAATCATGCCGCTAAAAAAGTCTACATAATTAATCGATTGAATCGTATGTTGTATATAAACTGCTGAAGGTAATTGCGCATGATAAACACCAACAATATACCCCCCAGTAATACCCACTACCTCAGAAATAACAACCAGCACCGGTAAAACAAGCATGCAAGCTAAAAATCTAGGAACAACTAAGAATTCAATAGGATCTACCCCTAAAGCCCTTGTTGCTTGAATTTGCTCATGAGTATTCATCGTTCCTAATTCAGCCGTAATCCCAGCACCAGATTTTCCTGAATAGATAAAAGCTGTAAACACAGGTCCTAATTCCCGCAACAAAGACAATCCCACTAAAGGTGCTATAAATTCACGGGCTCCAAAACGCTGCAGAGTAATGGATCCCTGCAAACCCAAAACAACACCCGAAGCTAAGGAAGATAAAATGACAATAATAACTGACTGCACTCCTTGAAAGTACATTTGATCCATTACTTGAGGGAAACGTACCCGACCTGAAAATATCACTTTCAAAATATCACCTAGAAAGAAAACAGCATCTCCCATAGCACAAACACTCTGACCAATTTTCTTTAAAAGATTAAAACTCATGTCTTTGAATTCCCTTTTGGCTTAACCCAAATACCTTCTAATTCTTTATTAATTCTAGCCTGATCGGTTAAAGAAATATATTTACTACTAACAGCCTGCTCAGATTTTTCTTTAAAAGACTGCTTTGATTCTTTTAAACCTACACCTGTAAATTCCTTAACACTTAATACAGCAGCTCCCAAAGCCCTCACATAAATTTTAATATCTTTGTCATTACTTACAACTACAAGATTCTTCTTAAAAGGATACTGCTCAACCATTCTTTTAATAAGATCATCCGCAGATTCATCTTTGCTAAAAATCACCCGAACAATACTTGAAGAATGAGAACCAAAGAATTCACTCTTACCATCAAAAACAACTGTCACGCCATTATTAAGACTGCCTTGAGGATTGGAACAACTAACCCAATTTATTAAAGCATTCCGCTGACTCTCAAGCGTTCCCTGGTTGAAGACTGCCGTCTGCTTGATGATGTTGTACCCGTCGAGTAGATAATGTACTGACATAAAATATTCCACCTAAAAGACATACAATAACCATTAAAGAAAAACTAATAAGGCTTAAACCAGAAGCGACTGCCTCAGGCACACCTAAAATTTTTAACAAACTAACCCAACCAAATTCTCGAACCCCTAATCCTCCAATGGAAGGTAAAAAAGACACTACGCAGACTAATGGTGAAAAAATAACAAAATAGCCAAAAGAAACCTTTAAATGCATCGCTTTAGCTATTAAATAAAATTCAGAAGCATAAACTATCTGAGACCCAATAGATAAAATAATAGTCCCAATACCTTCCCACACTTTTCCTTTCATCAAGACAATATCATAGTGCAATTTCATAAGACTATTTTTAAATTTTGGCCATGAACTAAAAACTCTGCATACAAGAGAATAAATACGATGATTAAAAAGGACAAACACAACCATTGTTAAAATGATGACCATAGAAATTATTGATATAACAACAACCATATTTTGAATCGTTTTATAATTAAATAAAAAAGCAACAACAGCAACAATAACAATAGAAACAAAACCAATGAGCCTATCCAAAACAATCGAAGCAAAAACTTTTGTCTTATCTCCTGTTTCCTTTGATAAACCTAAACCTCTAAATGCATCCCCTGCCGATGGTAAAAGTAAATTCAAAAACAGACCCATAAA